>NZ_QSKJ01000012.1:382-55695 GCF_003469895.1 Collinsella sp. AM28-11LB
AAGCGCGAGAACGACCTGGTGACATACCGCGAGATCCTCGCTGTCCGCAATGCAGGCAGGTGCTTTACGGCCACAAGCGCGATAGTTTCAACAACAAGATGCAGTGCCCCAGAGCCCCTAGCAGTCGACGATGGTCTTGCCGATCATGATGTTGAGGATCTCGACGTCGGTATCCTTCATGCCAACGCGGCCCACATAGCCCATGCTGGCGATCGTCTCTTCCACCGTATCCTGAATCAGGCCCTCTCCGGCACGGAAGCCGCGGCCCTGCATGGCCATATCGTGGCCCAGAATCGCCGCATCAACGGCAGCGGAAATCTTGGCGGCGCAGCTTGCCTTGGCGCCATCGCACACGATGCCGCCCACGTTACCGAGCGTATTGGAGACCGTCGCGCCGATCTGCTCGCGCGTGCCACCGCACAGCCAGGTAATCGCCGCGCCGGCACCGCACGCAGCGCAAATAGCACCGCAAAACGCCGAGAGCGCACCAATATAGCTCTTGATATGCACGGCAATAAGATCAGACAGCATCACGGCACGCACCAGGCGCTCGTGGTCGCAGCGCAGGTAGTCGGCATATTCCATAACGGGCAACGCACAGGTAATACCCTGGTTGCCCGAGCCGCACACAATGGCGACCGGCAGCGCACAGCCGTTCATACGGGCGTCAGACCCGGCGGCCGCACGCGCACGCGCACGGCAGGCGACGTCGTCGGCGCGAGCGCCCAGCAGCGTACGGCCCACCTCGGCGCCCCAAACGTTCGCCAAGCCCTCGGCGCTAATAGCGCCGTTCAGCTCAATCTGACGCTCAACGGCAGCGCGGGCGCCCTCGATGTCGCCGTCCTCGATAAAGTCAATGATAGACTCAATCGACATGGGCGTATCGGCGTTATCGGCGGCACGCTCGGCCACGACGCGCTCGGCGCAGGCGGCACACTCCCCCGCCGACTTGCCACACACCGGAATGCCATCGAGTGTATGGCACGTAACATTGGTGTGATGGTCGGTGATCTCGACGACCGCAGTATGACCTCCGGCCGTGGCAGTCACCTTAATGTAGAGGTTGGGCACACCCTCGACAAGCGACACATCGCAGTAGTCGGCATCGGAGAGCAGCTCGGTCACGCGAGCACGGTCTGCATCGCCAACACTCTCGAGCACCTCGAGCGCGCTCTTGGCGTCACCGCCCACAGCACCCAGCACGGCCGCGGCCTCAATACCGTGCATACCGCCCGAGTTGGGCACGGTCACGCTCTTTACGTTCTTGATGATGTTGCCCGAGCAGGCAACAACCATATGTTCGGGTTCGCAACCGAGCGTCTGGCTCGCCAGCGCCGCCGCATAGGCAACGGCAATGGGCTCGGTGCAGCCGAGCGCACAGACAAGCTCGCGGTTCAAAACATCACAAAACGCGGTATCACGGATGGAATCGGTAGGCATAGGTATCTCCTACATGTATAACGGGTTGCTCTCGCAAGTATCAACTTCTCCATTTGATAACAAGGCACCAAAAACCGCAAGTCGAGTTCCGGCAGACGGCCGCCAGAAGCAAATTGGCGGCATTTTTCGTGATGGGCTGATGTTCGCGTCCGCTAAAGCGTTTGACCAAAAAACGCCCGAGTGTTTAGGCAAAAGACGCGCTATCATGCAGTCGAACGCGGTAAGACCTTTAGCAATTCCGCCGCACGGACCAGAGAGGAACCACTCATGAAGATCGGTATCGGCAACGACCACGCCGCCGTCGAGCTCAAGAACATCATTTCCGAGCACCTGAAGGAGCGCGGCTGCGAGGTCGTGAACTTTGGCACCGACACCTCCGAGAGCTTTGATTACCCCATCGCCGGCTACAAGGTGGGCAAAGCCGTAGCCAACGGCGACGTCGATCTGGGCATCCTGATCTGCGGCACCGGTGTCGGGATTAGCTTGGCCGCCAACAAGGTCGAGGGCGTTCGTGCCGTCGTGTGCTCCGAGCCCTTCAGCGCCAAGCTCTCGCGCATGCACAACAACACCAACGTGCTCGCCTTTGGCGCCCGCGTCGTGGGCTCCGAGCTCGCCAAGATGATCGTCGACGAGTGGCTCGATGCCGAGTTCGAGGGCGGCCGTCACGAGCGTCGCGTCAATCTCCTCAACGAGATCGACCAGACCCGCGGCCTCAAGGTCGTCGACGAAGCTTAAAGACCTACAACGCCATACGCCAACGCAAACCCCCGTCCGGAACGCAAATCCGGGCGGGGGCTCTTTATTAGATTTTTGGTGCATGCCTAGAAATCTACCTTTCGCAGTCCATGTGCGACAAAAGGTAGATTTCTAGCCATGTCCCAAAAATCTACTGGGATAAAAAGGGCGCCGCGGATGGAGTTCCGCGGCGCCTAAGCCACACGCTAACAGCTTTAAGGAGTCAAAGCTGGTTTAGCCAAAGAAGCGCTTGATCTCGATCTCGGCGTTCTCCAGGCAGTCGGAGCCGTGAATCACGTTGGCGTTGACATCGACAGCGAAGTCGCCGCGGATGGTGCCGGGGGCAGCATCAAGCGGGTTGGTAGCGCCCATAAGAGTGCGCATCTTGGAGACAGCAGAAAGACCGGAAACGACCATCTTGACGACCGGACCGCTCGTCATAAAGTCGCAGAGACCGCCAAAGAAAGGCTTGTCGGCCAGATGAGCGTAGTGCTCCTCGACGGTAGCGCGCTCGAGCGTGGTCATCTCCATGCGCTCGATGACAAGGCCGCTGCGCTCAATGCGAGTAACGATCTCGCCGATCTTGCGATCGCGCACGGCGTCAGGCTTAATCATGATGAAGGTCTTCTCGATAGCCATAAGGTAGCCTTTCAAGTAGGTTCGCGCGTGCCCAAGTCCCATTCCGGCACTCGCCTGGACTGCATCGTAACAGAGTTTTAGCTGCAGTTAAACAAAAAGATGTTTATTGAAGCGCTGCAATTAATTGAAGCGTTCCATATGTGTCACTTCTGTTTCGAAGCCCGACTAGAGTACCATCCGACTGCCCATCAACCGCACCGAACCGAGCGGACGGTCGGTTGCCGCCTGTGAACGTACCCCCCTTCACAACCTGCCCAAAGGTCCTACAGAAGTTCTCGACAAGCCCCTTCCTTCTCTATAACAAAACGGGTGCCCACCGTAGCGGGCACCCGTAAAGGCAAGATATGATGAACACACCAGACAGACGCATCCAATAAGCTAATTAGCTCCGTGGCCCATCTCGACGACCTTGGTCAGCGATCCAACCACGTCCTCATCGGCCACGAGCTGCGCCTCGGCACGCTGCAGCTGCACGGCAACGGCGGCAGGAGCGGTGCCGCCCTCGGTCGTGCGCGCGGCAACGATCGACGGGATGTCGAGCGCCTCGGTAATATCGCGCTCAAAAAGCGGGCTCGCCTCCTGGAACACCTCAAACGGCAGGTCCTCAAGATTGCAGCCGCGCTTCTCACACATCAGGACCAGGTGCCCCACCACAGCGTGCGCCTCGCGGAATGGCAAGCCGCGCTTAGCCAGGTAGTCGGCAACGTCGGTGGCGGCAAGGTGCCCCACGCCGCACTCGCGCGCCATGGCATCCTCGTTGACGGTCCAAGTCGAAATCATGCCGGCCATAACGGACAGGCACTGCATGAGCGTGTGAGCGGTATCGAGCGCACCCTCCTTGTCCTCCTGCAAGTCCTTGTTATAAGCAAGCGGCAGGCCCTTCATGGTTACAAGCAGCTGCACCAGGTTGCCATAGACTCGGCCACTCTTGCCGCGGATAAGCTCGGCAAAGTCGGGGTTCTTCTTCTGCGGCATGATGGACGAGCCGGTGGAATAGGAGTCGGAAAGCGTGATAAAGCCGAATTCGGAGCTCGACCACAGCACAATCTCCTCGGAAAGACGCGACAGGTGCATGGCCATGACGGAGCCGGCGTAATGCAGATCGAGCAGGAAATCACGGTCGGAAACCGCATCGAGCGAGTTAGGGATCACACCCGCAAAGCCAAGTTCGGCAGCCGTCATCTGGCGATCGAGCGGATAGCTCGTGCCGGCAAGCGCGGCAGCACCCAGCGGGCAGTTGTCGGCGGCATCAAAGGCGGCCTTCAGGCGCGTAAAGTCGCGCGCGAACATCCAGGAATACGCCAGCAGATGATGCGACAGCAGCACGGGCTGAGCATGCTGCATGTGCGTGTAGCCAGGTAGAATCACTTTGTCGTACTTCTTAGCGGCATCCACCAGCACATGGCGAAGCGAAAGATTGGCCTCCATGAGCTCCTTGGCGAGCGCCTTGACGCCCAGGCGCGTATCGGTCGCAACCTGGTCGTTGCGCGAACGCCCGGTATGCAGGCGCTTACCGGCCTCGCCGATGCGGCGCGTCAGCTCGCTCTCGATGGACATATGAATGTCCTCGTCGTTGATATCGAAGGTGAAGTTACCGGCATCGATATCCTGCTCAATTCCGATCAGGCCCTCGGAGATCGCCTGCTCGTCCTCGGCAGTGATGATGCCCTGGGCGGCCAGCATCTTGGCATGTGCCTTAGAGCCGGCGATATCCTGCTTATAAAGATGTTTGTCGACCGGCAGCGACGCGCCAAACTCCTGCGTGACCTCGGCCACGCCTGCCTCAAAACGACCGCCCCAAAGAGCCATGGAACCGTCCCCTTTCTCCAAATACCAAAACAAGCGCCCAAAGCAATGCGCCATATCGCTAAAGCGATTTTTCAACCGCTAGTTTTACACATTCCCCACCGTGTGCGGAGCCATGTAGCTAATTTGCAAAGAAGTGACGCGCCATGCACTTGGCGCCCAACGTCTCCCTCCGGATGTTGCCCTGCGAACCATCGATCCAGGCCTTCAGGCTCATAGGGACGTCCTCGACCCTTGCAGCATCGAACTCGGGCGCGAGGGCAAGTAAAGCATGCGCGATAGCATTGAACATAATGGATACTCCTCATATATATAGGCGCAGAGCCGCCAAATTGATAGAAGGAGCCCCGCCGGACAACCCCGGCGGGGCTCGGACTCAGCCGCAGATGCGGCATCATATATGCGGGCGGAACGTAGGGGCCACCGATGTTAAGAAGTGTCAGCAAGCATAACGAAAGGTAGGGACCCCGTGCGCCCGTTTTGTATCACGCGGATGGGCCGCGCGGATACCAAGGGAAGGAAAAGCCTTAGGCCTGGGCGGCAGCGGAGCTGGGACCCTGGACCTTAGCCCACGTCTTGAGCGACAGCGTGTCGATCTCGATAAAGCCGGCGCTGGCCTTCTCGTCAAACGTAGTGTCGCGGTCGTAGGTGGCCAGACCGTAGTCGTAGAGGCTAAAGGGGCTCTTGCGGCCGACAACGTGGCAGTTGCCCTTAAAGAACTTCAGACGGACGGTGCCGGTCACGAACTTCTGGGTGTCAGCCATAAAGGCGTCGAGCGCGTTTTTGAGCGGGCTATACCACTGACCGTTGTACACGGCGGTAGCCCAATCCTGCTCGAGCTTGATCTTGGTCTTGAGCAGATCGCCCTCAACGCAAATGTCCTCGAGCGCCTTATGGGCGGTGATAAGCGTCAGGGCGCCGGGAACCTCGTAGCACTCGCGGCTCTTGAGGCCCACCAGACGGTCCTCGACCAGGTCGAGACGGCCAAAGCCGTTGTCGCCCGAAATCTTGTTGAGGGCGATGACGATCTCGGAGAGCTTCATCTTCTTGCCGTCGACGGCGACGGGCTTGCCGGCCTCAAACTCAATCTCGGTGTAGGTCGGGATGTCGGGCGTGTCCTCGGGATTCTTGGTCATAACCCAAGCGTCGTCGAGCGGCTCGTTCCAGGGATCCTCCAGATGGCCGCACTCAATGGCGCGACCCCACAGGTTGTCGTCGATGGAATAGGGGTTGTCGTTGGCACCCTCGGGAACCGGCACGTTGTGGGCGTGGGCATAGGCGACCTCGTCGGGGCGGCACTTCAGATCCCACTCACGAACCGGAGCGATAACCTTAAGCACGGGATCGAGGGCCTTGACGGCAGCCTCAAAACGAACCTGGTCGTTACCCTTGCCGGTGCAGCCATGGGCAACGTAGGTCGCACCAAACTCGTGAGCGACCTCGACGAGCTTCTTGGCGAGCAGCGGACGAGACAGGGCGGAGAGCAGCGGGTACTTGTTCTCATACATGGAGTTGGCGGCGATGGCCTTAGTCAGGAACTCATCGGAGAATTCGTCGCGCAGGTCGAGCACCTGGCAATCGAGAACGCCCAGGTCGAGTGCCTTCTGCTTCTTGGCGTCCAGGCCGGTCTCCTCCTGGCCCACGTTGCCGCAGACGCAAACGACATCGAGATTCTTCTCGTCTTGGAGCCACTTGACACATACGGATGTATCAAGGCCACCAGAATATGCGAGAACGACTTTTTCCTTGCTCATGGCTGTTTCCTTTCGCCCTTGGTAGCTAGTTAGAACATCGGTCAGTTGCAAGTCATTTCAAGGTCAAATACCGTGCAATATCAGGTTAAAAAGCAAAAATCAGCACATACATGCCCTAGAAACATG
Source organism: Collinsella sp. AM28-11LB (assembly GCF_003469895.1). NCBI lineage: Bacteria > Bacillati > Actinomycetota > Coriobacteriia > Coriobacteriales > Coriobacteriaceae > Collinsella > Collinsella sp. AM28-11LB. The sequence goes on from NZ_QSKJ01000012.1 coordinate 6,883, forward strand.
CAGCAATATCGTGCTAAAACCCAACGACCTCAAAATGACTCTGTTGAGGCAATTCGCCCCATGCGGACAGAGACGATTGTTATCGTCGTCGGGAAATTGCGCGCTGGCGTCGGATGGCATTGTCTGCAGTGGTGATGATCTTTACGAACTGCATCTGCCTCTCCTTTCACATATCGCCGGGCGCAATTCAAATATCGCAAACGGTACCTTTTCCTCGGTAAGCGGTTGTTTTTCCGTCTCCGTTTTCGATGGTCGCTATATTACGCTAAAGTGCCCGCAGTACAAGCGACAAATTCAAATTTCTGAAAAGTTTTTTCATTACTTTGTGAATCGTGATGCAAACAGGCTTCGTTCCTGCGAAAATACGCTCGATTACCAACCGGAGGGTTATTCCGCCCGAAACAATTTAGAAACGGAAAGGCGCTTTTATGCAAACTTACGAATCGGACGCCGCTATCGGCAACATCAAGATCCTTGCCGTCGATATGGACAAGACATTGCTGACCGACGAGCGCGTACTGCCCCAGGGCCTCGATGAGCGCCTGGAAAAGCTCGCCGAGGCTGGCATCGTGTTCTGCCCCGCCAGCGGACGTCCTGCCCCCAAGCTCGAGGAGATGTTCGAGGGCATCAAAAACCGCCTTGCTTTCTGCCCCGATAACGGAGCCTGCGTGATCTACCGCGGCAACTATATCTATAAGAGCACTATCGATGTGGCGCTGTATCAGCAGGTCTTGAGCCGCGCCTCGGAGGATCCGCGCGCTGTCCCCGTCCTGTGCTGCTTCGACGAGTTTTACGTGCTTGCTCGCGACCACCAATACCACGACGAGCTCAGCGTTTACTACAACACGATCAACTACGTCGATACCTTTGAGGGCCTCGACGTCGACTCCAACAAGATCTCGATCTTCTTCCCCGCCTACGATGCCGAGCCCGCATTTCGCGAGGACTATAACCCCGCGTTCTCGGACCAGCTCTACGTCACCAATGCCGGCCGCGAGTGGATCGACTTTATGAACCTGGGCGTCGACAAGGGTTCGGGCGTCGCGCACCTGTGCGAGCAACTCGGCATCGATATCGCCGATGCCGCCGCCGTGGGCGATACCTACAACGACATCCCCATGTTGGAGCGCGTCGGGCATAGCTATATCGTGGACAATGCCGAAGAGCATATGAACGCGCACGCCAAGTGGCGCATTCCGAGCAACAACGACGGGGGCGTACTGACGCTCATCGATGCCATCTTGGCGGCTCGTTAACGTTGCTCGCCCGGCCAGGTCCTGCGGTGACTTGCTTGCCGCTTGGATGACGTCTTGGCGCCTAGATACTTTGGCTGATTTTTATTGAACGAAGGACGCTCCTTGTTGATGAGGGGCGTCCTTCTGATTTTGTATTACTTTGGAATTGTGGTCATGCCCTTACTTGGCGTCTGCCCAGGTCACTCCAGTCGAAGCTTCGGCGATTAACGGTACGCGGAGCTCCACCACATGCTCCATGACGTCGCGGACCATGGCGGTGAGGCGCTCGACTTCGTCGACGGGGCACTCAAAGTCCAGTTCGTCGTGTACCTGCAGAATCATGTGGGCGGCAAAGCCCTCTTCTTCCAGGCGGCGGCTTACGCGGGCCATCGCGATCTTGATGATGTCGGCCGCGGTTCCCTGCATGGGGTGGTTCATGGCCGTGCGCTCGCCAAAACCGCGGAGCTGCGGATTTTTGGCCTTGAGCTCCGGAATATGGCGACGGCGGCCGTACATGGTCTCGGCGTAGCCCGTCTGCTTGGCACGTGCCACCACGTTGTCGAGGAACGTGCGCACGCCCGGGTATGCCTCGTAGTAGCGGTCGATCATGTCGCGTGCCTCGGCCATCGAGATATGCAGCGACTGCGACAGGCCGTAGGCCTGCTGACCGTACACGATGCCAAAGTTCACGGCCTTGGCGCGGCTGCGCAAATCGGGCGTTACCTCGGACACCGGTACGCCAAACACGCGCGCGGCTGTCTCGGCATGGAAGTCCTCGCCCTCGTTAAAGGCACGCACCAGGTGCTCGTCACCCGAGAGATGCGCCAACAGACGCAGCTCGATCTGCGAGTAGTCCACCGCCAAAAAGACGCTTCCCTCGCCTGCCGAAAACGCCGTCTTGACGGTACGGCCCAGCTCCGAGCGCGTCGGGATGTTCTGCAAGTTCGGGTCACTCGAGGAAAGACGACCCGTCGCCGTGATGGTTTGGTTGTACGTAGTGTGCACGCGACCGTCACCGCGACGCAGCGGGCCCAGTGTGTCCAGATAGGTGGACTTGATCTTGGACTTCTCACGCCAGTCCAAGATCAGACGCACGATTTCGTGGTCACGGGCAAGGTCGCTCAGTACCTTGGCGTTGGTCGAATAATAGCCGCGCTTGGTCTTTTTGAGGCCCTTGGTCGGAAGGCCCATCACGTCAAACAGCACGTGCGAGAGCTGCATGGGACTGCCGATGTTAAAGGTCTCGTCACCGGCCAGGTCGCGAATGCTCCGCTCGACCTCGGCAATCTGGGTCGCCAAACCCTCGGACAGACTATGCAGGCGATCGGGGTCCACGAGCATGCCCGCGCGCTCCATCTTGGCAAGCACCGGCACGAGCGGCATCTCGATGCCATCGAACACGTTGGCGGCGTTCTCGCGGGCCATGCGGTCGCGCAGCGGCGCCACGAGCGCCAGCGTCAGGGCCGCAGTGCGGGCGGCAGGCGCAGGAGCGTCCTCGCCAGCACCCTCCGCACCGCGCGCCGCAGGCAGCGCCATCTGCAGATAGGTATCGGCCAGATACGCCTCATCAAACTCGGAGCGGTCGGAATCCAGCAGGTAGGCAGCGACCACGGTATCGAAGATGCGCGTGGAGTCAACGGCCAGCGGATCCATGAGCTCGGACTCAGAAGAATCGATGGGCGAAAGCTCATGCAGCAGCGCCTTCATATCCGGGCTCGCCACACGGCCTTCCATAAACAGGCGCGCGAGCACACCGGCGATCACGCCATGGGCAACGTTAAAGCCATCGACCTCGGCAGGCGTAGCGCCGTCGCCCTCCTCGAGCGCAAACAGCCCCTTGGACGTCGCCAGCCACAGTGTACGCGTTAGGCCAAAAAGTGCGCCTTCCTCCTTGTCATCGTCCACCACAGCGGCAATCCACTCGCCCGCATCAATCGCGCGAGCGACCTCGGCGGCGGCAGCAGCAAGCGCCTCGGCATCGCCGGCGGCGGCACGCAAAACAGCAGGCATCTCGAACGTGCTGGCAGCGCCCGCAGCCCCACCCTCGCCGCCAATCAGCGAGAGGAAACGGTTCTGCATGGCCGTGATGCCGAGCGTGCCCAGCGCCGCGGACACCTCGTCGGCAGAAAACGCCGGGAAGGACGTTGCATCAAAGTCGAGCTCGACAGGCGCATCGGTGCGAATGGCTGCGACCTTGCGGCTCAGCAGCGCATCGTCGATATGCGCACGCAGGTTCTCGCCCATCTTGCCCTTGACCTCGTCGGCATGTGCGATGACCTCGTCCAAGCTGCCGTACTGCGCGATGAGCGCGCTCGCCTTTTTGGGGCCGATGCCCGGCACGCCGGGAATGTTGTCGGAAGTATCGCCCTTCAGGCCGTAAAAATCGGGCACGAGCGCCGGTGTAATGCCGTGATACAGGTCGTCCACGCTCTCGGGCGTCATAATCGCCACGTCGGACAGGCCTTTGCGGGTCGAGACCACGTTGACGTGCTCGGTCACGAGCTGATACATGTCGCGGTCGCCGGTCACCAGCAGCATGTCGCAGCCGGCTTCCTCGCCCAGGCGCGCCATGGTGCCCAGGATATCGTCGCCTTCCCAGCCCTCGGACTGCAAAATCGGCACGTTGAGCGCAGCGAGCAGCTCCTTAATCATGGGGAACTGCGCGTGCAGGTCGGGGTCCATGGGCGGGCGCTGCGCCTTATACTGCGGCAGCATCTCCATGCGCACGCGCGGCTTGCCCTTATCAAACGCCACGACCACACCGTCGGGGTTAAAGGCGTCGATCATCTTGAGAAACATGTTCAGAAAGCCAAAGATCGCGTTGGTGGGGCGACCGTCCGGCGCGTTCATGGTAGGCGGCACGGCATGGAAGGCGCGGTGCATGAGCGAGTTGCCGTCGATAACGGCAAAGGTGCGGCGCTTGTCAGACATATTGAATACCTCGCTTTGGGCTGGGCACGATTTGCTCCCACCAGTTTACACGCTCCCCGCCTCGCGGCCACCGCACATCAAGCTCCTCCGCCACCGCGCGCCCACGCATGATACGATGGCTCACGGTACATTAACCAGCACGATCGATCCGAAAGGAGCCTGCGTCATGGAGCGTCCCTGCGCATGGAAAAAGTACACGCCACAGCAGATCGAGGAGCTCGAGGAGCTTTGCCGCGGCTATAAGCAGTTTTTGAGCGAGAACAAGACCGAGCGCCTGTGCGTCAAGACCGGCATCAAGATGGCCGAGGAGGCGGGCTACGTCAACCTGGAGACCGTGATCGCCGAGGGCCGCGAGCTCAAGGCAGGCGACAAGGTGTACGCCGCCAACCACGGCAAGGACCTTATGCTCGTCAACCTTGGCACCGCCCCGCTCGAGCAGGGCTTTAACATCCTGGGCGCCCACGTGGACTCGCCGCGCTTGGACCTTAAGCAGAATCCCGCCTTCGAGGCCGGCGACATGGCCTACCTCGACACGCACTACTATGGCGGCGTCAAGAGCTACCACTGGGTCGCTTCCCCGCTCGCACTCGTAGGCGTCATCTGCAAAAAGGACGGCACCACCGTCGACATCAACATCGGTGACAAGGCCGACGACCCGGTCTTTACCATCTCCGACCTGCTGATCCACCTCTCGAGCGAGCAGATGGCCAAGCCCGCCAAGGACGCCGTCGACGCAGAGATCCTCGACGTGATCGTGGGCGGCCGCCCCGTCAAGTTTGACGAGGACGACAAGGACGCCCCCAAGGAGCCCGTCAAGCAGATGTTCCTGGATATCCTCAAGGAGCAGTACGACGTCGAGGAGGAGGACTTCCTCTCCGCCGAGATCGAGGTCGTGCCCGCCGGCCCCGCCCGCGACATGGGTCTCGATCGCTCCATGATTTTGGGCTATGGCCACGATGACCGCGTCTGCGCCTACCCCTCCATGCTCGCTCAGATCAACGTGGCAGACGTCGAGCGCACGAGCATCACGCTCATCGTCGACAAGGAGGAGATCGGCTCCGTGGGCGCCACCGGCATGACGAGCCGCTTCTTCGAGAACACCGTCGCCGAGATCATGACGCTCGCCGGCGAGAGCAGCCCGCTGGCCCTGCGCCGCGCACTCGCCCGCAGCCGCATGCTCTCCTCTGACGTGTCCGCCGGCTTTGACCCGGGCTATGCCGGTAAGTTCGAGACTAAGAATGCAGCTTTTATGGGTCGCGGCCTGTGCTTTAACAAGTACACGGGCAGCCGCGGCAAGGGCGGCTCCAACGATGCCGACGCCGAGTATGTGGCCCTCGTCCGCGACATCATGGACGAGGCCGGCGTGGACTTCCAGACCTGCGAGCTCGGCCGCGTCAACGCGGGCGGCGGCGGCACCATCGCCTACATCATGGCCGAGTATGGCATGAACGTCATCGACTCCGGCGTTGCCGTCCTGTCCATGCACGCCCTGTGGGAGGTCGCCAACAAGGCCGATATCTACGAGGCCTATCGCGGCTACAAGGCCTTCATCGAGCGCGCCTAACCAGCCCTTCATCAGTTGCGGTGAAATACGGACTAAACTGGCCCATAAACGGCCCAAACAGACCGTATTCCACCGCAACTTCCTTTTTGGCAGAGGAGAGTCCATGCTGCAGGTCATCATTTCGCCCGCCAAGCAGATGCGCGCGGCCCAAGATGCTTTTGAAGTCCTGGGCATTCCACCTTTTGCGCACGAGACGGCTCGCCTCCACCGCGCACTGCTAGATATCGAACGAAATGAAGGCAGCGGCGGCCTGCAAGCGCTATGGAACGTGAGTGACAAACTGCTGGGGCCTTGCCTCAACACCCTGCATGAGTTCGGGCCCATCCTGAAAAACGGCAATCTCGACAATCCCGAACTCGCCCGTCACCTCTCCCCTGCCGTCATGTCCTATCACGGCATTCAATACCAGAGCATGGCGCCCGAGGTGATGGATTCCGCGCAGCTCGCATGGCTACAAGACCATCTATGGATCCTCTCCGGCCTCTACGGGTGCGTTCGTCCCTTTCATGCCGTCGAACCGTATCGGCTGGAGATGGGCGCGAAGCTCGCCGTTGACGATGCCCGAGACCTCTACGCGTTTTGGAGCGACAAGCTCGCGCGGGCTATCGCCCCGGCGGACTCAAACACCACGATCGTCAACCTCGCCAGCGTAGAGTATGCCAAAGCCGTTCTGCCCCACCTCGCGGGCGACGCCACGGCCGTCACATGCCTCTTTGGCGAGGGTATCCGCAACGGGAAGCCCATCCAACGGTCGACCGCCAGCAAAAAGGCGCGCGGCTCCATGGTGCGGTGGATGGCAGAAAACAAGCTCGAGGATGTAAGCGGGCTCACCGCGTTCGACGTTGGTTATCGTCACTTTCCCGAACTTTCAAATAAAAACACTTTGGTCTTCCTGAACGAACAGGCCTTGTAGGACCACCGCTACTTTGAATGTGCTACCTAGGCACGGCGTCTATTCCGCCAAGCCGTCGGCTTTGGCAATTTCATTTGTCAAGCCGTCCTGATAGGTAATCTTGACGTGCTCCACCTCGGACACTTTGACGCCCGACGGGGGCTCCAGGCGCCATTCCGTCAGCGCGATATCCATCGTCGTGGGAACGTCTCCTTGATTTTTGAGCTTCACCGTCAGCGTTTTGAGCGCCGCATCAAACGTCACGCGTTCGATTTCTTCACCTGGAATGGACCCACCACTCAGCTGCAACTGCACAAACTCATCGCGCGGGTACCAATAATCGCCCGGAACGGCGAGCGTATTGGCATTACCGCCAGTACTCCTCACCGTCATAATCGGTAGGCTATCATCAACCTCGAACTCCCAGCCAGCGCCGCCGCGACCGCCAAACGTCCAAATACAAAAGGCAATCACCAGCACGGCAAGCACCGCAAAACCAATCGCGACAAGGCCATGGTGCGCACGGCTTTCCTCGGCCGATACATCCCATTGCGTCTCTCGATATAGATGCTTGTCTTCCATGTTCGCCTCCCCGCAAGCACGCTCGTTGGCCCAATCGTACCCATTCAGGCTATACTTGAGCCCATGACATAACGGGGAGCTTGCAGGACAAGACGGCAGGCTGAGATTGGGCGCGCCCGCCCTGACCCGCAAACCTGATATGGGTAATGCCAACGAAGGGAGCCGTGCCAATGAGCACACAGACCGAGCCCAAGCTCGTCACGCAAATCGACTTCGCCCGCGCCGGGCAAATCACGCCGCAGATGAAAGAAGTCGCCGAGCGCGAGCATCGCGACCCCGAGTACATCCGCGAGCGCGTGGCCGACGGCCGCATCGCCATCCCCGCCAACATCGTGCATATCAAAAAAGGCATGCGCGCCTTTGGCGTCGGTGAGGGCCTGTCCACCAAGGTCAACGTCAACCTGGGCATCTCGGGCGATAAGGCCGATGCCGCCGAGGAGTGGAAGAAGGTCAAGATCGCCGAGGACTTTGGCGCCGACGCCATCATGGACCTCTCCAACTCGGGCAAGACGCGCCAGTTCCGCCAGCAGCTCATCGACGAGACGCCGCTCATGGTGGGCACGGTGCCGATGTACGATGCCATCGGCTACATGGAAAAGCCGCTGGTCAAGCTGACCAAGGACGATCTGCTCGAGGTCGTGCGCGCGCATGCCGAGGACGGCGTGGACTTTATGACCATCCACTGCGGCATCAACAAGTCGGTCATCAAGACCTTTAAGGAGACTGGCCGCCTCATGAACATCGTCAGCCGCGGCGGCTCGCTGCTGTTTGGTTGGATGGAGGTCACCGGTAACGAGAACCCCTTCTACGAGTTCTACGACGAGGTGCTCGAGATCTGCCACGAGTACGACGTGACGATTTCGCTCGGCGACTCCTGCCGCCCGGGCTGTCTCTACGACTCCAACGACGCAACCGAGACCGCCGAGATGATCGAGCTGGGCAAGCTGTGCAAGCGCGCCTGGGCCGCCGGCGTCCAGGTCATGGTCGAGGGTCCGGGTCACATGGCGCTCGACGAGATCGCCGCCAACATGAAGCTGCAGAAGCGCCTGTGCCACAACGCCCCGTTCTATGTGCTGGGGCCGCTGGTGACCGATATCGGCGTGGGCTACGACCACATCACCGCCGCCATTGGTGGCGCCATCTCCGCGAGCTCGGGTGCCGACTTTTTGTGCTACGTGACGCCGGCCGAGCACCTGTGCCTGCCCAACGCTCAGGATGTGCTCGATGGCCTCATGGCCACCAAGATTGCCGCACACGCCGCCGACATCGCCAAGAAGGTACCGCACGCCCGTGACATGGACGACAGGATGGGTCAGGCACGCCGCAAGCTCGACTGGGACGCCATGTGGAAGTGCGCCCTCGACCCGGTCACCGGCAAGAAGCGCTACGAGGAATCCCCCGCCGCCACCGAGGGCACCTGCACCATGTGCGGCAAGATGTGCGCCGTTCGCACTGTCAACAAGGTGTTCGAAGGCACGACGATCGACCTCGGCATGGAGGACTAACTCGTCGCCACGATTGCTTTTGGAAGCACCGCGACGTCGACCGTTGTTGACGTGTGAACATTTGCTTACATTTGCGTAAAGATTGCATCGCCCGCCCGGGTTCGACATAGAGTCGGCCCGGGCATCTTTATAATGCTGGCTTAAAGACCCATTTGATTCCGACCGAACAAGGGAGCGAACATGGATCGCAGCAAGGTACCTGCCGTCCTGTCCATCGCAGGATCCGATTCCAGCGGTGGCGCCGGCATTCAAGCCGACATCAAGACCATTACGGCGCACCGTCTGTATGCCGAGACGACCATCACCGCTATCACGGCGCAAAACACCCTGGGCATCACCGCCGTGCAGAATATCTCGCCAGATATCGTCGCCGCGCAGATCGACGCCGTCTTTGACGACATCCGCCCGAGCGCCGTCAAGATCGGCATGGTTTCTTCTGTCGAGATTATCGAAGTCATCGCCGACCGCTTGAGCTCCTGGAACGCAACGAACGTGGTCGTGGACCCCGTCATGGTAGCCACCTCGGGCGCTCGACTCATTGCCGAGGATGCGGCCGAGGCGCTCACGCGTCGCCTGTTCCCGTTGGCGACCGTCATCACGCCCAATATCCCCGAGGCCATGGCACTGCTCGACTACGAGGTCGATTCCGAGCGCACGCAGCAAAATGCCGCCATGCTCCTCACCCGCCGCTTTGGATGCGCGTCTTTGGTTAAAGGCGGACATCTTGTCAACGAGGCCAACGACGTGCTGGCGGAGCCCGCGCCGCTCGATGACGAGGGCAACCACCTGGGCGATCCGCTCACCACATGGTTCCGTCACAAGCGCATCGAGACCGGCAACACGCATGGCACCGGCTGCACGCTCTCGTCCGCTATCGCCTGCGCGCTGGCCCAGGGCATGGATCTTGCCGACGCCGTCAACGCCGGCAAGGCCTACCTAACGGGCGCCCTCGCCGCCGGCTTTGACATGGGCAAAGGTTCCGGCCCCGTCAACCACATGTGGAATTACTAGCCCTGCAGCAAAACCACCACAAAGGGGACAGGCACCTTTGTGGTGGTTTTTCTTTTACCACTTAATCGTCTGCGAGTTGGATGCCGAGCAAGCCCGAAAGCGCGAGCGCCTGTTCGGCATTGACTGTCAGGCCTCGCAACTCACGGTAGTCGCCCGAAACAACGGGAGCCTCAAACGTGCAGCGCGATACATCAACACCACACAGCGGTGTCTTGAACACATCAACTCGTGTCAGGTCGCAGCTATCCAGCCGCAGCTGCCCCAGCTTGGCCCCCTGGAGCGCCGCCTCGGTCAGGCGCACATCGCACGCCGTGATGGGGCCAATGCGTCCCTCCGAAAGGTTCGCGTAGCTCAGGTCGCATGATGCAAACGAAACGTTCGACAGGCGCGCCTTGACCAAGTTGAGCCCCGGCGCCGAGCAATCAACAAAGTCGCATCGGTTGAGCCAGCAGCCTTCCATATTGCAGCGGATAAAGCGACAACCGCGAAATACGACGTCACGAAACGTCGAACCACTCCAGTCGACGCCATCGAATACGCAGGAGCGGAACACGATGCCGTCAAAGGTCGCACCGTTCGCCACGTCATAGGCGAGCTCCAGCTCCTCAAAAGCGGTATTTGAGACAAGCTCATCCCCCTCGGCAAACAGGTCAATGAGCTCATCCATGCCCATGTGGCAGCCAAGCCGCTCGTTTACCCGGGCAAAACCACCACAAAAGTGCCTGTCCCCTTTGTGGTGGTTTGGGGCTGCGCTACTCACCGAGCATCTCTTGGAGCTTGGCTGCCACGGCATGTCCCAAGCTCTCGTGGCTTTCGGGCATCATATGCAGATAGTCGATATCGCCCGGCTCGGCAAAGTCGGCGGCATTCAAAAAGTCGCAGCCAAGCTGCTCGGCTACGTGCGCGTAGTACTCGGCAAAATGCTCCGAGGCCTCGACGGAATGCTCGTCAAAATCGGTCATATACACATCGGCGATTTGCGGCTTGATCTTGATGGGAGCCATCAGCAGAATGCGCGGACAAGGCGCAGCGTCGGTCCACGAAAACGCGCGGACGGCGCGAATCAGCGCCATGGCGCCACGGGCTATATCGGAAGCCGTCACGTTAAAGACCGTCTTACAGTCGTTGGTGCCCAGCATGATCACAATGGCGTCCAGCGGCTTATGGGCCTCGAGCAGCATCGGAAGCGCGCGAATGCCGTTGAGGTTAGTGTCCAGGTGGCACATATCGTCGCGCACCGTCGTACGGCCGTTGAGCCCCTCCTCAATCACATGCCAGCCCTCGCCCAGGTCACGCTGCGCCACGCCGCACCAGCGCACATCCTGCGCATAGCGCACCGCGGTGCCGTCGCGCATACCAGCCGGATCGTAACCATAGGTGTTGCTGTCGCCAAAGCATAGAACGTTTTTCATCGTAAGCTCCCCACTCAATAAAAAGCCGACGGGAGCAGCCCCCGTCGGCTCGGCATGTCGCATCACGCGCACAGTTTACAAGTATTTGCGCCAGTCGTCGTCATCCTCATCGTCCTCGGCAGCGGCCCGAGCCTGCTCGGCGGCACGGGCGGCCGCAGCGCGGGCGGCAACCTGGGCATAGGACTCCTCGTTGCGCTCGGGGAAGTTTGCCAACACGTGCTCGAACTTGGCGAAGTCCTCGTCCCAGCGCGTAGAGGGCACAGCAAAGAAGACCTGCTTGACCTTGAAGTCGCCCGATGCGAGCTCCTTGCGGAAGAGCTCAGCCACGGCCTCGGCGTCAAAGCCGTTGTTGTCGCAGCCCCAAGCGCCCAGTACGAGCTTCTCGCGACCCAGCTCGTCGCAGATGGCGAGCACAAAGCGGATACGGTCGCGCAGCGCGTCCAGCAGCGCATCGTCGCTCACGCGGTACTCCTGGCGTGCGCGCTTGGCATTGGGCGCGGCGGCCACGATCACATCGGCATACGCATGCACATGGTTGCGGTCAAAACGCACCGCAGGCACTACCAGCGCACGGTTGCGGTAGAGCTCGCAGTTGATATTGCGGCGACGGTTCTCGCCATACCACTTGCGCTGCTTGTCGAGCACGTTGTACAGATACGAATCGGCGCAGAGCGTAGCCTCCTGGCCCAGATAGCCCTGGATGTAGCCGCCACCCGGGTTGGTGAACGAGGCAAAGGCGAGCACTGCCATGTCGCAGAACTGCGCATAGCCGCGGCCGTTGTCCAGAATGGCCTGCGTGGCGGAGGCATCAAGCACGGTGACCTCGGGCAGAGTCGGAGCGGGCTCCTCGGTAGGCGCGGACTCGGTCTCTGCGGGTTCCTCGGCAGGCGCAGACTCGTCCGTGACCTCGGTCTCGACGGACGCAACCTCAGCGGCCTCGACCTCGGCAGCGTCAGCCTCCACAACCCCGGCAACCTGCTCCTCGGCAGCCGCAGCCGCCTGGGCCTTGGCCTTCATCGCCGCGACAAAACCGGCAGGCATACCGTCGAATTCGCGCACGCCGGCAAGCGAGCGCTCGATATCCTTGGCACACGCCTCGGACACAGTTGCCACGTGACGCTCGGCGGCCTTGGCACGGGCCTCGCGCTTGGGGTTGGGCTGCCCTGCGCGGCCGGTCCTGCGGTTACGGTTCCTGTTGTCGACGTCTGCCATAAGTGGTCACCTTTCCTGTCGCTGCCGTTATCGGCTTTTCCCATCCATGATACCCCGCCGCGTACAAAAAAGACGGCCCCGAAGGACCGCCTTTCGCATTGATTTACGCGCGCGGCAAGCACCGCTGCAACTCGCCGCTAGTCGCGACGACCAAGGATATTCAGGATGCGCAGGAACACGTTGATGATATCCACGAACAGGTTGGACGCCATGAGCACGGCGTTGGGCAGCGTGGGCGGCACCGTCGTGGCCACATAGGTGTCATAGCCAATAAAACCGGCGAACACCACGATTACGATCAGGTCGGTAATAGACTGCAAAACACCCATAAACATCAGCACGATCTCGACCAGGATCGTGGCAAGCAGAACGCCAAAACCGATGCCGTACACGCGCTGGAAGAACTTGGGGAAAGTCACGCCCAGCGCGCCAAAGACAAAGGTGATGGCGGCGGTGGCGATAAAGGCGGTGTTGATGGTGGGCAGGTCGTAGTTGGCAAGGCCAAACGACGCGGTCAGGCCAAAGGTGCTCGCAAAGATCACGTAACCCGTGAGCGACAGGCCCACAGACTGCTTGCCCGCGGCAGCCGACATCATGACAATGCCGACGATGGTCAAAATAAACGAGCCAAAGACCAGCGGCAAAGCGGCGCCGCTCATCATCATGCGGGCAAACGCCATGGTGCTCGTAAAGTAGGCGCCGGCACCCATGGCGCAAAAGCCCAAAAAGATCAGGGCGGACATGACAAGGTTGTACGCACGCGGCGACATCTCCTTGGCACGGCTTGCACCGGTCTCGATGGGGCCGTTCTGATAGCCCTGGATATCATTCATGCTTTCGTCCTTTCAGATAGCGCCGCGACAGCAACGCCTTAAGCGACAAGATTCCTGCCATTGTACCCGAATGCCGCGCCCTCTTACCTGCGGCGCTCACCCTCGAGCGTGCGGTCAAACGCCCAGACCCACCAACGCATCACGTGGGTCTGCGAGCCGTCCGGCCGTTCGTGCGCCTGGTCCTCCAGATACAACTCGGTCGCATGACCGCCAAAACGAACCTTATAGGTTGCCGTACGAATGCCGTGAACCGTCAGGCCAAACCCAGTGGTCGAGACAATCTCGTCAATCGTAAAGCAGCGACCGTCAACCCAGCAGACGGTGACCGGCACGACTTGTCCGCCCGCGAGGATGCGAGCCACGACGTCCACATACTGCTTGTGCACGCGCCGAGTTTTGCCATCTGTCTGTCGATATTCCATGCCCCTATTATCGAACGCATGTTTGCATATTGTAAAGCGAACAGGCTGTGGTTTTGGCGTGTCGGACCGCATGCGCACGTCCGCACGACGTGTTAGCAAAAAGAACACCGGAGGTCAACAGGGCTAATATTCAATTTTAGTACCCAATAATTCACTTCTCCCATCAGAACTCGGTAAAGAAACCCGCAGGAGGTGATACGATTTATCATGTTTTTGTAACGTGTCTGCAAACTTCGAGAAAGCCCATATATGGACGTAACGTTCTCAACCTTCCTCGGCCAGCTTGTGTCGAACCCAGTCCTTGCCGTCACCGTGATTCTCGCGCTCGGCGCCATCTTCGTCAACGGATGGACCGACGCGCCCAACGCCATCGCGACCTGCGTCACTACGCGTTGCATGCCCGCCCGCGCTGCCATTCTCATGAGCGCCGCATTCAACTTCCTCGGCGTGCTCATCATGACGCACTTTAACGCGAGCGTCGCCAACACCATCTCACATATCGTCGACTTTGGCGGAAATAGCACCATGGCGCTCGCGTGCCTGTGCGCGGCGCTGTTCTCCATCGTCGTCTACGGCGCCACAGCGTCGCGTTTTGGCATCCCCACCTCGCAAAGCCACAGCCTTATCGCCGGCCTGACCGGTGCCGCTATCGCCCTCGGCGGCGCGAGCAGCGTCAACGTCCACGAGTGGATGAAGGTCATCTACGGCCTGGCGCTCTCCATCGGCCTGGGCTTTGTCATGGGCTGGGTCCTGTGCAAGCTCGTCTCGATTCTTTTTGCCGCCGCCAACAGGCGACGTGCCAACGTCTTCTTTAAATACGCTCAGATCGCGAGTGCCGCGGCCATGAGCTTCATGCACGGCGCGCAGGATGGACAGAAGTTCATCGGCGTGCTCTTTTTAGGCGTGGCCTTCGCCAACGGCCAGACGAGCGTCGGCGATGCCGGCATCCCCATCTGGATTATGCTGCTGTGCTCGGCCACTATGGGTATCGGCACCAGCGTGGGCGGCGAGCGCATCATCAAGTCCGTCGGCCAGAGCATGGTTAAGCTCGAGAAGTATCAGGGTTTCTCTGCCGACCTCGCGGGCGCCGCGAACCTGCTACTTGCCACCCTTACCGGCATCCCCGTGTCATCCACGCACATCAAAACCTGCGCCATCATGGGCGTCGGCGCCGTCAAGCGCCTCTCAGCCATCAACTTCGGCGTCGTCAAGGACATGATGTTCACCTGGTTCTTCACCTTCCCCGCTTGCGGACTCATCAGCTTTTTCATGGCCAAGCTGTTCATGATGTTCCTCTAGTCAAACCGAGTGTCCATCCGGACCGCAACACTTCGCCTACCCGTCTTCGCCTCGAAAGGACCCACCCATGGCAAAGAAACCCAATTCGTTCTACTTTGACAACTACGTCGCCTGCGCCGACCTCGCCGTCCAGGCCGCCGAGCTGCTTACCCAGATTTTTGAGAACTTCGATCCCGCGAAGATTCACGATATGCTCGAGGAGATGCATGCCATTGAGCATGCGGCAGACAAGAAGCACCACGAGCTTGAAGACGCCCTGCTCACCGCCTTTATCACCCCGCTCGAGCGCGAGGATCTGAATTTGATGAGCTGCTCACTCGACACCGTGCTCGACCGCATCGAGGGCGTCGTGCAGCGCGTCTACTTCACCAACATTCAGAGCATCCATCCCGACGCCATCGTCATCGCCCACAAGGTGACCGACGCTTGCCGCGCCATGAAGGACCTGATGGTCGAGCTGCCCAACTACCGCAAGTCCAAAACGCTGCGCGAACTGGTCATCCAGATCAACACCATCGAGTCCGAGGCCGACGAGCTCTACATCAACGCCATGCGCAACCTGCACGTCAACGGCAAGGACCCGCTCGAGGTCATCGCCTGGCGTGACGTATATGCCTTCCTGGAGTACTGCGCCGACTGCTGTGAGAATGTGGCCGATGTCGTGGATTCGATTGTCATGAAGAACAGTTAATTGGGGGTACGTGTCCCGGCGGCGAAGGCCCGACACCTATTTGCTTTCTCACTCCGGCTGCTTTGCAGAGTCGTTCGAAAGCGGTTAATTAGTGGTACCCGCCCCACCGGCGAAGGCCCGGCACCTATTTGCTTTCTCACTCCGGCTGCGTAGCAGAGTCGTTCGAAAGTAAATAGGTGTCGGGCCTTCGCCTTGCGTACCACCATTGGGAACCTCGGCTGATAGTTTGGATGCGATGGGGCTTTGGCTGATGCGGCCTTTTATGCCCGAATGGGTACTTTGGGGCTGTGTTGGGCGTTTGGCTGGATGGTGCTTTGGGTACCCTTTGGTTTACTTTGGATTGATTCGCTGACTTTGGAGGGTTTGGTTATGGGGTATTTGGATCTGGCTCGGGGTCGTTATTCTTGTCGTGAGTTTGAGACTCGGGCTGTGGAGCAGTCGGTGGTGGATGCTATTGTTGAAGCTGGACGGATTGCTCCTTCTGCTTGTAATAATCATCCTTCTCGTGTAATGGTGCTGGATACGCCCGAGCTGTTGGAGAAGGCTGCTGCTTGTCAGCCTCGGTTTGCTCGTGATGGGTCTATCTTTGGGGCTCCGCTTGTCTTCCTCATTTGCAGCGTTACCGATGATGCTTGGGTGCGCCCGTATGATCAGATGAATTCCAGTGAAATCGATACGTCCATCGTGTGTGATCAGATGATGATGGAGGCCACCGAGCAGGGCCTGGGAACGTGCTGGGTGTGCCATTTTAAGCCCGAGGTGGCCCGTGAGCAGTTCGACCTGCCCGAGGGTGTCTATCCCTATCACATGCTCGTCTGTGGCTATCCTGCCGACCATATCGCCGACCCCGAGCATCGAGAGGCCCGCACCATCCCCCTCTCCGACTTCCTCCTCAAGTAGATTTTTGGGACATGCCGCAAAACCTACCCTTGACCGCTCACCCGTTCACCGAGTTCTGCGCCACTATGTGCAGGGCTCGGTTTTTTATGTTGCGCACCCCTGCACACCCTGCACAGTCATAAAAAAGGACCCGCAAGCTGCGGGTCCTTTCTAGGCACTAAATTGTAGGCCGAATGTTAGTCCAGGTCGTCGGCAGCGAAGTTGTCGATCGGGGCGAAGGGATCGGCCACGGGGACAACCGGATCGGCGACGGGCAGCGGCTCGGCGGGAACAGTCACCGCAGGAGAAGCGGCAGAACCAACCGGCGTGGAGGCCATGAGGTCGGCCGGGAAGGAGTTCTGGGCGTCGTCCATAAAGTGCTGGATGAGCTTGAGGTACTCGGCCTTGAACTCCTCACGGGAAGCCTTCAGACGGTCGATTTCCTCGAGCTCGGCCTGCTTCTCGGTCAGAGCCTGGCGGATAACCTCGCGGGCCTTGGCGTCAGCCTCGTTGCGGATACGCTCAGCGTTCTCATTGGCATCGTTGACGATGGTCTCAGCGGTCTGCTGAGCAGCGATCAGGGCAGCGGAAATCTGGCGCTCCTGAGCGGAGAAGTCAGGGGCGGGAGCGGCCACGGGGGCGGCAGGGGCGGCCTGGGCGGCGGTATCCTGAGCCTGGGCAAGCTGAGCCTGTGCATCGGCAAGCTGCTGCTCAGTAGCAGTCAGACGGCCCTTAAGGTCGACGATCTTAGCGAGCATAGCGTCAACCTCGGAAGACAGCGTCTCCAAGAAGACGTCGACCTCGGCAGGATCGTAGCCACGCTTGGCCTCAGAGAAAGTCTGAGCCTGGATGTCTGCAGGGGTAATAGCCATAACAAGTCTCCTTTTTCATCGCCTCGGCGCTACACGCCCGACGTAAGTTACTAAGTCAGTTCTATACGAGTATACCTATAAGAAGCTGCAGAACCAGTCTCTGCACCAACTGCAACGCAATAATCGCAACGACCGGCGAAAAATCAACGCCGCCCATCGGCGGGATAAACCGACGAAAGAGGTTGAGCCACGGGCCGCAGACGCTATCGAGCACTGCAGCGATATCCTGCAGCAGGCCGCCCTGCTTCATGGGAATCCACGTCATAAAGCAATAGACCACGATGAGCGTGGAGTAGAAGTTGAACAGCGTGTTGACCAGCTGGACAATGGTGTAGATGTTGATGAGAATCTCCTCGTCTTGGGTTTACTTAAGGTAGCCGTCGGCACGAAGCTTCTTGAGGTCCGAATCCTTGACCTCGCAGCCGGCGGGCAGCACCATGAACACGCGATCGCCCACTTCTTTGACCGTAGCGCCCAGGCCACAGGCAAAGCCATAGCTAAAGTCCAGGACACGCTTGGCGACCTCGGTGCGAACGCCGACAAAAATCAGCGCGACGGGCTGTTTGGTACGCACACGACGGACAACGGTCTCAACGTCATCATAGCTCTCGGGACGCAGGACATAGGCAGGCAGCTGCGGCGTGGCGTTGATGATGTTGCTCGCATAGGCCGAGGCGTCGCTCGGCGCAGGGGCGGGCGCAGGCGCCGCGGCGCGAGCACGGGCGCTCTCGGCATAGCTCGACGGCGTGTCGTAGGCGCCGGGACGATAGCCACCGGTGACCGTATCCTGAGAACGCGACGGCGGATTGTACGTCGTTGCATGACGCGAGTCATCGCCGACCAGCTGACCGGAGCGCGTATACACGGCAACCGACTCAGCTTCACCGCGGCGCGTCTGGCCCAACAGGCCGTTGCTCGGCTCGTCCTGGGTATAGAAGCCCTCGCCCGAAGCACCACTGTAGCCGCCGCCCTGATAGCCGTCGTCGTAGCCGTCATCGTAGCCGTAGTCGTCATCCTGGCTATAGCCCTGGTCGTAACCCTGCTGGCCGCCCAGGTGCATCTTATTTTTAATCTCGTCAAGGAAGCCCATGGTTGTGTCCTCTCACGGTTTAGTGCAGGCGCTCTGTAAACCAGTGCGCACCTCAGAGCCCTATTTTACTGCAAACTCCGGGCTAAATACTACCCTGCCCAGGCGAACGAGCGTAGAGCCCTCCTCAAGGGCAGGCTCAAAGTCCTCGCTCATGCCGCAGGAAAGCTCAGGCAGGTTCAAATCGGGATGCGCTGCCTCCAGCTCATCCCTCAGCTCACGAAGCCCCGCAAAGGTGCGGCGTGCCACATCCTTATTCCCCCGGGGCGCCATAGTCATAAGCCCCTGCACGCAAATTCCCTCAAGCTCTGCAAGCTCACCCGCGGCGGCGCGAATCTCATCGGGCGAAAAACCGCCCTTGGACTCCTCGCCGCTCACGTTGACCTCAATCAGCACCTGCTGAGGAGCAACCAGCTCGCCCGCTTCGATCTTACGAGTCGCACGGCTCGAGATAGCCTGCGCCAGATGAAGCGACCCCACCGAATGGATTAGCTCGGCTGAGCCCAGCACCGCATTGATCTTGTTAGTCTGAAGGTTGCCGATCATATCGAAACGCACCTCGGGCAGCTCCGGATGCTCCGCCAGACCCGTAAGCTTGCGGACGAGCTCTTGCGGGCGGTTCTCGGCAAAATGGCGATACCCCGCCCGAATGGCCGCGATGGTCTCGTCGACGCCAACGGTCTTGGACACGGCAATCAAACGCGCGGCATCGTGGGGCCTCCCAGCGCGATCGAGCGCGGCATAAAAGCGCTCGAGTATCTGCTCGCGGCGAGCGCGCATCAAGTCAAAATAGTTATCCATGGCAAATCGCCTCCGCAGACAGCACAACAAGTAGTCCCATGCTAACGCAAGAGCGCGGCCCCGCATCCGCAAGGCCGCGCTCCCTCAGGTATTTACAATCTCTCAACGAGCGGAGCTACCCTACTCCTCGTCGTCCTCGCCATCGTCTTCATCCTCAAGATGATCCAGCAGGTAGCGCAGGCCCTCGCTAACCTCGTTAGCAGGCACTTTGGCAACATAGCGAGCATCGACGGCGGGCCTCATGATAACACCCTCGCCCGAAGGCACACGCATGCTCTCGAGCTCATCCTCATCAGTGCGGGCGATATCGCCGGCGTTCATACGCTGACCAGTCAACAGGAAGGTCAGACGGCAAGCGGCATCGATGGAAATCGAAGCGATGCGATCGAGGTAGCGTGAAACCATGATGGCACGACGCAGGTCGTCATAGTTGCTGTCGTCGTCCATAAAGTCGCCCGTATCCATACGGTTAAAGATGCGAAAGAACTTCTCGTAGGCAGCGTGCACTGGCTCGTCCTCGACGGCCAGGTTGCAGATGATGGACATGTCATTGGTGACGAGCGCAGAAAGCGAAGAGCCCAGCACCTGGTAGACGGCCTCAGCCTCGGCCTCGACCGTGCCGACAAGCTCCTTGGGCAGCGAGATGTCGGCCTTGATCATATGACGCGTGGCGCGGCAAATCTGACGGACCTTATCGGTCATGCGCTGCAGGTTAAAGTCAACATAGATGATCGTCTGAAGCAGGCGGAAGTCGGAGGCGACCGGTGACTGCGTGGCAATCAGGTTGTAGCAGACGGCCTCCAGGTTGGCGCAGCGTGCGTCAATCGAAAGCGTGCGCTTCTTGGTCTTGGTGGCGAGCTTGCGGTCGTCGGTCACATAGGCCTTTACGGCATCGTGGAGGGCCAGATCGACGGCCTCATAGATGCTCAGCATCTCGTGACGGGCCTCGATGAGCTGACGGGAAAACAGTTTGCGCATGGTTCACTCCAATCAGTTGGGTGCGGTCATGCCGCCCGCACAGTGAATACGCACCGGACTAGGTCCGATCGGCTTGGGACTAGTCGCACCGATCAGCCAAAGCGGCCGGTGATATAGTCTTCCGTACGCGAGTCCACCGGACTGGTGAAGATCGCGTCGGTTTGACCATACTCGATGAGCGTGGCGGGCTCGCCGGCAACTTCCTGCAAGAAGAATGCGGTGTAGTCGCTGATACGAGCTGCCTGCTGCATAGAATGCGTGACGATGATAATCGTCATCTCGGGCGCCAGCTCGGCCATCAGATCCTCGACCTTAGAGACGGACGTGGGGTCGATGGCGGAGCAGGGCTCGTCCATCAGAAGGACATCGGGTTGCACCGCAAGCACGCGGGCGATGCACAGACGCTGCTGCTGACCGCCCGAGAGCGCCAAACCATCCTTGTTGAGCTGATTGGATACCTCTTTCCAGAGGTTGGCGCGCTTGAGCGATTCTTCCACGATGTCATCGAGGTCGCTTTTGCTAGTCACGCCCTGCAAACGAGGGCCAAAGGCGACATTCTCGTAGATGGATTTGGGAAACGGGTTGGGCTGCTGAAAGATCATGCCCACGCGACGACGGAGGTCGACCGGGTCGACGCCCTCGGCATAGATATCATTGCCGTCGAGCGTCATGGTACCCTCGACGCGCGTACCCTCGATCAGGTCATTCATGCGGTTGATGCAGCGCAAAAACGTCGACTTGCCGCAGCCCGAAGGGCCAATGAAGGCGGTGATGGCGTTTTTTGCGATGTTGAGGTCGAGCCCCGTCAGCGCATGAAAGTCACCGTACCAAAAGTTGAAATCCTTGGCCGTGATGGCTGCTTGCTCCGGCGTGGGAGCGGACTGATAGACGGACATGGGACTCCTTAACTAGCGACGCTTGCGCGACAGGTAGCGCGCAAACAGGTTGAAGGCCAGAATAATCGCCATCAGCAAAAGCGCGGTGCCGTAGGCCGCGTTCATGTTGATGCCGTCGTTGGCAAGCAGGTACAGGTGAACCGTCATGGGGCGGCCGGAATCGAGCGGCGAAATAGGTAGATTGATGGCCTGGCCCATGGTGTAGAGCACCACGGCGGTCTCGCCGATGGCGCGGCCGATGGCAAGGACGATGCCGGTGGCAATGCGACCAAAGGCCGAAGGAAGTACGATCTTGGAGACGACCTGCCACTTGGTGGCGCCCAAGCCGTACGCGCCCCAACGGATATAGCGCGGAACGGCGCGAATGGCCTCTTCGGTGGTGCGCATGACGATAGGCAGCATCAGAAGCGCCAGCGCCAGAGCGGCAGAGACCATCGAAAGGCCCAGGCCCATGGCCTCGACAAACAAGGCGTAGCCAAACAGGCCCATAACGATGGAGGGCACCGACGCCAAAGCGTCAGCAGCGTAGCGTATGAGCTCGACGACCTTGCCCTGCTTGGCGTACTCGGCCAGATAGACGGCTGCCAGCACAGCGATCGGCGTGCAGATAAGCATGGCGAGCGCCGTCACGTAGACGGTCGAGACGATCGTGGGCCAAATGCCGCCCTCGGCGTTGACGCCCTGGGGCCAACCGAAGATAAAGTCGAACGAGATATGCGGCAGGCCGTTAATGACCACGTAGGCGATGATAGCGACCAGCACCAGCGTGGTGATGTATGCTGCGGCACGGAACACGCCGAGCATGATCTTGTTGGACAGGTCTTTGTTGATGCGACCCTTCCTGCCGTGGGAAAGGGCACGCTTGATGCGCTCGCGCGACGAGGTCGTATCGACCGTCGTGTCAACGGAATCGGACATAGCCTACCCCCTCTTCTTCTTGGAAATCAGGCGGACGATGCCCACCAGCGTGGCGGAGATGATAAACAGGACCACGCCCATGCCGAACAGCGCCGAGCGGTGCAGGCCCGAGGAATAGCTCATGTCGAGCGCGATCTGGCTCGTGAGCGTCGAGATGGGGCTCGCAATGCTGTCGGGAATAACCGGAGCGTTACCCACGACCATGAGCACGGCCATGGTCTCACCGATGGCACGGCCCATACCCAGCACGATGGCATCCACGATACCCAGCTTGGCGGCAGGTAGCACGACCTTATAAATGGTCTGCCACTTGGTGGCGCCCATGGCATACGATGCCTCGCGAATGCCCATGGGAATGGAATTGAGAGCGTCGATAGTGAGCGTGGTGATGGTAGGGACGATCATGATGGCAAGCACGAACCACGCCGTTAGCGCACCAAAACCAAGACCCCCGGTCAGTTGCGCGATAAACGGACGGATGATGATCATGCCAAAGAAACCGTAGATGATGGAGGGAATGCCCGCCAGCAGGTCGACGGCGGGGCTGATGAGTTTGCGCACGCGCTTGCTGGCGATCTCGACCAGATACACGGCCGTGCCCACGCCCAGGGGCACACCCATGGCGAGCGCACCGACAGTCACCAGACCTGAGCCGGCAAGCAGCGACATGATGCCATAGTGGCCCTCAGAGGGCGCCCACGTAAAGCTGAAGAAGTCCGCCAGACCGATGTCGGTAAAGACGGGCAGCGCCGAGTACGTGGTAAAGACAAAAATCAGGATGACGGTAACGACCGCCAAGAACGCGCAGGCAAAGAAGATCCACTGCAGCGCCTTCTCCTTGATATAGGTACTGCGCGATACGAGCGCCAGCTCGCGCTTCTTGGGCGCCTGAACATTCTGCTCAGTCTGGGAGTTTTCCTGTGCTTCCATGCTACTCACTCCCCTTCTCGTCGTTGGTGACGGGGATAAAGCCCGCCTCGCGAATCTGCTTGTCCATCTTTTCGGACGTCACGTAGTCGATGTAATCCTGCGCCTGCTGCGAAGGCGCACCCTTCACAAAGAAGTACAGGTCACGCGAGATGGGATAGCCGCCGCTCGCGACCGTCTTCTCGGACGCCTCAACATGATTGACCGAGGCGGCCTTGACCGAGGTCTTGGCGTTGAGGCTATCGACGAAGCCCAGCGAAATGTAGCCAATGGCACCGCGCGAACGAGATACCACGTCGCGCACCTGACCCGTGCCCGAAAGAACGGCCGAGCGACGATCGAACGGGGTGCCGTCCATCACGATGGTGCGAAAGGCCTCACGCGTGCCAGACGCCTCATCTCGGTTGATGACCTGAATCTTCAGGTCCTCTCCGCCGACTTCCTTCCAGTTGGTGATCTTGCCGGCGTAAATATCGCGGAGCTGCCCGGTCGAGAGGTTATCGACCGGGTTATCGTCATTCACGATGACCGCGATGCCGTCGTGCGCGATCACAATCGGGGTCAGGCCCAGATCCTGCTCGTCGGCATTGAGGCCGCGAGATGAGCTGGCGATATCGGCCGTGCCGTTGCTGACGGCCTCGATGCCCGCAGAGGAGCCCAGACCGGAGACAAGTACGTCGATGCCGGTCTCTTCCTTAAAGCCCTCGGCCGCAATCTCGGCAATGGGTAGGCAGGTGGTCGAGCCGGCGACGGTAATGGAAGAAGTAGAAGATCCCGAAGAACAGGCGCACAGCGTAAGCGTAAGCACAGCGGCGCTCAGGACCGATACGATCTTTCTCATAGCATCACGCCGATCGCAGCATGGCGCCCACAGGTGCCGTTCTCGTTACGGTAGGAAAAAAAGCGGTCGTTCTGACGCACAGTCGAAAGCTTGGTATCCACGATATTATCCGCGTCGACACCGACATCTACCAGCGCCTCGCAAATGGCAGCGGAAAGATCGAGCATGCGAGAGATGCTCGCATCGATGCACGAGAACTCGGTGGCAAAGCGATCCATGAGTTCCTGGGACACCTCATATTCGTCACCCAAGATATGGGGACCGATATAGGCGGAAACGTCGCTCGCATCGCAGCCGGCAGCATCGCAAAGCGCCTGGCACGCCTTGGCGGAAATACGTGCAATCGTGCCCTTCCAACCGGAGTGCACCACGGCAAATCCGCCGGGAGCCACCAGCACCACGGGAACGCAGTCGGCAAAGCAGAGCAGCACGGGCACGTTATGCGCCGTACAGACGATGGCATCGCAGCCCTCGGCAATCTGCTCGCGAACGTCCTCAAGGTCATCGGCGCCGTTCGAGGTCACCGCAACGATATGGTCACCATGGATCTGATTGGGAACGAGCAGGTTGTGCTCGCACTCGGCGGCACCCATAGCCTCGAGCGCGCGACGACGATTTTCTTGAACAGCAAAGGGATCATCGCCAACATGCGAGCCCAAGTTGAGTGAGGAGTACGCATCTTCGGAAACACCACCGACGCGCTCGGTGAAGGCAAAGCGAACATAGGATGTCGCGCCCTCCACCAACGTAACTCCATCATGGTCGACACGCGAAACTTTGTCCGCACGTGCTGCCATACCAAAGCCTCCTAATAACACAAGTACGCGGCATCGCCGCTACAGCCCGCGTTTATACGGCTGTCATACTTCCTTAAAAGGATACCTGCTGCACTGGAGGCAATCGTAAAGGGAACGTAAAGAGATTGGAGGTTCTAGTTTACAAAGTCGAAATAAAAAGGGCGCATCCATACGGACACGCCCCTGTGCACAACAATGCAAAGAACGACTTAGAAGCTACCGCGCTTCAGGAAGTCGGGAAGCTCGAACTGATCGTTGCCGAAGTTAGGAAGCTCGGTGCCACCGACGTTGCGGGTCGGAGCGGCCTGAGCCGGGCTGGCGGCAGGAGCGGTGCGCTGCGGCTCAGCGGAGGCAGCGACCTTGCTCTGAGACTGCTGAGCAGCAAAGAGCTCGTCCTGACGGTTGACGTTGGAGTCGGAGAAGCCCGTAGCGATGACGGTGATACGCACCTGATCGCCCAGGGACTCGTCGACAACGGTACCGAAGATGATGTTAGCCTCGGGGTCGACGGCGTTGGCGACAACGTCGGCGGCGTCGCTGATCTCCTGGATGCCCAGGTCCTTGGAACCGGCGATGGAGAGCAGCACGCGCGTGGCGCCATCGATGGAGCTCTCGAGTAGCGGGCTGGAGATGGCCTGCTGGGCAGCGTCGACGGCACGGGTATCCCCAGAAGAGGTACCAATACCCATCATGGCGGTACCGGCCTGCTTCATGATGGTCTTAACATCGGCGAAGTCCAGGTTGATGATACCGGGGACGGTGATGAGGTCGGTGATGCCCTGGGTGCCCTGGGAAAGGACGCCATCGGCAATCGCGAAGGCCTCGAGCATGGTGGTCTTCTTCTCGGCGATGTCGAGCAGCTTATCGTTAGGAATGACGATCATGGTGTCGACGCAATCGGAGAGGGTCTTGATGCCCTCCTCGGCGCTCTTCTTGCGCTTGCGGCCCTCGAAGGTGAAGGGCTTGGTCACGACGGCGACGGTCAGTGCGCCGACCTCGTTCATCGCGATATCGGCAACGATGGGAGCAGCACCGGTACCGGTGCCACCGCCCTCGCCGCAGGTGATGAACACCATGTCGGCGCCAGCGAGCGCCTCGGCAATGTCGTCGCGGGACTCATCGGCAGCCTTGCGGCCAACCTCGGGGTTGGCGCCGGCGCCCAGGCCGCGGGTAAGGTCGGTGCCGATGTGCACCTTGATATCGGCATCAGAGATCGCGAGTGCCTGAGCATCGGTGTTGATGGCAACAAACTCGACGCCGCGGATGCCCTCTTCGATCATTCGATTGACCGCGTTGGTACCGCCGCCGCCGACGCCGACCACCTTAATGACGGCAAGGTAGTTGTTGATCTCTGTCTCGTGCATGTCGGTCCTCCGAACAAAGGTTATAGCCATAGCATGGGTCGACCCCTGCGCACATTAACCTTCAGGTTGAAAGTAAATGCAAAGGTAAACCGTATTATGTTTGCACATTATGAACGTATCAGTCAAATAATTGACCGTGAAAACCAAACAAACCAGATAAACGGCGTGGTATGGCCCCTCAACAAAGCATCAACCAGCGCTACGAGGTCGGAGCGTTCCTAAATGTGTAGTTGCCCGGAGAGCGCACATTGATATACGTTACGCCCTCTACCTGCGAAAGCAACTTAGTGACTACGCGTTCTTTCTTGGCGATATCGTCCGAATCGCCCAGCGACACCTCAATGCCGTTATTGAGGTTTGCCGAGATGGCTTCGACCGAAGGCGTGGAAATATCCTTGACTTGTCCCAAGAACTCGCTCGAAAAACCACGCACATAATCCAAGCCAGCCTTAACGGCCTTGGAGCTCACCGCCTGGCCGGAAACCGGAGCGACATCCGCCGAGACATCAGTCAGCAACACCGCGCCATAGTGTTTAGCGAGCGCCAGTGCGGCATCAATGCCGGTCAGGGTATTTGAGCCCTGCCCTGTCGTGATGACGTTGCCCTGGTCGTCCACTTCGACCGACGTCGACAGCGGGGCGATCCAGGTGTCATCATCACCGATGGCCCAGGCAAGGTCATCGGAGCTGATATATGCAATTGCGATGACCTTGCGCTCCATCGGCGTAATGATGAGCGTATGCGGGAACTGACGCTGGACATCCACGCCCGAGACCCACGGGTTCTGCTTGAGGTCCTCGGTAATCTGGTCGGGATCGACGTTAAAAAGCGACGTTCCCTCGGGCAAATCGATCAGCTGGACAGCATCGTGCTTCGTCACATGCTCGCTGCCTTGAATCTGAATATCAGTGGCGGTAAACAATCCAGAGTTGATCACCACGATGGCAACGACGACGAGCACGGCCAAGACGGCCAGAACGCCGCCCAGGATTTTGCCTTTGCCTGCAACGACAGAAGCGGCGTCTGATGTTTTATTTGCCATCGCCCCAAGTGAAGACAACGGGTTGACGCCTTTTTTACCCGAAGGCTTCTCGGCGGTAGCCGACACCGATGTCAGCGAGCGCGGTTTCGATGCGCCTAGCATGCGACCCGGACGCGCCGCTTTAGTTCCCGTCGAGGGCTTAGGAGCTGCCATGGGACGGGCAGGCTTGGCGCCCATAACAGGCTTTGACGTCACCGAGGGACGCGAGGACTTTTTTGCGGCCGGACGATTACCGAGCTGCGAGCCGACGACCGGACGACTGGTCTGTCGAGCATGCCCGACAGACTTAGAGTGCGCGACGGTATTGCGTTGAGGTTTGGCAGGCGCGCCGGAACGCCCTCCGGCGCGGCGGAAGGTGGGTTTCGATGCTCTAGAAGCCGAGGAATTTAACTTCCGGTCTGAGCTCGATGCCATACGCCTCCCTCACCTTTCCGTGCACATGTCTGATAACCGCGGCAACGTCATCGGCCGAGGCAGTTCCGTTATTAACGATAAAATTAGCGTGAACGGGCGAAACTTCCGCGCCGCCAATCGAAAAACCCTTTAATCCACAATCCTCGATAAGCTTGCCCACACTCGCATCGGGCGGGTTGCGAAAGACCGACCCGCAGGATGCGCGACCCATGGGCTGTGTACGCTTGCGCCTCGTCAGGTACCGCTCCATGCGCTCGCGAATGTCGGCCTTGGGCGCCGGTTTAAGCTTGAGCACGCACTCGAGGATAATCTCATTGCGGGGAAGGCTACATTCGCGGTAGCCCCAAGTGATCTCGGACCCCGCATAATGCTTGATACCGGATGCCGGGTCAAACGTTACGACATCCTCGACCAGCGAGCCAATCCACTCGGTCCGTGTGCCGGCATTCATAGATATCGCACCGCCGACCGAACCAGGGATGCCAACGGCAAACTCAAGGCCCGAGAGGCTACGCGACAGGGCATCGTTGACCAGGCGCGCAAACATCACGCCCGCACCGACCGTCAGCGTACAGCCGTCATCGGCAACAACCGTGCGCTGAAACTCACGTCCGAGCGAAATGACGGCACCGCGATAACCACCATCGGCAACCAGCAGATTGGAGCCCTTGCCGATGATGACCCACGGCACCTGCTCGCGATCGAGCACCGCCACGGCGCGGCGGAGGGCATGATAGCTATGGCACGTCACGAAGAGGTCGGCCTTGCCGCCGATACGATAGCTCGTATGACGCGCAAGGCGCTCGTCCTCGATCACATCCGTGTCGATCATGCCCGAGAGCGCCATGACGGCGTTAAACAGACCCATTTGACTTAAGCGTCTTTCTTGGCAGTCAGATACTCGATGAACTCGGGACCGACGGTCGTAACGTCACCGGCACCCATGGTGAGCAGCAGGTCGCCCTCGCCCACCATCTGCTCGAGCTCCTGATTGAGCTCAAGACGGCTGGAGCAGTACACGACCTCCTTGCCAGGATGCTTGGCGCGCACGGTATCGGCGAGCATCTTAGAGGTGACACCCGGAATGGGCATCTCGCCAGCCGAGAACACATCGATCAGCAGCAGTTTATCGGCATTGGCAAATGCATCGGCAAAGTCGTCGCACAGGGCCTGCAGGCGCGAATAGCGGTGCGGCTGGAATACGACGTCGACGTGCTTGTAGCCCAGCGACGAAGCGGCAGCAAGCGTCGCCTTGATCTCAGTGGGGTGATGGCCGTAATCATCGACCACGGTGATGCCATCGATATCGCCCACGTGGGTAAAACGACGGCGGACGCCCTCAAAGCTCGAGAGCGCCTTGGCGGCGGCGTCGATGTCAAGGCCCAGGACATGGGCGACGGTGAGCACCGCCGTGGCGTTGAGCATGTTGTGGCGACCGGGATTGCTCTTGATCTCCACAGCGTGCTCAGTGCCGTCCTCAAAGCGAACGATAAAGTCACTCTGGATGCCCTTGACATCCGGATGCACGCAGACGACATCGTTGCTCTCGGCAAAGCCGTAGGAAAGCACGTGACGGCCCGTCGACTTGGCGAGCTCGACCAGATGCGGATCCTCACCGCAGACGATGACGGTGCCGTCCTCGCCCACCAGGCTCATGAATTTGGCGAAAGTTGCCTCGATCTCCTCGATACCCGAGTAGTGATCGAGGTGGTCGGCCTCGACGTTGGTCACAATGACCACGTTGGGGTTCAGGAACAGGAAGGAGCTGTCGGACTCGTCGGCCTCGGCGACAAAGTAGTCGCCCGAGCCGTTCTTGCCGTTCGTGTCATAGCCCTCGACGATGCCGCCGATCAAGAAGCTCGGATCCAGGCCCATGCGGTCGAGCATGGTGGCGCACATCGAAGACGTGGTGGTCTTGCCATGCGTGCCGGCAACAGCGACGGTGGTGTAGCCGTGGCCCAAAGCAGAGAGCATCTTGGCACGGGGCCACACGGGAATACCAAGCTCGCGAGCGCGCACAAGTTCAGGGTTGGACTCCGGAATAGCGGTGGAGACAACAACCACGTCGGGCTTGACCTCGTCGATCGTGGCGGCCTCATGGCCCACATGCACCTTCACGCCAGCGCGGGTAAGCTGGCGGATATAACGTGACGTCTTAAGGTCAGAGCCGGTAACGGCATAACCGCGCTCGTGCAGAACGAGGGCGATGCCGCTCATGCCGGCGCCGCCGATACCGATAAAGTGGGCGCTCTTAAACTTGGGCGCGGAGGTTGCAGTCTGGGAATCAGCCATGTGCTCGTGTACTCCTTGCGTAAACACTGCCTGTAACCCGTTAACTGTACCGCACCTACCGCATCAGCGCGAGGGCGACCGACGATATCCCGTCTAACTAACGCAAACCCTCTACCGCATCCGCCAGAAGAGCGGCGGCCCTATCCTGAGCCAGACCACGCGCCGCCTGACGCATGGCGTCGCGCGCCGACGCATCATCGACCAGGTGCAGCAGCTCATCGGCAAAGGCAGAACCGTCGATATCGGCATCGGCGCAAAGTACGCCGGCCCCGGCGTCGACCAGATAACGGGCATTGGTGGTTTGGTGGTCGGCCGTCGCATGCGGATACGGCACGAGCACCGAGGGCACGGCAAGCGCAGCGATCTCGGCCACGCTCGATGCGCCCGAACGCGAGAGCGCCAAATCGGCAGAAGCCAGCATATCGCCCATGTTGTCGATGTAAGGCTGGACGCGGTAACGCTTCGCTTCCTCGGGCGTCAGCGCCAAAGCGCGCTCGGTCTCCTCAAAGCCGTCGGCACCCGTCGAATGCAACACATAGAGGTTCTTGCGCGAAAGCAGCTCGTTTTTGAGCGAAACCACGCGCTCGTTGAGGTGCTGGGCGCCAAGTGAACCGCCAAAGACGAGCAGCAGCGTAGCGTCCTCGGGAACGCCAAGTGCCTTGCGGCCGCGAGCGCGATCGCCCTCGATCACCGAGCGACGTACGGGGTTGCCGGTCATGAGCACATGGTCAGGGTCGCCTTCGCGCTCAAAGACCGCGCGCGCTGCCGGCACCGAGATGCACACGCGGGCGGCGTGGGAGTTCATCATCTTGTTGGCCAGGCCCGGAACAGAGTTCTGCTCATGCAGCAGATACGGAACGCCCGCGCCCTTGCACCACCCCAGCAGCGGAACCTCGACATAGGCACCAAAACCGATGCCGGCATCGGGCTTGCCGACCTTTGAGAAATAACTGGCGAGCGCACGCTTGGCCTTGTTGACACGCCACAGCGAGGTCAGCGCCGTCCAAGGACGGGAGCGGTCGAAGCCCGTGACCGTAATGGGCACAAAATCAAACCCGGCCTCGGGGACCAGACGACCCTCGAGCTTGCGCGACTGGCCCACGAACACAACGTAGTGACCACGGTCACGCAGCTCTTCGGCCAAGGCGAGCGCAGGGTTGATGTGTCCTGCCGTGCCGCCGGCTGCAATAGCAACGGTCATCTTATCGGTCATGGTAGTCCCTTCGTACACGCGGTCCCTGGTCGTCGGTGCGCAGACGCGCCGACGGGTCCGAGTTCAAATCGATTCGATTATATCCGCCGCCCGCGTTGCGAGGGCTGGGGCGCTGCGGACGACCTTGCGGAGCCGTTCGCGGGCGTGGACGGGCTACCGGCTCGGATGCAGAACCATCCAGAACGGTAAAGCCGCTACGCGAAGGTCGTTCACCGCGCACATGGGCAACGCCGGCGGTGCTCTCGTCCATAACGGCAAAGCTCTCACGGCGGCGGTCATGTTCATCGCGGCGGGCGCTCTCGTACGAAACGCGCAGGATCAACCCGGCGAGCATAAGCGACACAATAATCGACGAGCCGCCGTAGCTAATAAACGGCAGCGGTTTGCCCGTCATGGGAAACACATTGAGAATGCCCAGCGCGTTGATCAAAAACTGCACCGCAAGGATGACCGCGGAGCCAGACGCCATAAGCGCTCCGCGACGGTCGGTCGCCTGCTCGGCAATGCGAAACGCCGAGTAGATCAGCATCGCAAACACCAAGAAGAACAGCACGGTTCCGACAAAACCGGCCTCCTCGCCAACGATGGCCAGGATGTAGTCGTTGTGCGCCTCGGGCAGATACGAGTACTTCATGGTTGAGTTGCCGATGCCACGGCCGAACAGGCCGCCCGAGGCAAAGGCCATGATGGCAAGCGTGGCCTGATAGCCGTCACCATACTCGTCGGCCCAAGGGTTCAAGGCAACCTGAATACGCACCATACGGTACGGCTCTGCAACAAGCGCAATCACGATCACGAGAATGCCGAAGATTATCACGCCGAGGATGAATTTGGGGTCGAGACCCGCGAACAACGCCATGCACATGAGGGTCAACAGGATAATCAGGACGGTACCGAAATCGGGCTGGATAAAGATCAGAAAGAGCGAAATGCCCAGGTAGATGCCCATCTTGCGAAGGAATTCGTTGATGTTGCCACCGGACGAAAAGAAGCGGTCGAGCATGATGGCCGAATACGCGATGGCAAATGGCTTTAAAAACTCGGAAGGCTGGAACTGAATGCCGGCGATGTTGAGCCAGCGCGTGGCGCCACGGCTGCCGCTGCCCACCAAGAAAACCAGCAGAAGCAAGAGCATCATGCCGATAAGGAAGATCCTGAGCACATCCTCCCCAAACCAGCTGTCCGGCAAAACGCGCACGATGGCAATCAGCGCTAGAACACCGATCGCGGTAAACGCGGCCTGTCGACCCAAAAAAAACGTCGCCGAGCCATTCTCGTGCAGCGCCTCGACCGAAGATGCCGAGTACACCATCAGCAGGCCAAAGCACACCAAGGTAAACAGGCAGGCCATGAATATCAAACGGGGGCGCATGATACGGGCGGGAACGCCGGCAATATAGCGTTCGCTAAACGTCTGCCCGCCGCGACCGGAACGCGGATTGCTGCGCCACGAGGAAGCACGGTCCGAGTCGGGCCTCCTCATACCTTGTCGGGGGCTCTCCTCTCTCACCGGCAGCCCCTATTCCATTTGCGATTTCGCCGCAGCGGCAAGCTGGGCAACATAGTCCTTAAACACGCGGCCGCGCTCCTCATAGCCCGAGAACTCATCGAACGAAGAGCAGGCAGGAGAAAGTAAGATCACGTCGCCACGGCTCGACAGCGAGCGGGCAACGTCCACGGCGTCGCGTAGGTCATCCGCCTGGGCGATATCCACATCGCCATCGACATCGGCCTCGTCCATAGCGGCGGTGAAGCGCTCGCGTGCATCGCCAAAGCAGACGACCGAGCGTACGTTATCCATAACGACGCGCGCGAAGTCCGTGAGCGGCGTGCCCTTATCGTGGCCGCCGAGCAGCAAGATCACGTCGTCATCGGGAAATGCCGTCAGGGCCTTCTCGACCGCATCGGTGTTGGTCGCCTTGGAATCGTTGACGTAGCGCACGCCGTCAATCTCGCCACACGGCTCCACGCGGTGCTCGAGCGGCTGGAACGAGGCCAGGCCGCGGCAGACACCATCGACATCGGCACCGACTGCCAGGGCAGCCGTGGCAGCGCACAGGACATTGATAACATTGTGATGACCCGAGATCTTGAGCTCGGATGTAGCGATGAGCGGGGTCTCGACGCCCTTCAGGCGCACGACCATCTTGCCATCGCGCACAAAGGCGACATCCTCGCCCTCAGGCTCGTCAAAGGCAACCTTGCAGATGCGACGACCCGGCGTGTAGATGTACTCATCGAACTCGTGAATGCCGGCGTCTTCGACGTCGACAACCACCAGATCGTCATCGCCCATATTGTCAAACAGTTTGACCTTGGCAAGCGCGTAGTTCTTATGGCTCTTATGCCAGCCCAAGTGGTCTGGAGTGATGTTGAGCAGCACCGCCACGCGAGGGTGGAGCTCGGTGGTCGTAGCAATCTGATAGCTCGAGAGCTCAGCCACAAACCACTCGTTGTGGGCTCGGCCGTCAATCTCGTTGACCGGCGGCTCGCCGATGTTGCCGACAGCTACGCTGGCCTCGCCGGCAGCCTTGAGCAGATAATCAGTCAGCGACGTGGTGGTCGTCTTGCCGTTGGTGCCCGTAATGGCAATCCAGTTATCGGGCGACAGGCGATAGGCAAACTCGGGCTCACCCATAATCTGGGCGGCATGCTCGTGCCCGGTCTTAAAGAAGCCCGAGAACTCCGAGATGCCCGGGCACGTCACGCATACGTCATAGGCGCCCTCGACCTGTTCGGTCCCATAGACAAACGACGCACCGGCAGCCTCGAGCGCACGCGTGGCGTCATTGGGCTCAGACGTGCCGCCGCCATACACGGTAACGGCGCTTACGCGCTCGGGATGCGCCAGCGCCCAGCGGGCGACATCGAGACCGGATTTGCCCTGACCCAAAACGAGCAGGCTAAAGACATCAGCAAGAGGCATGAAAGACCACTATCCCAACTGGAAGAACAGAGCAAGGCCAACGGCACCAAAGGCCGCAGCGATAATCCAAAAACGGATGACGACCTTGGTCTCGGCCCAGCCCTTCTTTTCGAAATGATGATGGATGGGCGCCATAAGGAAGACGCGCTTGTGCGTAAAGTGGAAGTAGACAACCTGAATCATGACCGAAAGGGTCTCAACGATAAACAGGCCGCCGATGATGAGGGAGACGACCTCGGTGTTGGTCATGATGGACGTGCAGGCAAACGCGGCGCCTAGGGCAAGCGAGCCGGTATCGCCCATAAAGATGCTCGCCGGATAGCAGTTGAACCACAGAAAGCCCAAGCAGGCACCGGCACACGCGGTGCAGAAGATGGACAGGTTCACGTCTCCGTGCAAAAATGCCATGGCAGCCATGGCGAGCATGGCAATCATGGAGGTGCCGCCAGCAAGACCGTCAAGGCCATCGGTCAGGTTCACGGCATTAGAAAGACCGGCAATCATCAGCCAGCAAAAGACAATATAGAGCCACGGGAACGAATAGCCGCAGATGGTAGTCGAAAGTACGCAAAGGTCGATCGTCAACCCACCGGGAAAACGAATCTCAGGGGCGACGCCGCACCAGTTGACGGCAAGTACCGTAAAGGCGACACAGATAATGGTTAGGCCGATCATCTTGGCATGGGGCGTCAGACCGAGCGAGCGCCCATGCGTAACGGAGGTCAGGTCGTCGATCAGGCCCAGCACGCCGGTCGCCAGCGTGGCGAGGAGCACGAGCACGAGCTCGGTGGTGAGCTTGCCCATCAGCAGGCAGGTCAGCGAGATCGCGACGAGGATGACAACGCCACCCATGGTGGGCGTTCCCTGCTTAACCAAATGACGCTTGGGGCCGTCGGCACGAACCTGCTGGCCGATACCCTCGACCTTGAGCAGCTTGATCCACCACGGCATGAGCAGCAGCGCAACGGCGGCGGCGATGCCAAGCCCCAAAAAGGCCTGATACGTTGGATACGAGGGATTGCCGAACATGGGCTAGCACACACCTTCCACAAAGCGGTCGAGCTCAACAAAGCGGGAACCCTTGACCAGTACAACATCATGTTTTTCAAGCGCGCCGCCCATGCGGTCGAGCACCTGCTGATAATCGGAGAACACCTGGATGCGGTCCTCGTCCATGCCCATCATGCGCGCGGCATCGGCCATAAGCTGGGCCAGCTCACCACCCACGCACGCCAGCATGTCGAGCTTTTTGGCGGCGGCATAGGCGCCCACGAGCTCATGCATGCGAGGAGCCTCATCGCCCATCTCGCCCATCTCGCCCAGGATCGCCATGCGAGACCCCGTGCACGAAAGCGAGCACAGTAGATCGAGACCGGCAGCCATCGATTCGGCGCTAGCGTTATAGGAGTCATCGATGATGCGTGCACCGCTCTTGGCGCGCTTGATCTCCTGGCGGTGCCCGGTGATTGCGAGGCCCCTAAAGGCAGCATCGATCTGCTCGGACGTCACACCCAGGCGATAGGCAACCGCGGCGGCCTTAACGGCATTAGGAACGGACTGCACGCCGGGGATGGCAAGCATGGTATCGATCGTCTCGCCCTGGCCAAAATCGAGCGTAAAGACCGGACGGCCCTCGTCATCAACACGAATGTCGCGGGCACGGATCTCATCATCGTCCGAGACGCCGGCCAGCATCACGTCGATACCAGCGGGCTGGGCGAACGTATCGCGAATGAACGGCGTAAAGTCGTCCTCGCCGCCCAAAACCAGCAGCGGCAAATAGTCGCCGGCGGCGCACATGCCCTGGACAATCTCGGCCTTAGCGCGGGCGATGTTCTCGCGGCTGCCCAAAATACCGATATGAGAGGTACCGATCTTGCTCACAATGGCAAGGTTGGGATTGGCGGACTGGGACAGGCGCTCGATCTCGTGGAAATGGTTCATGCCCATCTCGAGCACCAGGACCTCGGTATCGGCCGGGGCGGAAAGCACCGTGAGCGGCATGCCGATCAGGTTATTGAAATTGCCCTTGGTGGCCCAGACACGATAGCGCTTGGCGAGCACAGCGGCGAGCACGTCCTTGGTCGTCGTCTTGCCGATGGAACCGGTAATACCAACGACCAGGCAGCCAAGCTCCAGGCGGTACGCGTGCGCCAAACGCAGCAGAAACTCCTCGGGATCATCGGTCAGCAGGATGGCACAGCCCTTGTCCTGCGCCAGCGAGACCAGCTCGGCCTCGGGCTCGCGCGTCATCACGACGGCGCCGGCACCCGACTGGACGGCACGGGAAGCAAAATCATTGCCGTCGACGTTTTCACCGGGAAAGGCGACGAAAATCGTCCCTTCCTCGACCTGGCGCGAGTCGATAACGCACCCGCGGCATACCCGATCGACTTCTCCCGTCACGGTTCGGGCCCCTGTTGCGGCCGCGAGGTTGTTGACGGCGATCTCTATCATTGCAGCTCCCCTGTAAACCTAATAATGCTATCGGCGTATTGTATCCCAGCGCAACGCATGCGTGGTGCAGGGCATGTGAACACCCCTCATATGGGACAACAAATCACGCCCCAAAGATTGTAACCCCCTACTTCGTGCGCGGGATACCCAGCACGTCGAGCGCGTTGGCCATAATGGACTGGAACGGCACCGCAGCGGCATCTGAGCCGCTCGGCGTTCCGTCGAGCGTGATATAGCACAGCACCTTGGGCGATTGCGCCGGCGCAAAGCCCATAAAGGACGACATGTAGTTCTCCTTGAGGTAGCCGCCGTTCTCGTCGGCACGTTCGGCCGTACCGGTCTTACCCGCCACGTCATAGCCGTCAACCGCGCCGCCAACGCCCGTTCCCTCGGACACGACCGTCTGCATGCACGATGTCACCTGCGATGCGGCGTCCTCCGAAATCGCGCGCTCGCCTTCGCCCCAGTCCTTCTCGTTGCCTTTGCTGGACTTATAGAAGTGCGGGGTCATCATCACGCCGCCGTTGGCGATTCCGCCCACGGCACGTGCGATCTCAATCGGCGAGACAGACAGCGCCTGCCCAAAGCTCATCGAGCCCAGCGTGGCGCCGTCATACTGGTCACGCTCCTTGACGATGCCCAGGCTCTCGCCCGGAAAATCGACACCCGAGCTGTGACCGATGCCCCACTTGTCCACATAGGCGGCAAAGTCGTCGGCACCGATTTTGCGCCCCACCAGGACAAAGCCCACGTTGGACGAACGGCGCATCATCTCGCGCACATCCATGGTCATGGCATAGTCACGCTTGTCGGCATCGGTGACGGTATCGTCGCCCACCTTGATACTCGCCGGCGCCTCAAACGACGTACTCGATCGCACTACGCCCAAGTCGAAGCCGGCGCCCGCCACGAGTGTCTTAAAGACCGAGCCGGGCTCGTAGGCGTCGGTTACCAGGCGCAGGTTCATATCCTCGGTCTTGGCGTTTTCCAAATCGGTCTGGTCGTAGGTCGGATACGAGCAGGCGGCGAGAATTTCTCCGGTCGTGGGGTCGGTGACCAAAGCCGAGCCGTTCTTGGCCTTTGTCTTCTCGACAGCCTCTGCCAG
Organism: Collinsella sp. AM28-11LB; assembly: GCF_003469895.1. Classification (NCBI taxonomy): domain Bacteria; kingdom Bacillati; phylum Actinomycetota; class Coriobacteriia; order Coriobacteriales; family Coriobacteriaceae; genus Collinsella; species Collinsella sp. AM28-11LB. The sequence continues at coordinate 44,281 of NZ_QSKJ01000012.1, forward strand.
AGCGTCCTCAGCCGTACGCTGGATATTGACATCGAGCGTCGTCACGATATCAACGCCGTCGACCGCAGCCACCTTTTTATAGGCACCGCCCGCGATATAGCTGCCGTCCCTCGCGCGCTCGCGTACGAGAGAACCGTTCGTGCCGGTCAGAAGCTTGTTGTATTGCTTTTCGAGACCCGTCAAGCCGTCGTTGTCTACATTCACTACACCCAGCACCTGCGATGCCAGATTGCCGTATGGATATACGCGCTTCATGGCCTGCTCAAAAAGCACGCCGGGCAGGCTCTTCTTCTCCAGCGCCGCAGCATCGTCTTCGTCCACCTGGCGCTTGATATACACCCAGGTTCCATCGGACTCGACGAGCTTACGGCAGGTCTTTTTATCGATTCCAGTTGCCTTGACCAGCGCCGACACCGTCTTGTCAACATCCTCGACAAGCTGCGGGTTCACGGCGATGTTGCGACATTCGACCGACGACGCCAGCACGTTACCGTTGCGGTCGTAGATGGTGCCACGTTTGGCATAGAGGGTCTGCGCAAGCAGGCGCCGCGCATCGGCACGCTCGCGCAGTTTATCGGCTTCGACAATTTGATAGTCGGCAAGGCGAAAGACGCCCAAGCCCAAGCCAAGCCCAATGAATCCCATGACGGCTTTGCGGCGAGGCAGCGGCGTGCCTGTGAGCCATTCGGTCGACGAACTCTTGCGCGACCTGGTGTTATGCACTTGAGGGCCGCCCGAGCCGCGAAGTCGCGACGCCGGGTCGTTGCCACGGGACCGCCCGGCGTTGTAAGATTGCCGACCCGTTCCTTGATAACCAGAACGTCCCCGCGACGAGGGACGTCCAGAACCGCGGCCCCCATCGGAACCGCGGCGATAGTCATTTGTCATACTCAGCTACCGTCTTGCTACTGAGCGGTCGCGGTCGCGTTGGCGCCCGCGGCTGCATCCTGCGAAAAGTCAAGTGTAACGCTCTCGCTGGGCTCCACCATGCCATAAGCGCCCGCAAGGTCGCGAATGCGCGTGTCGGCGCCATAGACCGAATGCATGACCTCCAGGTCGGAGCTCTCGTCGGTCGCCTTTTCGAGCGTGTTGGTTAGCTCGGCGTTGCTGTTGAGCACCTGGGCCGTAACGCCGGCGAGCGCCACGCGGGCGACGCCGATCGTCATGAAGATAGCCGCAATGATGCAAAACGTTTTAAGAACGCTCATGAAAACCGGGCTTACCGCCTGGTTTGCCTGACGGCCCGCGCCCGTGTAGACATCAAAGCGCGGCGTGCGCTGCTCACGGGGAGCAACGGGGGCCCGCGGTGTCTCACGATAGGCGGGCATGGCGTTCATATCATAGGCAAGTGCTGCGCTTGAAGTGTTGTAGCCCATGATATGCCGCCTCCCATCCCGAGTACGTTGGTAGTGTGTTTAAGCTTCGTTTATGGTGCGAGCGGGAGGTCCAATATCGCGCGGTCGCGCCTACAGACGCTGCGCCACGCGGATTTTGGCTGATCTCGCCCGAGGGTTGCGCTCAACCTCATCAGGCTGGGCAACCAAGGGTTTGCGGGTGATGACCTTGAGTATCGGCACGTTGCCGCACACGCACACCGGAATCTCCGGCGGACACGTGCACCCCTGGCTCATCTCCTTAAAGTGGTTCTTTACGATACGGTCCTCGAGCGAGTGATACGAGATGACGCAGATACGTCCGCCCGGGTTGAGCCACCTGGTGGCGGCATCAAGCCCTCGTTCGAGCACATCGAGTTCGTGATTGACCTCGATGCGAATGGCCTGGAAACTTTTCTTGGCCGGGTGTCCGCCATGCCGACGAGCGGCAGCCGGGATACCCGCCTTGATGATCTCGACAAATTGGCCGGTGGTTTCGATCGGTTCTTGCTCGCGGCGGCGCACGATCTCGCGCGCGATCTGCGAGGCGAACTTCTCTTCGCCGTAGACGCGTAGAATCCGGGCGAGGTCGTGTTCGTTATAGGTGTTGATGACCTCAGCTGCGTTTAAGGTGTTATTACCCGGATCCATCCGCATGTCCAATGGGGCGTCCTCGTTATACGAAAAGCCCCTGCCAGGGATATCGAGTTGCGGTGACGAAACGCCCAAATCGAACAGGAAGCCATCGACCCCGGGCACCTCGGCCGAGCAAAGCAGCTCGTCCAAGTCACCGAAGTTGCCCTTCAGCAGCTGGTGCGGAACGCCGGGAACCTCGCGGTCCAGACGGGCGCCAGCGGCCTCGAGGGCCATGTCGTCCTGATCGACGCCGAGCAAAAGGCCCGTCTCCCCCACCTGCGCAGCCATCTTTACCGAATGGCCGGCACCGCCAAGGGTGCAATCGCAGACAACGGAGCCGCTCTTTAGCCGCAGCGACTCAAGCACTTCGCCGAGCATGACAGGTTCATGCCGATATTCTTGTGTCAAGATCCCACGCTCCATCCGTTACCCGTGCCTTGCCCTTACGAGAAGAAGAGGTCCAGCAGGGCCTCGTCGTCATCGTCCTCATCGGCCGCGGCGCGATCCCAAACCTCAAGGTGGTCGTAGTTGCCCACAACCGTGACCTCGCGGTCGAGGTTCGCCTGCTTGCGGAGAGACTCGGAAAGACCGATACGACCGGCGCTGTCCACGTCCATCGACGTGGTGCGCTTGTTGATCGCCCTCATGAGCTTCTGGTCGTTGATGTCGCGCGGGTTAAAACCCTCGTGGCCCTCACGACCCGCGAAGAGTCCTTCGACCCACTTATCGAAGGCCTCGGCAGAGAACACGTACAGAGCATCGACATCCAGGGCTTTGAACACGCGAACGTGCTCTCCAAGCTCCTCGCGAAGGGGTGCAGGCAGGGACAGACGGCCTTTTGCATCGAGATTGCGCTCGTATGCGCCAGTCATTCCCATGTGCGCCCTCCCCTCGGTTACTCAGATGGCACGTACGCGGGGAACCACCCCGCCTGTCGACGTCATTAATAATATGGGGAACCGCCCCATTTTTCAACACCTTTCCCCACCTCTTCCCCCACTCCGCCCCACCACTCCACCCACCATATATTGCAAAACACCCCCAATCATATGTTCGAAAACACAATATGTTGTGTTTACAGCAACGGCGGGATGCCACCTGTGGCACCCCGCCGTTCATCCTCAACCTTCAAGTTGACCTTGAGGCGATTTTTGCGTCCCTTTACATGCCGTTCACATCGCCCCCAAACTCCCCCACCCAAGGCACGTGCGGCCCACCACCGCGACGACATGTGGCGAAAAATAGAACGGGCCCCAGATTGCCCATGCACGCGCAAAAGCACGCCGCGGCAATCTGGGGCCCGTTCCCAAACACCTATTAATTTGCAGGTCAGCGATGTGCTAACGATGCGCCAGCGGATGCGCCGCCAGATAGACCTCGGTCAGTTGCGTACGATCGACATGCGTGTAGACCTGCGTGGTCGATATATCGGCATGTCCCAAGATCTCCTGTAGCACACGGAGGTCTGCGCCGCCAGCAAGCATATGGGTGGCAAAGGAGTGACGCAGCGTATGGGGATGGAGCCCCACCAGCCCCACCTGGCGCCCATAGCGCTCACAGATGGCATGGATGCCCTGGCGCGACAGACGGCGGCCGTTCTTATTTAAAAAGACCGCCGAGGTCTCGGTTCCGCGGGCATGGGCCGCCAAGCGAGAACGCCCCTCAGTTACATAGAGCGTCAGAGCTCGCGCCGCGCTTCCCACCAGCGGGGACAGGCGTTCCTTTGAGCCCTTACCGCGAACGAGCACAAAGCCATCGTCGATATGGATATCGCCCACATCGAGCCCCACCAACTCGCTCACACGCAAACCGCATCCGTAGAGCACTTCCAAGATGGCATGGTCGCGCAAGCCCATCTCGCCCTCGGGGAAGTCTTGATCGAGCAGCGCCGAGACATCCTCCACCGATAGATACTCCGGCAAACGCTCAGCCTTTTTAGGCAGGCGCAACGCCGCCGTTGGATTTTGGGCCACAGCCCCATCGCGCACCAAAAAGGCATGCAGGCCCTTCACTGCCGCAAGCGCACGCTCCACCGAGGCATCGGAATAGCCCCCATCGCGACGGTCGGCGACAAAGCCCTCCACGACCTGACGGGTCACCTCTTCAAAAGACACAATACCCGCCCGCTCCAGATAGGCGCAGTACGTCGTCAGGTCACGACGATAGGCCGCAATCGTGTTGCGCGCCAAACCCCGCTCGACCGCGAGGTAATCGAGATACTCCCCCGCCGCCACGGCGAGCGACGAGGGAGTAGCTCCGGTATGTTCTTTGTTCGCCGGCACCCTTAGTCCGTAGCGAGGTTCATGGGCGTCACCTGCAGGCGATCGACACCCTCGTGCCGACCGATCGAGGCACGCACGAACTCTCGGAACAGCGGCTGCGGGTTGGTCGGACGGCTCTTGAACTCGGGGTGAGCCTGGGTTGCCACATACCACGGATGCACATCGCGCGGCAGCTCGACCATCTCGACCAAGCGCTCGTCGGGCGAGAGGCCAGAGATAACCAAGCCGGCGTCCTCGAGCTGGTCGCGGAAGGCGTTGTTGAACTCAAAGCGGTGACGGTGACGCTCGTAGACGAGTTCCTCGCCATATGCCTCGCGAGCAAGGGTATCGGCGGCGAGCTTGCACGGATAGGCGCCCAGGCGCATGGTGCCGCCCTTCTCGGTCACGTCCTCCTGCGAGCTCATCAGATCGATGACGCTAAACGGGCCGTCCGGATCGAACTCAGAGGAGCTGGCGCCGGCAAGGCCGACGACGTTGCGGGCGAACTCGCACACGGCCACCTGCATACCCAGGCAAATGCCCAGATACGGAATCTTGTGCTCACGGGCAAACTCGGCCGCGAGGATCTTGCCCTCCAGGGCGCGCTTGCCAAAGCCGCCGGGGACCAGGATGCCCGAGGCGTCGCCCAAAACCTCGGAGACATTCTGCTCGTCGAGGCTCTCGCCGTCGACCAGCTGGACGTCCACATGGCGATCGTAGAAGACGCCCGCATGGTGCAGGGCCTCGATAACCGACAGGTACGCATCGGGCAGCTGCGTGTACTTACCCACGACGGCGATCTTCACCTTGTCGGCGTGATGGTTGGCGTGATTCTGTTTGCGCAGGAACTCGTTCCACTCGCTCATGTCGCGCTCACGCGGATCCAGACCCAGGCGCTCGCAAATGCGCAGGTCAAAGTCCTGCTCGGCGAGCAGCTGCGGAACATCGTAAATGCTCGCGCAGTCCTCGTTGGTAAAGACGCAGTCGGTGTCGACGTCACAGAAACTCGCGATCTTGCCGCGGATGGCATCGTCAATATGGTGATCGGAGCGTAGCACGATGATGTCGGGCTGGATACCAAAGCTGCGGAGCTCTTTGACGGAGTGCTGTGTGGGCTTGGTCTTGACCTCGTGGGCGGCGGCAATATAGGGAACGAGCGACACGTGGATGTAGCAGACGTTCTCGGGGCCGGCCTCCTTGCGGTACTGACGGATGGCCTCGACAAACGGTTGGGACTCGATGTCGCCGATCGTGCCGCCCAGCTCGGTGATGACTACATCGGAGCCGGTCTGCTCCTCGATGCGGCGAAACTTGTCCTTAATGGCATTGGTGACGTGAGGAATCACCTGCACGGTACCGCCCAAAAAGTCGCCGCGACGCTCGCGGGCGATTAGGCTTTTGTAGATGGCACCGGTCGTAAAGTTGGAATCGCGGGTCAGGTTCTCATCAATAAAGCGCTCGTAATGACCCAGGTCCAGGTCGGACTCGTAACCGTCCTCGGTAACGAAGACCTCACCATGCTGGAAGGGGCTCATGGTACCGGGGTCGACGTTCAGATACGGGTCGGCCTTTTGCATCGTTACTTTGTAGCCACGCGACTTGAGCAGACGGCCCAGCGAGGCCGCGGTAATACCCTTGCCCAGGGACGAAACCACACCACCGGTTACGAACACATGCTTGGTCATATTGAGTTACCTGCACTTCCCGTAGAAGTTGTTTATCCACATCTTACGGGTCTTCATTGTAATACTCGCGCCGCGGACCGTTCGCAATTTTTCTCGCGTGCGATTGCATTTCTCAGTCTTGAAACAAAACGCCGCCCGGTGTCCCAGGCAGCGTCGCTATGGCAAGGGTTACATGCTGCTATCGATCAGCAACCTCGTCCTCAAGCATTTCTTGAACGAGCATACCGGTACGGACGCCCTCAAGATACCACTCGCCACGTTCGGTGAGGCAAATGCCATTTGCAAGCTGACCGCCGTCATCGCTATAACGCGAGACGACATCAATCATGCCTTCGGAATCCAAGCGATCGATTGCGGCGCGGGCACGATACGGCGAAACCCCCACGCACTCGGCAAGCGTTTTGCGCGAGAAACCATACGGCCCGCCATTGTCTTCGGTTTGCCGGTCGATCTCCATCAACACCAGCACCTCGACACGCTTCATATCGTTGACACTCGCACGACCCTTGCCCGCCATAGCAGCCTCCTCAAACCGAGCACGAGCATTTAACGCGCCGTGCGCGACCGGCGTATCCCGCAAAGGATGTTACATCAGCGTTATTGTATACCGCTCAAATCACTTATAGGCAGGTAAACGGGCTATTTTTAACCCAAACAAAGGCAATGTTGATTAATTAAGCCGCATAGGGCATATACCCCATGCGGCCTAATCAGACCAATCGTCTCGTTTTAGCGGTGAAAGAATCCACGACGCTCGAATTTAGGCTCGCAGCACACATTGATGCCCAGCTTGCGCAGCACCGTCTCATCAGTCGGCGAGATGATAACGCTAAAGAAGGCGTCGCAGCCGCGGAGCTGCTCCAGGCCCGAAAGGACACGGGCGGCAGTCTCACTCGTAGCCGAGGTGATCGACAACGCCATGAGCGTCTCGTCGGTATGGAGGCGAGGGTTTTTGCTACCCAGGAAATGCGTCTTGAGCTTGCTGATGGGCTCGATCGCCTCGTCGCTGATGACTTCGAGCTCTAGGTCCACGCCCGAGACATGCTTGAGGGCGTTCATGATCAGCGAGCTCGCGGCACCCAGGCGCGTTGAGGTCTTACCGGTCACAACAGAACCGTCCGGCATGACCATGGCGCCCACGGGACCGCCCGTCAGTTGCTCTCTGGTGAGGGCAGCCGAGCGCGCCGGCGAATAGTTTTTATCGATGCCGGCCTTTTTCATGATGAGTTTGAGACGATCGACCTGTTCGTCGCCCACGCCGGTACGGCGCACGCTTTCAACCGCGGCAAAATAGCGGCGCACGATCTCCATCTTGGAGGCATCACGGCAGGCATCGTCGTCGGTAATGGCAAAGCCAACCATGTTGACGCCCATGTCCGTAGGGCTCTGATAGGGGCTCTCGCCCAGAATCTTTTCCATAAGGGCGCGAACAACCGGGAATGCCTCAACATCACGGTTGTAATTGACCGTGGTCTTGTTGTAAGCCTCAAGATGGAACGAATCGATGATGTTGGCATCGTCAAGGTCTGCCGTGGCGGCCTCGTAGGCGATATTGACCGGATGCGTCAGAGGAAGATTCCAGACCGGGAAGGTCTCGAACTTGGCATAGCCAGCGGCGGTACCGTGCTCATGCTCGTGATACAGCTGCGACAGGCAGGTGGCAAGCTTGCCCGAGCCAGGGCCGGGTGCCGTCACGACAACGAGCGGACGCGTGGTCTCGACAAACTCGTTCTTGCCGTAGCCTTCGTCAGAAACAATCAGATCGACATCGTGCGGATAGCCCTCGATGGGATAATGCAGCTTGGCGGGAATACCGAGCGCGTTCAGACGATTGCGGAAGACATCGGCAGCGGGCTGGCCGGCATACTGCGTGATTACCACGGCGGCAACGGCAAATCCATTCCCTCGGAACAGATCGACCAGGCGCAGGACGTCTTCATCATAGGTAATACCCAAGTCGCCACGGGCCTTGTTCTTCTCGATATGGTTCGCATTGATTGCAATGATGACCTCGACGTCATCGGCGATGCTCTTGAGCATGCGAAACTTGCTGTCCGGCTCAAAGCCCGGCAGCACGCGGCTGGCATGATAGTCATCGAACAGCTTGCCGCCAAACTCCAAATACAGCTTGCCGCCAAACTGCGAGATGCGCTCCTTAATATGAGCAGCCTGCAGCTCGATATACTTCGCATTGTCGAAACCCTGGCGCATGTATGGCTCCCGTCCCGTTTCCCAATTAAGTTCCTACGCGATTATAGCGAAGCCTGCCCTTCCCAAAGGCCAGGCCAACAACGGGCACCAACCAAACACGCCACCACGCAACCGTAAGGAACCCGGGTAGTCTATTTGGGACGGCACCACCTTGCACCAACAATAGAAACGTCGCAGGAAGATGCAACGTCAGCGAGCGCCGCCTAGAACGAACAAGTTGGCATGAAAAAGGCAAGGCATAGACCTTTTGGTCATGCCTTGCCTTTTGAATGACAAATTGTCGTTCTGGACGGCGCGCAGCGTCGACTGGTTGCGCGGTTCGTAGAGCCGCGCAACATAAGTGCGCCTCCCCCCGCGCACGGAACGGGAGGAGGCTAAAGGTAGGAGTCTACCGGTGGGGTTACCCCACCGGACAGACGATGACCAGGTGATCCTTTACAGGATCGTCATGGTTTCCGTGGGGTACCCAAGGGGTACTTAGAGCATCACGCAAGCGATGGTCAGGATGACGGCGCAGACGACGGAGAGAGCGACGATGAGCTTAAGAGCAAACTTGAGCCAGGTCGTCCACTCGATCTTGGCCAGGGCAAGACCGCCCATGATGGCGCCGGAGGTCGGGGTGAACAGGTTCACGACGCCGATGGCGGCGGAGAAGATCATGACCATGACCTCGGGCGAGAAGCCGAGCTTAACAGCCAGCGGTCCCATGATGGGCATGGAAACGGTGGCCATACCGGAGGTCGAGGGGATCAGGAAGGACAGGCCAAAGTAGACCAGGAAGCTCATGGGAGCGAAGATCACGCCGGACAGGCCAGCCAGAGCATTGGCGGCAGCGTCAAGGACGTAGACGTCGAGGCCGGTGCTAGCCATGAGGACGGAGATACCACGGGCGAGAGCGATGACGAGGACAACGGACATCATGTCGGCAGCGCCGGTGATGAAGGTGTTGACGATCTGCTTCTCGGACAGGCCACCAATGATACCGATCAGGATAGCCATGAGGAAGAACCAAGTGGAAGCCTCGTCGAAGTACCACTGGCCAATGGGCAGGCCGGTGATCAGGGCAGACCAGCCCTGAACGATGGCGTTACCGTCGGCGTCATAGACAGCGCCAGCATCGAAGAAGTTGGCGACGCCCTCGTTGAGGTCGGCCAGCGGGATGAAGCCGACGATCATGACGACGAAGGTGAAGGCAAAGGCGATCAGAACACCCTTCTGACGACCGGTGAGCTTGACCTCCTTGTTAACCTCGGAAGCAGCCTTGCCGTGAGCCTCTTCGGCGTCCTTGAGCTCCTGCATCGAAAGGATGGTGGAACCCTTGTCAGCCTTGACCTTCTTGGCATAGCTCATGACGAAGACGATGGACATGGCAGTGGTAACAATCCACAGGACGGCACCGAGGCCGATGATGATGGACTGGTTGACCTCAATGCCAACGCCGGTCAGAGCGTCGACGGCAGCGCCGACGGCGAACGGGTTAACCGTGGAGCCCAGGCAGCCGCAGCCAGCGCCGAGCAGGACGGTAGCAGCGCCGACCATGGGGTCGAAGCCAGCAGCCATCATGGTAGCGGCGAGCAGGGCGTAGAAGGGAACGGTCTCCTCGCACATACCATAGGTGGTACCACCGAGGGAGAAGATGAGCATCAGCACGGGAATGAGCATGATCTCGTTGCCCTTAAGCTTCTGCACCAGAACGGCAATGCCGTTGTCCAGGGCGCCGGTCTCGGTCATCATGCCGAGGAAGCCGCCGAGGATCATAACGAAGAGGCAGACGGGCAGAGCGTCAGCGAAGCCCTTGACCGGGGCGGTGCAGAAATCGCTCAGGCGGGCAGCGGTAACCGCGCCGCCGGACGTACCGGAGACGATAACGGTAACAACCGCGACAATTGCCAGCAGAGCAAGAAGAATGGTGAACGATGAAGGCATACCGCGCTTTTTCTTAGCGGTCTCAGTCATAGTTCTCATCCCCCCTTCATAAATCATTTACTGATCTCGCCCAAAGCGGCTCTTCCGTGCCGTGCATGTCGCTCGGTGCGAGATTTTTACCAGACAAAAGCGCTCGGGGTGCGCAGCAATGCACCCCGAGCGAGATGCTAGATGCTCTTACTTGAGCGTAGCGTACATGACAGCCTTGATGGTGTGCATGCGGTTCTCAGCCTCGTCGAAGACCTTGGAAGCGGGGCTCTCGAAGACCTCGTCGGTGACCTCCTGCTCGGTGATGCCGAACTGCTCGCACTTCTCGGCGCCAATCGTAGTGTTGGTGTCGTGGAAGCTGGGCAGGCAGTGCAGGAAGATGGCACCCGGGTTGGCCATAGCCATGACCTCGGAGGTGACACGATACGGGGTGAGCTGAGCGATGCGCTCGGCCCAGACCTCGTCGGGCTCGCCCATGGAGACCCACACGTCGGTGTAGATGACGTCGGCACCGGTGACGCCGTCCTTGACGTCGGTGGTCAGCTTGATGGTGCAGCCGTTGGCCTCGGCGATGGGCTTGCAGGCCTCGATGACGTCGTCAGCGGGCATGCACTCCTCGGGGCCGCAGGCCACGAAGTTCATGCCGAGCTTGGAGCAGACAACCATGAGGGAGCGAGCGACGTTGTTCTTGCAGTCACCCATGAAGACGAGGGTCTTGCCCTTGATGTCGTAGTTGAAGTTCTCCTGGACGGTCAGGATGTCGGCGAGCATCTGAGTGGGGTGCCACTCAGTGGTCAGGCCGTTCCACACGGGCACGCCGGACTTAGCGGCGAGCTCCTCGACGTCGTCCTGGGCAAAGCCACGGAACTCGATGCCGTCATACATGCGGCCGAGAACGCGGGCGGTGTCCTCGATGGACTCCTTCTTGCCCATCTGGGACGAACCGGGATCGAGATAGGTGACGCCCATGCCCAGATCCATGCCGCCGACCTCGAAGGCGCAGCGGGTACGAGTGGAGGTCTTCTGGAAGAGCAGGACGATGTTCTTGCCCTCGAGATAGCGGTGCGGAACGCCAGCGCGCTTCATATCCTTGAAGTTCTTGGAGAGCTTGAGCAGGTACTCGATCTCCTCGGTGGTGAGGTCGAGAAGCTTGAGGAAGCTACGGCCGGAGAGGTTAACACCCATGGTTCGTTTCCTTTCGAAGAAATGAATTCCTTAATTACTTACGTAATGCTACCCGTTTGACGGGCGAAACCGGTGCGGTTGTAGGGAGACCGCACCGGAAACGAAAAGACTTAGAGGTCCTCGCGCCAGAAGGGCATGCTCATGCAGCGC
>NZ_QSKJ01000013.1:0-39110 GCF_003469895.1 Collinsella sp. AM28-11LB
CCGGTGGGGCGGTCGCCGGTGAGCATGGTGAACTTCTCGGGCGTCTTGGCCAGGCCCTCGCGAATGGCGTTGCTCTTTTGCAGCGCGACTTCGTAGCTGTTCTCGTTTGGCATGATTGCTCCTAACGTTCGTTCGCAGGTCTTGATGATAGCGTGTTTATTGAGGGGTGGGCGTGAGTGGGTGAGGGACTGTCGGGAGCCGGCTTTCATGTCCGTCACGCCGTCCGCGCGAACGGCTGCCAACGCCTAGCCCATCCTCGCCAGCAAACCCTAGCGCCTGTGGTGCCGCTCTTCCTTACGCTCTTCCGCCGCCTGCTCCTCCTGCTTAAAGGCGGGGTCGTCGGGGGTTACCAGCTCGTCCTCGTGCGTGCGCTTGTTGTAATGGTGGCGCAGCACGGGCTCAAACAGGTGCAGGTGCTTGGCGAAGGCTGCCGAGCCAATGGCGAGCACGGTAAAGATGAGCACGCGCATGGGGACCTCGACCTGATTAATGGCGGCGGCGCCGGCCGAAAGCATGATGCACCAGGCATAGATGAGCAGTACGGCCTGCTTTTGGTTGTAGCCCTCCTGAATCAGGCGATGGTGGATGTGGCCCTTGTCGGCCTGCCCGATGCTAATGTGGGCGCGCTTGCGGCGCACGATGGCGCTAAACGTGTCGATGATGGGCACGCCGGCAACGATGAGCGGGATGATAAGCGAGGTGAGCGCGGCGGTGCGGCTCACGTTGAGCAGCGAGATGGAGCCCAGCGCAAAGCCCAGAAGCAGCGACCCCGAGTCGCCCAAGAAGATGCTTGCGGGGTTGAAGTTGTAGCGCAAAAAGGCCAGGCAGGCGCCAAAGAGCGCAATGGAGAGCGCTGCGGCGTCGATGCGCCCCGAGAGAACGGCCATCGAAAACATGGTGAACGATGCGATGCCGCAGATGCCCGTGGCCAAGCCGTCGAGGCCGTCGATGAGGTTAATGATGTTGGTGAATGCCACCAGATAGATCACGGTGATGGGGTAGGCGAGCCATCCGAGCATGATTTCGCCGGGGGCAAACGGGTTGACGATGACGACGATCCGCAAGCCGCCGATACAGGCGATGAGCGCGGCGAGTACCTGACCGGCCAGTTTTTGTTTGGGCTTGAGCTGATAGACGTCGTCGATAGCGCCGGTCGCGAAGATGACGGTAAAGGAGAGCGCCAGCATGGGATAGCTAATGTGAAGGCGTGGGTGTGGCACCAGGACGGGCGGCCAGCCTAGGTGCCAGGTGCCTAGGATTTGCACAATGCAGGCAACGACCAGGCCCAAAAACACCGCCGTTCCGCCCAAACGCGGGATGGGCTTGGTGTTGATGCGGCGCTTAGAAGGATAGTCGACGGCGTCGAGCTTAATTGCCAAGCGCTTGACCAGGGGCACCGTGAGGAAGGTCGTGATAAAGGCCGCCGCTGCCACGCATAGATACGGTATGTAGCTCGGGGATAAAGCCATGAATCTAAAAACCGCCAAGCGTCGAAGGAAAAGGTCAAAGGTTGCTGCGCAAAAAGGCGTAGCTGACCCATGATACTCGACCGAGGGGGTGCGGAGGTTTGCACCGTGCGATTATCACGCGCTTACCAGATATTGGGATGTTGGTGGGGATTCTGCTGGATGCCACTGAGCGTCCATGTGGGGCCTGCAGTGGCGGTATTCAGAAAAATCGGCAAAAGAAAACCACCCCCCACGTTACGAAAATGAACCCACCTAAAACAGGTGGGTGCCCTCATCGACTGTTCCAGCGTCCTTAACAACGAAGGATACCTGTACTAGGTACGACTGTGTGGGCTCCCTAAATAAACGCGACGGTTCACCCAGTTGCTCCGCGGGGGGCGGAATATCTACATCATAAAGCGGCACTTTGTCGATTCCAGTCTTGACATTACAAAAATCGTGTCGGACGATTACGGCGCTTTTAGGCTCGAGCCGTCTGTGCGGCCTAGCCCTTTACGTTTGAGCTGCTGAATCGTTGTTTTGGAGCATGTTTTTATGCCGACGTCGTTGACCGAACTTTTTTCGCCCGCCTGCCATTTGTGTCCGCGCCGTTGCGGTGCGGCGCGCGATGAGGGCGCGCGCGGCGTATGCGGTGCTAACGACACGCTTAAGGTGGCCCGCGCCGCACTTCATATGTGGGAGGAGCCGCCTATCTCGGGCGAGGCCGGCTCGGGCACGATTTTCTTTAGTGGCTGCTCGCTCAAATGCGTCTACTGCCAGAACCACGAGATCTCGACCGGCAATTTTGGCCTTGAGATCTCGCCTGAGCGCCTGGTCGAGATTATGCTGGAACTGCAGGACCAGGGTGCCAACAACATCAATTTGGTGACGGCGACGCACTATGCGCACCTGTTGCCTGCCGCGATTGCCGCGGCACGGACGCGCGGGCTGGTCATCCCAATCGTCTACAACACGAGTGGTTACGAGCGCGCGAGTGCCGTGGCGGCGCTGGGCGACCTGGTCGATGTGTGGCTCACCGACTTTAAATATGCCGATGCCGGGCTTGCGCAGTCGCTTTCTCATATCAAGGACTATCCGCGCGTGGCCGCGTCGGGCCTGGCACAGATGGCGTGCGAGATCGAGCGCCGCGGGGGAGAGCTGGTGGACGAGGACGGGCTCATGAAGCGCGGCATCATCGTGCGCCACCTGGTGCTGCCGGGGCATGCGGACGATTCGTGCCGCGTTCTGGACCTAGTGTGGCAGACGGTGGGCGACGTGCCGATCTCGGTCATGAACCAGTACACGCCCAATGCCCTCATGCGCGAGCAGGGCGGCGATCTGGCGCGTGCCGTGACGCGCGAGGAGTACGAGCAGGTGCTCGACCATGCCGATGACTTGGGCTTTACGACGATGTTCTGGCAAGAGGGCGGCGCTGTAGACGAGAGCTTCACCCCGGCCTTCGACACCACCGGCGTCCTTACCAGCGCAAAGTAGCACGTTCGCCGATGATTTTTCTGGGACGGGGATTAAAAAATCATCGAGAGGATCGCCTGTTCGAAAAGTTGTCAAAATAGCCGCGCCCCAAAAAGACTGGTTATTGGGCGTTGACAGTTGGCGAGCCGTAGGTAAAATATCGACTTGTCCTGGGGACGTAGCTCAGTTGGGAGAGCGCTGCCGTCGCATGGCAGAGGCCGAGGGTTCGACTCCCTTCGTCTCCACCATTGGATTTGATAAGCCGTCGACATTGTGTCGGCGGCTTTTTTTGAAAGAAAGGGCTGCACCATGGCCGAGCTTGAGTCCCAACCACTGTCTGCCGAGGAGCGCGCCGAGTTGGAAGAGCTCCGCGCCGAGAAGGCTCGTCGCGAGGCCCAGGAAGAGGCACGCCGTGAGCGTGAGGAGCTGGCCGCCCTGCGTGCCGAGCGCGAGAAGGCCGAGGAGGCCGCTGCGAAGGTTGCATCCGAGCCTGCGCCCGCGCCCAAGCCCGCGCCCGCACCCAAGCCCGCCGCCGCGAAGCCCGCGCCCGCCGCACCCAAACCTCAGCCTAAAAAAGCCACTCACCCCAAGCCCGTCGAGCCCAAACCGAGCCGTGACGAGATGACCTTTGCCCAGCGCATGGTCACCTCCAAGGAGCCTACGGGCGAGAATGAGATCCCCGGTATGGCTCCGGCCCAAAAAATCATCATCGCACTCGCCCTCATCGCGTTTATCGTCTTTATGGGCTACACGATCACGGGCAGCATGGGCCTGCACTAACCTGTTCGCGCCGGGCTCCATGTCCGCACGCCCGCCTCGCCCAACCTTCAACCTCTGCACAACGCATCCGAAAGGTCGCCCCATGGCTTTGACCGACATCTCGCATCCCACCGACATCGCAATGCTCACCGATCTGTACGAACTCACTATGGCCCAGGGCCTGTGGGAGAGCGGCAAGGCCAATGAGCTGGGTTGTTTTACGGCGTTTTACCGCGACCATCCCTTTGGCAGCGCGTATGCCATCATGTGTGGCACCGCCGAGCTGCCCGAGCTGGTCGAGAACCTGCGCTTTACGCCCGAGGACATTGAGTACCTCGCTTCGCTCCAGGCTCCGGCCGGCGGCGCGATGTTTAAGCCTGCATTCCTTGACTACCTGCGCAACTTCCGTGCGCACGTGAATATCGACGCCGTGCCCGAGGGCGAGCTCGTGTTTCCGCGCGAGCCCATGGTGCGCGTCACCGGTCCTGCGCTCGAGTGCCAGCTGCTTGAGACGGCGCTGCTCAACATCGTCGGGTTCCAGACACTTGTCGCCACCAAGACGGCGCGAGTGGTGCTGGCGGCGGACGGCCGTCCCGTGGCCGAGTTTGGCCTGCGCCGAGCCCAGGGTCCCGATGGCGGCCTGGCCGTTGCGCGCGCGAGCTACGTCGCCGGCTGCTCCTCTACGTCCAATGTGCTCGCCGGCCGCCGCTACGGTATTCCCGTCTTTGGCACGCATGCGCACAGCTGGGTGATGAGCTTCGATTCCGAGCTCGAGGCCTTCCGCGCCTTTGCCAAGTCGAGCCCCAAGAACTGCACGCTGCTCATCGACACCTACGATGTGCGCGAGGGCTGCGAGCATGCCATTACGGTTGCCAAGGAGATGGAGGCGGCGGGCGAGCGCCTGTCGGCTATTCGCATTGACTCGGGCGACCTCGCCAAGCTCTCCAAGTATGTCCGCGGTCGTTTCGATGCCGAGGGCCTGCCCTATGTGGGGATCTCGGTTTCTAACGATCTGGATGAGTACACGATTCAGTCGCTGCTCGACCAGGGCGCGCCCATCGATAGCTTTGGCGTGGGCACCAAGCTCGCGACCTGCTACGACCAGCCGGCGCTGGGCGGCGTGTACAAGCTTTCCGCCCGTCGTGCGAGCGAGGCCGACCCGTGGACGCCGGTGGTCAAGCTCTCCGAGCAGCCCTACAAGCGCACGATCCCGGGTGTGCAGCGCGTGCGCCGTTATTACGACGGCTTTGGCGGCCCGGTCTGCGACATGATCTACGACGAGGACCATCTGGCGGGGGAGGGCGCCGCGCGCGGCAATACCCTCGTGGCCGTGAATGATGCCGCCCTGGTGACCGACGTGTCCGAACTTGAGTATCGCGAGCTGCTGGTGCCGATCGTGCGCGACGGCAGCGCGGTGGCTCCGCGTGAGAGCATCCAGGACGCGCGCGAGCGCTGTGCTTGGGCGCTTGACCATTTGGACGCCGCTTTCAAGCGCTTCCTGTACCCGCAGACCTATGTGGTGGGCATGGAGCAGGGCCTGGCCCGGGTGCGCGACGAGCTCGTGCGCAAGAACATGGCCGCGGCTTCTGCCTTTCCCTGGGCAAAATGATTCGAAGGGGACGGAGGAAAACGGACTATTTTCCCGCTTGCTGGTTCGTCCGTTCGCTGAACATTCGATTGGTTTAACGTATGACGACTTCTTATAAAACGATGGTGGTAAAGATCGGTTCGTCCACGGTGGTGGGGGCCGACGGAAAGGTCAACCGTGCCTTTATCGGTGGACTTGCCGATCAGGCCGCAGCGCTGCGCAAGCTCGGCTGGCGTCTGGTCGTGGTGAGCTCGGGCGCTATCGCCTGTGGCTATCCCGTGTTGGGCTTCGACCGCAAGCCGGTCGGCGACCTGCCGAGCCTGCAGGCCTGCGCCTCGGCTGGTCAGTGCATCATCTCGTCGGCCTACGACGAGGAGTTCCATGCGCGCGACCTGCTCACCTCGCTCGTGCTGCTCACGCGCCACGACACGGCGCGCCGCACGTCCTACCTGCACGCGCGCGACGCCCTGCTGCGCCTGGTGGAGCTGGGCGTGGTGCCGGTTGTCAACGAGAACGATACCGTCACCGTCGACGAGATCAAGTTTGGCGACAACGACACGCTGGCGGCGCTTGTGAGCTGCCTGGTTTCTGCCGATCTGTGCGTGACGCTCTCGGACATCGATGGTCTTTATACTGCCAATCCGCATGAGGACCCCACGGCCGAGTTTGTCCCGGTCGTGCATAAGATCGATGCCAAGATTATTGCCTCGGCGGGCGATTCTTCGACCTCGGTGGGTACGGGCGGCATGATTACCAAGATTCGCGCGAGCCGCATCCTGATGACGGCGGGCATTCAGAGCGTGATTTGCTCGGGCGAGGAGCCCGATGCGCTCGTGCGCCTCGCCCGCGGAGAGAGCGTGGGCACGCTGTTCGATCCGCCGGCGGAGCGTCTGGACATCGCACCCCGCAAGCTGTGGATCGCACTGGGCGACAAGGCACATGGCTCGGTGACGGTCGATGATGGTGCTGCGAAGGCGCTGGTCAGCCGGGGCTCTTCCCTGCTTGCGGTGGGTATTCGCGAGGTCGATGGCGCGTTTGCCGAGGGCGATGTGCTCGACGTGTGCGACCCGAGCGGCATGGTCGTCGCCCGCGGTATCGCCGAGGCCGATTCGGACGTGCTGGAGCTTGCGGCCGGCCGCCGCCAGGATCAGATTGTCAGCAACCGCCTGCTCGCAGACCTGGCCGAAAAGCCGGCGATACACAGGGATAACTTGATCGTATTTGCATAAAGAAAGACAGTGCTGTGGATCGTTTCCCGCAGGGCTGTCTTTTTCGTGCCGGCACTTGGGGACGTTCCTTTTGTTAGAAGATCCGGCGCAGGTCTCCGCGGTTGAGGGCTTCGTCGAAGAGGTGCTTGAATACCACGCTGCCGTGCAGGCCGTCGTGCTCGAACTCGTTGGTCACCCAGGCGTGCGAGTTGCCCACGCGGCTGAGCGTGTCGAGCTGCATGCCCGAGTCCACGTACATGTCATCGAAGTATACCGCGGCCTGGAGCGGTACCTCGTTACAGGCCAGGCGCTGCGGGTCGTAGATCTTGTCCCAGCTGGTGTCCTCCATCAGCAGGTCCATCGCCGGCTTGAAGGGCTTAAGTTCGGGCATCTGCTCAAACATCCACGGGAACATGGCCTCGCCGGTAAACATGAGCGGGCGTGCGAGGGTGTCGAACTCGGCACGATGGGCTTTCTCTTCTGCTGCGGCCCAGCGAATGGGCATGGTGTCGCCGTCGGCGTAGATGAACTCCTGCAGTGTCCAGTACAGCGGGTTCGTGCGCGTATTGGTGCGCTCGAAAGCGCGCATCAAAAAGCTGTCGGATACCGAGGCGCCGCAGCTCAGCGTGCCGTCACCATCAACAAACGCGTGGTCGATAATCCAGTGCATGCGCTCAAAGCTCGGCTTCATGCCAAAGTCGCTGCCCATGAGCTGCAGGCGCTCGACCGTCATCGGCGAACCGTCGGGCAGTGCGGGTTTTTGCACCTCGATCGCATCGGCCAGCGCCGCCACGCGCTCGACATCGGCGGGGTAGCGGTCGTAATACTGCTGGGTCTTGGCCGCCATGCGCGGGAAAGTGTGCGCGTAGACCTCGCTGGCGCTCGCCGGCACGTGCGGAATGCCGCCGCAGGTAAAGCTTGCCGTCACGCCCTCCGGGAAGAGGGACAAATAACTCAGCGTCAAAAATCCGCCGTAGCTCTGGCCGATCGTGACCCAGGGCTTGCCGCCAAAGCCCACCAGACGCAGGTACTCAAAATCGCGCACGATGGAGCTGGCGAGGTGACGCTTGAGAAAGTCTGCCTGCGAGCGGGCCGCATCGGCGCCGGTTGCCTCCGCGCGCTCGCCCAGGGCTGCGATCGTGCGTCCGTCAACACAGCTGCTGCGTCCGGTGCCGCGCTGGTCGGGCAGCACGACACGGAAATGCTTGACGGCCTCCTCGATCCAGCCGTCGCTGGTGGGCGACAGCGGACGCGGGCTCTCGCCGCCGGGGCCGCCCTGCAAAAACAGGAGCAGCGGCAGATCGTCGTTGATGCGGTCGGGTGCGCAGGCCACGCGGTAGAAAAGCTTGATGCTCTCGGGCGCGCCGGCGATGGGCGCCGGCATGGCGCCGCGGCGCATGGTGCTGCCGACGGCCAAAAGCATTGGCTCAAGGCCGCGCCAGTCGAGAGGGACATCGATGCTGTGGTCCTCGACATACAGGCCGGGGACGTGGTACGAAGTGATGAGCGCCATGTAATGCTTCCATTCGTTGCGGTGTTTCGGGTTGACCAATTCTACCGCCGTCGGCGAGGATGCGCATAAATCGGCTACCATGGTTGGCAAACATCTAAGAGAAAGGGCCGTCCATGTCGGTCGATATAGCCACGTATGTCCACGATCTTGCCGTCGAGGCCAAGGCCGCTTCTGCCGCGCTTGCCACGGCGAGCGATGCCCAGCGCCAGGAGGCCGTGCGCGCCATGGCCGCGGCGCTGCGCGACGGTGTCGATTGCATCATTGCCGCCAACGAGCTCGATATGTCTGCCGCGCGCGATGCGGGCACCTCGGCCGGACTGCTCGACCGCCTGCTGTTGACGCCCGAGCGCGTTGACGGGATGGCCACCGGCCTGGAGAAGCTCGCTGAGCTGCCCGATCCCGTGGGCCGCGTGCTCGACCATCGCGTGCTTGCAAGTGGTGTGGACCTTACGCGTGTGACTGTGCCGCTGGGTCTGGTTGCCATGGTCTACGAGGCACGTCCCAACGTGACGGCCGACGCCGCGGGCATCTGCATCCGCACCGGCAACGCCTGCATCCTGCGCGGCGGTTCGCTGGCGTATCACTCGTGCGCCATGATTGCCGAGCTGCTGGCCGATGCGCTTGAGGCCCAGGGTTTCCCGCGCGAGGCAGTGTCGATGATCGAGTCTACCGACCGCGAGGCCACCGGCGAGCTCATGAAGCTCCGCGGCATCGTCGATGTGCTCATTCCGCGTGGCGGTGCGGGCCTGATTCAGCGTTGTGTGCGCGAGTCGCTCGTACCGGTGATCGAGACGGGCACGGGCAACTGTCACATCTACGTGCATGAATCCGCCGACTTTGATAAGGCGCTCAACATTATCGTCAACGCTAAGACGCAGCGCGTGGGCGTGTGCAATGCCGCCGAGTCGCTGCTGGTCGACCGCGCCATGGCAGACACGTTTTTGCCCGCGGCTGTGGCTGTGCTGCACGACCACAGCGTGCTCATTCACGGCGACGAGGCCACGTGCGCCGCATGCGCCGACGCCGGTCTTGCCGAGGGCGACGACTACCTGGCCGCGACCGAGGAGGATTGGGGCCACGAGTATCTGGCGCTCGAGATGAGCGTGAAGGTCGTGGCGGACGAGGATGAGGCCATCGCGCACATCAACCGCTACGGCACCATGCATTCCGAGGCCATCATCGCCGAGGACGCGGACGCTTGCGAGCGCTTTTTGGATGAGATCGATGCCTCGGCCGTGTATGCCAATGCCAGTACGCGCTTCACCGACGGCGGCGAGTTTGGACTGGGCGCCGAGATCGGCATCTCGACCCAAAAGCTCCACGCCCGCGGCCCCTTTGCCGCCGAGGCCCTCACCACCTACAAATACAAGCTCCGCGGCACCGGCCAGGTCCGCCCCTAAACCTCTCGTAAGCAAAAACCACCACGAAGGGGACAGGCACCTTTGTGGTGGTTTTGATTTACTTGCGTGCTCGTTCGTCGGCCAATTGTATCTAAGCATATTTTCGTCATGTAATAGGTGACATTTCGGCAGGTGGACGGCATTATCAGTAAGTAGATTCTCGCTGTTTTGCATATGCCGCGGAGGTATGTTTTGACATGAGAGCAAGGAGATGCCCATGTCAAGAAAACCTCGGCAGAAATCGCAGGTTGGCCTATATCACATTACGATGAGGGGCAACGGCAAACAGCTTCTATTTGAGGATGATGCAGACAGGAGGCGGCTGTTGTCGCTTGTCCGGTCGTCGTTATCGAGGTTTAACGTCAAACTTATTGCTTGGTGCCTGATGGGCAATCACGTGCATCTTGTCGCGAGCGATCCCGATGATAACGTAAGTGAGTCCATGCACCTTGTCATGTCTTGCTACGCAACATGGTATAACCGCCGGCATGGGCATGTCGGCCACGTTTTTCAGGATAGGTTTTCGAGCACTCCCATTTCGAGCGAGGAACATCTTCTCGATGCTATTCGATACGTGCATTTCAATCCGCAAAAAGCCGGTATTTGTCCGTATGGCGAGTATCGATGGAGCAGCCATCTGGATTATGCTGAACGCGACCCAGCTATTGCGACGGTCGATTTGGCGTTTGTTCGCCTTGCGTTTCCGCGCGCTTGCGACTATCGGGCCTTTATGGACGCATCCGATGTCGTGGTTGTTCGTCCGTCAGCGGGTGGGCGCATCGATGAAGATGAAGCTTTAGATGTGGGAATATCGCTGATTCGCTCGTTTGGGCTGAGTGAGCTTTCCGATGTTAAAGCCCTCGATAAGGCCAAACGAAATGAGATTTTGGCTGCGATGCGGAGCGCCGGCCTTTCGATCCGTCAGATTCAGCGCCTGACGGGTGTAGGGGAGTGGTCGATTCGCAAGGCAGGTTAGCTCATTCCAATGCAAAAAACCACCACAAAGGTGCCTGTCCCCTTTGTGGTGGTTTTAGTGTTAGGCCTGGAAGGTGTCGCGATCGGGAGCGAAGGACTGCATGGCCGCGATGGTGCGGTCAAAGAGCTCGGGGAGTTCCCAGCCCAGCATCTCGGCGCCCTGCGAAATCACGTCGCGCGAGCAGCCGGCGGCAAAGCGCTTGTCCTTGAACTTCTTCTTGAGCGACTTGGTCGTAAAGTCCATGACGCTCTTGCTCGGTCGCATGATGACGGCAGCTCCGATCAGGCCGGTAAGTTCGTCGCAGGCAAACAGGATCTTCTCCATCTGCAGCTCGGGCTTGGGCAGCGAAGTGTTGAAATCGGACGTGTGCGACTGAATGGCACGGATGAGCTCAGGAGAGGCACCTTCGCCTTCGAGGATCTCGGCAGCGTAGATGGTGTGGTTCATGGGGTCGTCCTCATGCTCCTCCCAATCCAGGTCGTGGAGCAGGCCGACGATGCCCCAGAACTCCTCGTTCTCGGGGTCGAACTCGCGCGCAAAGTAGCGCATGGTGCCCTCGACGGTTTCGCCATGGGTGATGTGGAACGGATCCTTGTTGTGCTCGTTGAGCAGTTCGAATGCGCGGTCGCGGGTGATTCCGGCGGTAAGCGACTCTGCCATAACAGACTCCTTGTGCTCGTGGGTATCGATAAGATTGAATACTACTAGAACAAGAAAACCACCACAAAGGTGCCTGTCCCCTTTGTGGTGGTTTTGGCGTGGGCAGGTTAGTTGAGGGCGGCTTGGGCTAGGCGGGCTTCGGCGGCCTCTTCGGTGACGCCCAGGGCCACGGCGAACTCCTCTATAGAGCGGCGCTTGGCCTCCTTGAGCACACGCATGTAGTAGGAACTGGGCTTTTTATCAGCTTCCTCGGCCTGGCGAATGCGGTGCATCATGGTTTTTGCCACGCGGACCGTCTCGGGCGCGCCCAGCTTGAGCTGCTGCTTAAAGTGCGTCTCCTCAAGCGAGCTGTTGCGCTCGGTAAAAGTGTCGCACTCCAGCTCGTCGTAGTGGCTCAGCAGGTGCTCGGCATCCTGCTGAGAGATGGCGGCATGCAGACGGTCGGCTTGCGCCACGGGGTACATGAGGATCGTCTGCGCATGTCCCTGCTTGGTCTCGAGCAGCAACATGGGCTGCGGCGTGTCGTCCCTAAAACCGACGACGGTGCAGACTCCCTGGCCCGGATGAATGACGTGTTGACCGATTGAGAACATGCTACCTCCAGCTTATACGAATTTTCGTATGTCTAGAATACCACGCTGACGTGCGCAAACCATCGCTTTATGCAGGAAAAGCACACAATTCCGATAGGTAAGAATATTCGATATTCCGAGCAGCTCATGCACGTGTTTATGCATTTTCGGCAGGTGCACAATCAGCAGGCAAACCGCCATCTTTGAGTGGCCCTGTGCGAGCTGTAGTCATTTTTGTGCATATGCAATATCGATTAACTTTACCCTGCGACAGTAGCTACCGCTTGTGATAGAGTGCTACAAACTCTGGCTTTTGCCCTACGAGTGACCAAGAGCTCGGGGGCTTTAACACAAGGAGGATCTATGCCCGAGAAGATTGAAGAGCTGGTACGCGCTGCGCTTGCTGCGGCCCAGGAGGCCGGCGACCTTTCCGCATTTGAACTTGATGATTGCGCTATCGAGCGACCGGCCGACACTTCTCATGGCGAGTGGACCTCCACCATGGCCCTGAAGTCCGCCAAGCTGGCTCACTGCGCCCCGCGCAAGATTGCCGAGGCCATCGTTGCCCATATGCCCGAGGACCCCGCGATTGAGAAGGTCGAGATCGCAGGCCCCGGCTTCATTAACTTCTACCTCTCCGTTGCCGTCAAGAACGCCATTTTTGGCGAGGCCCGCGAGAAGGGCATGGACTTCGCTAAGTCTAACGTCGGTGGCGGCCTGAAGACCCAGGTCGAGTTCGTCTCCGCCAACCCTGTCGGCCCCATGCACATCGGCCACGGCCGCTGGGCCGCTCTGGGCGACTCCCTTTGCCGCGTTATGGACCACGCCGGTTACGACATCCAGCGAGAGTTCTACATCAACGACCACGGTTCTCAGATGAACACCTTCGGCAACTCCATCAGCACGCGCTATATGCAGCTTGCCGATATCATTGCCAAGCAGGGCGTTGATATCGACGAGGCTCACAAGCTGCTGATCGCCGACCGTGACGCCTTCGTTGCCGACGAGAACGACGAGCATCCCGAGACCCATCCGTATCAGGACAACTTTGCCGAGACCCTGGGCAAGGACTCCTACGGCGGCGACTACATCATCGATGAGGCTGCCGAGTTCTGGCGTACCGACGGCGACAAGTGGGTCGACGCCGATCCGCAGGAGCGCATGGAGAGCTTCCGTGAGCGCGGCTATGTGAAGATGGTCGACAACATGCGCGACCTCTGCCACGCCGTCAACTGCGACTTCGATCGTTGGTACTCCGAGCGCTCGCTGTATGTGAAGGACACCGAGGGCGAGACCGCCGGCACCTCTGCCGTCGACCGCGCTTTTGAGAAGCTCGACAAGATGGGCTACCTCTACACCAAGGACGGCGCCCTGTGGTTCCGTTCCACCGATCTAGGCGACGACAAAGACCGCGTCCTGATCAAGTCCGACGGCGAGTACACCTACTTCGCCTCCGACGTCGCCTATCACTGGGATAAGTTCCAGCGCGTCGATCACGTCATCGACATCTGGGGCGCCGACCACCACGGTTACATCGAGCGCGTCCGCTGCGTCTGCGACGCTCTCGGTTACCCCGGTAAGTTCGAGGTTCTGCTGGGCCAGCTCGTCAACCTGCTGCGCAACGGCAAGCCCGTCCGTATGTCCAAGCGTAAGGGTACCATGGTGACCCTGCAGGAGCTCGTCCATGAGGTCGGTTCCGATGCCGCTCGCTACACGCTCATCTCCAAGAGCTCCAATCAGATGGTCGACTTCGACATCGAGGCCGTTAAGAAGCGCGATAACTCCAACCCGGTCTATTACGTGCAGTATGCTCACGCCCGCGTGTGCTCCATCCTGCGCCGTGCCGCTGACGTTACGCCCGAGCAGGCTGACGAGATGGGCATGAAGGCCGTCGCCGCCAAGGCCATCGGTGAGAACGTCGATTACTCGCTGCTGACTGATCCGACCGAGCTCGCCCTTTCGCGTAAGCTCAACGAGCTCACCGACCTGATTGCCAGCTGCGCTCGTGATCGCGCCCCGTTCCGTCTGACGCATTTTGCCGAGGAGCTCGCCGGCGACTTCCACAGCTTCTACGCTGCTTGCCAGGTGCTGCCGAGCGAGGGCCGTCCCGTCGACCCCGAGCTTTCGCGTGCCCGTCTGGCCGCTTGCGACGCCGTTCGCGTGACGCTCGCCCTGGTGCTCACCCTCGTTGGCGTCTCCGCGCCCGAGCGGATGTAATCTGCGGTTCATTTGACCGTGTAGGTTCGGCTTTGCTGAGCCCTATAAGCCCGATCTCCATGCGGAGGTCGGGCTTTTTGCGTTTGGCGGGGCTTTTTGGCGTGTTGGAAAATGCTACAAAAAAGCAACTATACCGCTTTACGGGGCTGAATCGCTGCCTGGCGACCATAGCGACAGCAGTGAAAATAAAACCGCAGGTAGACGGCTTGCCGAATATTAAAAATGCAGGGTATGGTTGGCTTGCGCCGTTCTTACACCGTAATCCGCCATAGTTTTGAAAATGACCCCTTGGGGACGGAGGAAAACGGATCATTTATGTCCCGGGGGAGAGCGGTACGAAACCGTCCGCCACGAATCGGGCTTATCTACTACGTTTAGTCGCATACCCCGAACCATGTCGAAAGGCGCGATATTAAAACCGCAGGTAGCGGGATTGCGATTTTAGGAAGACCGAGGGAATGGTCAGAGGTCGCGGGCCAAACGTAGTAGATAGGCGTGATTCGTAGCGAGTCGATCCTGGGACTGACGATTCTGCTCCCGTGTCTCGTGGTCACCACGATCTTTGGGGGCTCGGCTGGCCTCTCCATATAAGTTGCAGTGGAATAGTTCCTGTTTGGGGCGGCTGCCGGATTTTTCAGGAGCTCTTTCACCGCAACTTAAGAGAGCTGGATTTCGCCGCCCGCGGCTTTGTAAAGAGTGCCCCTTTTGACTAGTCGTTTAAGAACGTCCTCAATGACTAAGTTGCAGGTGGCGGCGGTTGTGTTACACTAACGCTGCGTAGTTGACGCAATCATCTCGATACAGATCAATGATGTCCGTCGTTTTGAACGGAACTAGACTGTTTAGCCGCCCTGAAGGTTTATGCAGGGAGCATGTGATCACAGGGCTTGAAAAGAAAGTTGAGCAAACACTGTGTCTGATCAACAGCAAGAAAACGAAATAACGACGACGCAGGCCGCTCCCGCTGCACCGGTTGCGTCGGGCCAGGTCGCGGCGCCCGCGCAAGCCTCGGCTCCTGAGGCGCCCAAGGCTGCTTCGACGCCTACGCCTGCAGCGGCTGAGAAGGCCGTGTCTGCAACTAGTGAGGAGGCTGCTCCGGCAAAGCCCAAGCGCACGCGCCGCACGGCCAAGCCTGCCGCTGACGGCGAGGAGGTCACCAATCCCAGGCGCCGTACCACGCGCACGACGCGCGTCAAGCGCACCGTTGCAACTGACTCCTCGGCGCCGATTTCCGATGAGGTCGCGCAAGCACGTGCGTTGGCGCAGATTAGCGAGGCTCAGGTGGTGCGTGCCCGCCGTCGTGCTGCCGAGCGCGAGGCCGCGGCTCTGACCGAGCTTGCAGCTCCGTCTGTGCCCGAGACGCCTGCCGCCACCGAGACCCCTGCCTCCGACCAGCCGACCGAGAAGCCGGCACCGCGCACACGCCGTCGCACGGCTGCTAAGGCCGAGCAGGTTGCCGAACAGGTAACCCCCGAGCTCACTGAGGCTTCGGTCCGTTCCGCGGCAGGGGAGGGCACATCGCCTGCTGAGCCTGCTGCGCCTGTCGAGGCCAGCGAAGTTCCCGTTGTCGATCCGGCTTTGCGCCCGCACCGTCGCGGTCGCAAGCCCAAGGCCTTCGTCGAGGCCGAGAAGGCCGCAGCCGCAGCCGCCGCCGCTCGGGATGCTGCGGCGACCGCCGAGTCTGCAACCGCTGCCGACGCGCCCGTCCAGGATGCTACGACTTCCGAGGCCGCTCCCGCCGATGCCGAGCCCGCCGACGTCCGTCCCGGTCGCAGCCGTCGCACCGCTGCTAAGCGCACGTCCAAGGCTAAAGCCGCTAAGAAGGGCGCGTCCGAGGATTCCGCCGAGACGACCGCCGATGCATCGACTGATGTCGCCGAGCCTCAGGACGTCGAACAGCCTGCGTCCGAGAAACCCAAGCGCGGCCGTAAGAAGTCCGCTAGGGCCAAGGCCGCCGAGCAGCAGGCTGATGTCGAAGCGCAGGTCGATACCGGCGCCGAGGCCAATGACGCCGCCGCGGCCAATGTTGACACCGCCGCAACCGATGGCGCCGCGCCCGCCGAGGGCGAAGACGGCGCTCGCCCCAACCGTCGCCAGCACAAGCGCAACGACGAGCGCAACGAGCGCAAGGATGACCGCAACAACGACCGCCGCAACCGCCAGCGAGATCGCAAGCAGCGCAACAAGGAGCGTAATGCCGCTCCCACCGAGCCCACGCTTTCGCGCGAGGAACTCGCGGCCATGAAGGTCGCCGAGCTGCGCGAAAAGGCCAAGGAGTTCGAGATCGAGACGACCGGCAAGAAGAAGGCCGAGCTCGTCGAGGAAATCTACACCACCGCTGCGAAGGCCGAAGGCTTCCGCGACATCAAGGGCATTCTGCAGATTCGCCCGGACAGCTCCGGCATCATCCACGCCCATGGCTACATGAAGTCCAACGACGACGCCTTCGTGCCTGCCTACCTCATCCGCTCCGCGCGTCTGCGCACGGGCGATGTCATCGAGGGCTCGCTGCGTCCTTCGCGCGGCGGCGACAAGCGCGCCGGCCTCGCCAAGATCACGACCGTCAACGGTCTGGACCCCGAGCAGATTCGCAACCGTCCCAAGTTCGGCGACCTCACCCCGGTCTATCCCAACGAGCCGCTGCGCATGGAGCACGGCAAGGACTCCATTACCGGTCGCGCCATCGACATCGTGTCGCCGATCGGCAAGGGTCAGCGTGGCCTGATCGTGTCCCCGCCCAAGGCCGGCAAGACCACGATCCTCAAGAAGATCTGCCAGTCTATCTCGATTAACAACCCCGAGGTGCACCTCATCTGCCTGCTCGTCGACGAGCGCCCCGAAGAGGTCACCGATATGCAGCGTTCTATCAAGGGCGAGGTTGTGGCGTCGACCTTCGATATGCCCGCCGACAACCACACCCGCGTGGCCGAGCTCGTCATCGAGCGTGCCAAGCGCATTGTTGAGCTGGGCGGCGATGTTGTGGTGGTGCTCGACTCCATCACGCGTCTTGCCCGCGCCTACAACTTGGCGGCGCCCGCCTCAGGCCGCATCCTTTCGGGCGGCGTCGATTCGGCGGCACTGTATCCGCCCAAGCGCTTCCTGGGTGCCGCCCGTAATATCGAGAACGGTGGCTCGCTCACCATCCTGGCCTCCGCCCTCATCGACACCGGTTCCAAGATGGACGAGGTCATCTTTGAGGAGTTCAAGGGCACCGGCAACATGGAGCTTAAGCTCGACCGCGACCTGGCCGACCGCCGCATCTTCCCGGCTATTGACCCCGTTGCCTCCGGTACGCGTAACGAGGACCTGTTGGTCGACGAGCAGATGCGTCCGTTTGTCTTTGGTCTGCGTCGCATTCTTGCCGGCATGAACAACACCGAACGCGCAGCCGCGTCGTTCATCAAGGGTCTTAAGGGCACCAACACCAACCAGGAGTTCCTGGTGCGTTCGGCCAAAAAGCACAGTGACTACGAGCAGACGTTCTAGGTTGTCATCCACGCGCAGCGATAGTCATCAATGCGGTAAAGGGTCGGGGCTTTGAGCCTCGGCCCTTTTCCATATCGCCGCTCCGCGCTTATTTTTGACCATAAGACAGGCAAGCAGCAGGTTTCCCGTTTCAATCCGACATTGTCGCTTGCAATCGACAGGGCGGTTTCGCATAATAGCTTTTAAGCTTCGCGACGGAAAACGCAGATGAAACGAACCATATACCGTTGCTTTGGGGCATAGCCCCGCTTCATCTTCTCTCGCGCAGCCAACTGAATGATGCGATTTGGGTGCTGGAAGATGGGGAGAGCTCATGGCTTCTTCTGATGCAACACAACGAGCAGTCCTTGCCGGACTTTCGTGCGGGATCGGCCTTGCCGCTCCCGTGGTTATGTATGCCGCGACGCTGCCGTTTTCGTCGGTGAACGAGACGGTCGTGGCGGGTGCGGTTCCCTTTGCCGTGGGCGCCGTGGCGGGCGTGGGTATCTATGCCGCCTCGCTGGGTATCTCCGAGTACCGTGCGCAGCGTGAAGAGCGTCTGTTCCAGCCCGATGCCATGGGCGGTGCCGCCAATCTCAATCAGCATCAAAGCGAGTTCAAGACCGCCTCGATTCCAGCTCAGCAGCAGGATGCGACTCCTTATGCTGCCGCTTCTGCTTCTCAGACTCAGTCGGAGCAGTCTACCTCGGCATTCCTTTCCGGCCTGACCGGTGCGTTCCAGCGCCGTCATGCCGATGATGGTGTCCCTACCATCGCTCGAGCCGCAGATGCTATGGACGAGGCGGAGGCTTGGTCCATGATCGACAGTATACTCGACGACGATTCGCCGGTGAGCTGCGACCCTGCACGCTCGCGCGACGTCTATCAAGTCGCCATCGACGAGCTCACCAATGGCGGGCAGACTGGCTCCTTCAATCGCGATGACATCGCCGCCGCGGCACGTGCCGTGTCTGGCTCCCAGGCCGCCCCTGCGGGCAGCACGGCGGCTTTCGTGGCACTCGTTGCCAACGCCGCAGCAAATAACGCCTGCAGCGCCACCTCGGCGGACGTGAACGCTTCTGCCGATAATTCGTACGTTGATGAAGCCATGGCCGCGGATGAGGAGGCCGTTGCCGCCCGCCGTGCCGCCGAAAGCTCGCTTTGGGGCGCTCCTGCCCAGCAGCACGCGGCTGAGGCTGCGCCGTACAACGCAAACCTCGCCAGCATGCCTATCATCTCCGGTGCTGCGGGCATCGATCTCGATGACCTCGATGAGCCTGCAGCCATCACCGCATCGATTGATGCCCAAGATCGCATCGACACCGGCGACCTTCCGGACGCCTCGCTCGAGGTTGATGTCCCTATGGCCGACTACTCGGGCCACGAGAACATGTGGGCCGCCGCCACCGCGATTCTGGATGAGATCGACGAGCCTGCTCCTGTTGCGGCCCCCGCTCCCGTCGCTGCCCCTCAGCTTGCTGCCCCCGCCTATGTCGGCCGTCACAGCGCTGTGTTCCCCGAGGATACCGCCCGTATCTCGCGCGAGAGCATCGAGCGGGCCGAGGCTATTGCCGCCGGCATTATGGAAAATCGTCGTCACGAGCGCGTCAATCAGATCCTAGAAGAAGAGATCGAGCGCCTGCAGTCCTCTACTGCCAAGCGTACGGGCCGTGCCTATCTGAGCGTTATCGAGGGCGGTACCGCCAGCTTCGCGCCGCTCCGCGCGGAGGCATAACTTCTGTATGGTTAAGATCAATCGAAAATGGGCGGTCGTGACCTGCCTGATGGCACTCTTGATCTGGGGCAATTCGCTGGTTCCCGGCTCGGGGTCGGGCTCGCTGAGCCTGACGGTCATGGAAGCTATCCGCGGTTTCCTGCACGGCGTGGGACTTCCATATGTATGGGTGACCAACTTTGTTGTTCGCAAGTGCGCGCATTTTACCGAGTATATGGTGCTCGGCATCCTGGCAACGCATGCGTTTGATTTTGAGGGCCGGCGCACCTTTGACGTGCTGCTGCCCACGGCGGTGTTCCTGCTGCTGATTCCCTCGATCGACGAGACGATTCAACTCTTTGTGCCGGGACGCGCCGGCATGATCACCGATGTGATGATCGACTGCTGTGGAGCGGCAACGGGCGTTGTGCTCCGATATCTCTTACGGTCGCTGATGTGCGCCAAAAAGGCCGCCTAGGACGTATTGTTTGGTCCTAGGCGGCCTTTTTTGTTTGAGGGTTTATATGAGGCGTGGTGGCGTCGTTCCGTAGGTCGGATTTGCCGGGCTTGCCACGCCCCGTGGGTGCGTCTGCTACTGAAGCGCCTGTGCGCCCAGGGCTAGGCAGCCCATAATGCCCTGTTTGCCCTCGAGGCTGTTGTTGACGATGTAGTTATCGATGTCGGCCATCTCGGGCGTGACGATGTAGCCGTTGAGCATCTCGGCGCACTTCTTGCGCGCGAGCGGCACGATGGGGGTGTGGTCGGCCACGCCGCCGCCGACGATGATCTTCTGTGGGGCATAGCACAGCGTGTAGGTCATGAGTGCCTGCGCCAGATAGCCGGCGAGCAGGTCCATGGCCTCCGGGTCATCGGCCATCTCTCCGGCGCTTTTGCCGTCCCAGCGCTTTTTGACACCGGGGCCGGCGATGAGGCCCTCGAGGCAGCTGTCGTGGAAGGGGCAGGCGCTGTGCTCGCCAATGGTGTCGCGCGGGTCGCGCGTGACCAGGATGTGACCGGCCTCGGGATGCATCATGCCGTGCACGAGCTTACCGCCCGAGAGCACGCCAGCGCCCACGCCGGTGCCGATGGTCAGGTAGACCACATCGGTGAGGCCCTGAGCGCAACCAAAAGTGACCTCGCCCAGGCAGGCGACGTTGACGTCGGTATCGTAGCCGCAGGGGATATTGAGCTCGTTTTGGATGCTGCCCAGCAGGTCAAAGTAGCGCCATGCCGTCTTTGGGGTCTCTAGGATCTTGCCGTACTGCGGCGAAGCGGGGTTGACCGCGGTGGGGCCAAACGCGCCGATGCCCAACGCGGCGATGCCCTTGTTCGCAAACCACGCGTTGACGGCCTCGACTGTCTCCTGTGGAGTCGTGGTCGCGATCCGCTCGCGCTCTAGGACCGTACCGTCCGCATAACCCGTGGCGCAGACCATCTTGGTGCCACCGGCCTCGAGCGCTCCGATAAGCTGCTGCTCTGCCATAATGTTCCTCTTTCTGGGACGAGTTGCTCCTTCTCTAAAGTATAGCGCTCTAAAAACTAAATAAGGTCGCTATAAAAAGAAACCTCGTGACCCAACGGGTTCGCGAGGTTTCTTTAGTGCCTTTAGTTACTGGGTCGTCCTTACCCGCGTGGCTCGATTTTATCACGAAGTGACTTGAGGTTTTCGAGTGCGGCGATAAGCGTCTCGTCACGCTTGGCAAAGTGGAAACGAATCAGATGCTTGACGGGCTCGCGGAAGAAGCTCGATCCGGGAACAGCGCCCACGCCCACCTTAGACGCGAGGTCCTCGCAGAAGTCAAGGTCGCTGTCATAGCCAAACTCCGAGATATCCATCATCACATAGTAGGCGCCCTGCGGCACATTATGCTCAAGACCGATGCTGTCGAGTCCCTGGCAGAACAGGTCGCGTTTGGCGGTATAGAGGTCAAGGACCTCATCGTAATAGCTGTCATTGAAGTTGAGGGCGGTGACGACGGCTTCCTGCAGGGGAGCGGCGGCACCCACGGTGAGGAAGTCGTGGACCTTCTTGATGCGCTCGGTGATCTGGGTTGGGGCAATGGTGTAGCCCAGACGCCAGCCGGTGATGGAGTACGTCTTAGACAGTGAGCTGCAGCTGATGGTGCGCTCAAACATGCCGGGCAGCGTGGCCATGTACACGTGCTCGTGGGGCGCGTAGACGATGTGCTCGTAGACTTCGTCGGTGATGCAGTAGGCGTCGTACTTTTTGCAGAGTTCGGCGATAAAGGTGAGCTCCTCGCGGGTAAAGACCTTGCCGCAGGGGTTGGACGGGTTGCACAGGACGATTGCTTTGGGATCGTTGTCGCGGAAGGCCGCCTCGAGGACCTCACGGTCGAAGTCAAAGGTGGGCGGGTTGAGCGGCACATAGATGGGCTCAGCCCCCGAGAGAATGGTGTCAGCGCCGTAGTTCTCGTAGAACGGCGAGAAAATGACGACCTTGTCGCCGGGGTTCGTGATCGTCATCATGGCGGCCATCATGGCCTCGGTGGAGCCGCAGGTGACT
This sequence comes from Collinsella sp. AM28-11LB, assembly GCF_003469895.1. Lineage (NCBI taxonomy): Bacteria > Bacillati > Actinomycetota > Coriobacteriia > Coriobacteriales > Coriobacteriaceae > Collinsella > Collinsella sp. AM28-11LB. The sequence continues at coordinate 21,518 of NZ_QSKJ01000013.1, forward strand.
ACGATATTCTCGTTGGGGTTGATCGGCATGCCCATAAAGTGCTCCTGCTTGGCGGCAAGCGCCTCGCGCATGGCCTGAGAGCCCCAGGTGATGGAGTACTGGTGGTAAAGCGGCTTGGGGTCGGTGGCGATGGTGCTGAGGCTATCGAGCAGCTGCGCCGGGGGATCGAAGTCAGGGAAGCCCTGCGACAGGTTGACGGCGCCGTACTTATTGGAGATGCGCGTCATGCGACGGATGACGGAATCGGTAAATGATGCCGTGCGGTTGGAGAGTTCTTTCATGCTTGTCCTTTCGAACTTCAGGGTGGGGCAAGTTTACTCCTATGAAACCGGTGGGATTTGCTTGAAATGGTCTCGAAAAACTCTTTTCAAAATTCTTGAAAATTGGGGCTTGCATCGCGTGGCGTTCCTTGCAATAATAGTCGAGCGCGAAGCGCACAGGACACGGTGGGTGTAGCTCAGTTGGCTAGAGCGACGGGTTGTGGTCCCGTAGGTCGAGGGTTCGAGTCCCTTTACCCACCCCAGTTCTTGCTTCGTGTTGATATCGGGTCGTTAGCTCAGTTGGTAGAGCAGGGGACTCTTAATCCCAAGGTCCAGGGTTCGACCCCCTGACGGCCCACCACACGATATCTCCTCTAAAGTCCGCCACAACGGACTTTATCTTTGGGTCGTTAGCTCAGTTGGTAGAGCAGGGGACTCTTAATCCCAAGGTCCAGGGTTCGACCCCCTGACGGCCCACCAAAGAACGCACAGGTCAGCGCTTCGGCGTTGGCCTTTTTTGTTTACCGAGAAGTCGAATCATAACCGTCCGTTACCGTTCGCGTTTTACGCCCCCTGCCGTTTATGCGCGGCAGGGGGCGTTTTATGCATTTTACAGCTAGTGGACCTAGAAAATGCAACTTAGAGCGTCTCGGCGTCCCGACCGGTGCCATTAAAACTGCCGTCCGCGCCGCCTCCCTCGACGATCTGCAGGGCGCGCCCGACCTGCCTGGCGGCCTTCTCGCGCTCCGCGAGGCCCGGTTTGATGTAATGGCGGTAATCTGTCCCCAGGTCCGTATGCCCGTGCAGGTCCATGATGCTCAGCGGGTCGACCTCGGTCGCCGCCATGATGGTCTCGGACGTGTGGCGCAGGGCCTTGGGCGGGATATACCGCAGGTCATGGCGTGTGCACATACGCCGCCACGCTCGCACGAGGTTGTCGCCGCGCATGTTGACGATGCGCTGCCCGCTCCACTCGCGCACCTGCTCCGTAACCGAAGTGCCGCCCGCGACGGTTATGGACGGGCGCAACTCGTCCATGATCTGGTGCAGGCGCTCGCGGCCTGCCAATAAAACCGGCACGGTGCGAACGGAATGGGCGTTCTTGGTCTCCTTCACGCCGTCCTCGTCCGTGTACGCGCGGCAGACCTCGATGTACTCAGAGACCGTCGGCTGACCCGTGGCGAAGTCGTAGGTCGTGGTGACCTTGAGGTCGCACGGGCGCACGGCAAGCGCCTCCTCCTTGCGCAGCCCGCTCAGGCCCAATATCAGGTAGGCGTTCATGACCAGGTCGGCGCGGTCGTCGCTGGCTGCGAGCCTGCGCAGCGCCTCGGCCGCCTCGGGGATGCTCCACGGCTCCACGGGCGCCTGCTTCGCCTTGGGCGCGATGACGCGGCGGCGGAAGGGCTCCACCGTCACCCAGCCGTCGTCGAAGGCTCGGCGCATGACGGCGCGCAGCGTGGTCTTGGTCTTGGCCGGCGCGCCCGAGCGCTCGATGCAGCTTCGCATCATGTCGTGCGTGATCTCGGAGATATCGATGCTCCCCAGGACTGGGGAGATGTAGTTGTCCATCTGCCCGTCGTACTCGCGTAGGCTCGCGCGGGAGCGCGGCTTGCCGCGGTTGCTGGGGGAGTCTCGGAAAACTCCCCAGTAGTACATATCGAGCGTCACGCCCGCGTGCGCCGCCTGGGACACGCCCAGCTCCTGCGCGAGCTGGGCGATGGCGATGTCGGCCTCGGTCTCGGTGCCGTATACGGTGCGCGACACGCGGCGCACGTGGCCGTCCGCGCGGAAGCCCGCCTGCACGCGGATCACCCACTTGCCGGGCGCGACCTCGCGCTTGGAGCCGAGTTTTGACCTTGAAGTATCGTTGGTTGCCATATAATGGTCCTGCCTTTCCCTTTTGCCGGAGGGCATATGCCCCGTGCGGATCCGCCAAGATTGCCGCGCGGGGTTTCTTTATGTCTTGAGCTGTCAAAGATTCTTTGAAAGCTTGCTGGGGCGGATGTCCCGAATGCCCCACAAACAACCGTTCACCGTTTTGTGCGTCCGTTCGCGGGTTTTTGAGGCATAATAGAGGCGAGAAAAGGTCCCTTCCCTCCGATACGAACCCCTGGGTTCTTCGCAGTGCGATAGTTGGGAAGGTCGAATAGGGCGTGCCTTCGGGTGCGCCCTATTCTTTAAACTCAACTTTCCCGACCCTTCTGAAAAACGGATAGACGGCGCACATTGGCCAACGCTTGTCCTGGGCGAGGTCTCGTTGAGCCGCCCAACAGTAGTAGTCCGCCGCCTGAAGGTTCATGTCACTCGCCGAGTCATGGTGCATAAGGACGTAGGGGATATGTCGGGCCTGGAACTTCTCCTTCATATAACGCTTGAGCGGCTTCACAACCTGCCTCTTTGTCGCGTCCTTGGGGAGCCTGTCGGTGATAACGACGATTCCTTCCAGATTGATGATGCCTTCTGCTCGATAGATCTCGTCGAGCAGGAGCGAGAACACTTTCGAGTAAACGCTTTCCGGCGTGCGCATCTCATCGGGGACCTCCGACTTGTCGACGTAAACCGAGTAGACGCGATAATTGCAATTCTGGGCGGACAGAATGCGGTAAACGCTCTTTCGCACCTCGTTCTTGTCATCGCAGGCGTGGAACTTCTGTATGTCCATACCCTTTTCCATCAGGTCATACCGAAGCTCGCGCATCGCGTCTGCCGAGTTGAACGGACGGGTGGCGACGACGCAGGTCATCAGGAAAAATGGAGTCCCGCTTTGTTTGAAATCAAGATTCCCTGACTCATCGAGATACATGTACAGGTAATCATCTGGATTGCTGTCGCGGTAATGAACGGTAACGGTCTCACCGCCCCATTCAGGATGGCCTGCGTCGTCGTTCCAAATGACGTTAATGTTCATCTGCAGCTGTCCGCATCGAGCCTGCGAGCGCCTCGTTGACCGCATGGCTTAGAAGCTCTAGGCCGCCGCGGTCCATGAACACCCTGCTTGAAAGCACGCCCCTTTCTGAGCCGTCGGGGAGTTCGATGTCGGCGAGGAGGAAATCGAGCTTCACCATATCGTCTTTGATACTGACGGTTACGGCGTCGGCATGGACTCCTTTCCTGGTTATCGGGTCGCTGTCTATCGAGATCGTCTTCTGAATGCCTTCCATTTCTGTTCCTTTCTTTCGTTGGGATGCTCATAAACGAGGAAAGGCGACTGCCCTCTGGGACAGCCGCCTTTCCTTTGGACGCGGGCCCCGTGGGGTCCCCGCGTCAATACCGCTGTCCAAATTACCGTTTGCCGTCGGCGCGGTCAAGCCATCGCTCATTTTCGCGACCCCACGAAAATGGGGAATAACTGGCGTTTTGATAAGCCCCTGCGCCCGCTACGCCTTGCCGTTCAGGCGCTTCGCCATCTTCTCGAAGTCGTTCTCGTAGGTCTTGTCCTGGAGCTTCTGGAACTCGTGGAAGCGCTCCTTGGCGATCTTGTCGGCCGTCTTCTTGTTGCGGTTGCCCAGGCCCTTGAGCACCTCGCGCCCGCTGAATGCCAGGAAGCCGTCGAGCAGGCGCTCGCAGTCCTCCATGCTCGTCAGGACGTGCCGCTCCGCCCTGTCCTCGAGCGTGTCGAGCAGCATCGTGACGAGGCGGTTCAGCTGCCTAATCTCGTCCTCGGACAGGTAGTTCTTGGCCACGGTGACGTCCGAGGAGTGGATGCGGCCCTCGGGGCCTCCCTTCCACGACGTGAGCCCCATGTTGGGCTTGGACGGGTCGGAGCGCTCCTGGATGATCTCCGCGGCGGTGTGCCCGGTTACGGCGTAGTGCATCTTGTTCTGGACCGCGGCGTAGAAGTTCTTGGCCATGGCCGAGTCCCTGTCGTAGTCGAAGCTGCACTCCTGGAAGATGTCGGTGATCTTGAGCCACACGCGCCGCTCGCTCGCGCGGATGTCGCGGATGCGGGCGAGCAGCTCGTCGAAGTAGTCCTTGCCGAAGGGGCGGCCGTTCTTGAGCATGTCGTCGTTGAGGACGAAGCCCTTGGTGATGTACTCCTTGAGGGTCGCCGTGGCCCACTGGCGGAAACGGGTCGCGCGCAGCGAGTTCACGCGGTATCCGACGGCGATGATGGCATCGAGCGCGTAGAAGTCGACCGTATACGTCTTGCCGTCTGAGGCAGTTGTTGCAATTTTTGCAACAACTGAGTCTCGGTCAAGCTCACCCTCTTCGAAGATGTTCTTCATGTGGCGCGAGATGGTCGACTTGTCCTTGTCGAACAGCTCGGCGATTTCCTTCTGGGGCATCCAAAGCGTCTCGTTCATGTAACGCACCCGCACCGGCACGTTTGTCCCCTCGGACTGGTACAGAATTATCTCGGCCTGGATAGGGTCTTCCATATATCTTCCTTTCCGCTGAATGCCTACGCGGACCTTACTTGATCCGCTTCCAGCCCTTCGCCTTCAGGCGCTGCAGCCTGAGCTTGGGAGAGCTCGGCCTGGTCGCGTGCCGTCTCCAGGATCTTCGAGCGCCTCTTCTCGGTGCTCTGCCGGTAGCAGTAGAGCAGCTCGCCCTCCTCGGGCTTCAGGCTCTCGGCGAACCCCTCGTTCAGGCCTGGCGGCCATCCGCAGAGGTCGTTCGGAGTGCAGCCAAATACCTCGGCTATCACGCAAGCGTCCTCTGCGGTTAGTTTCACTTCACCTCGCTCGATGGAAGCGTAGCGGCGCTCTTTCCATCCAAGTGCGCGCGCGGCATCTGGTTGCTTCTTAAATCCAGCGGCCTCGCGCATCTTCTTTATTGAGAGTTCATACATATAGCTCTCCCTTCTTCACGTAGAAGTCTACGCGAAATGCGTATATCCATCAAGAAAGTTACTAGAATCATGTTGACAATACGTGAATCACGTAGATAATGGGTATCAGCAAACGCGAAACACGTAGATTGCTAGAACGGAGGTACATGAATGACGGATATCTGCACACGAGTTGCCCACAACCTGCGCGTGGCTATGGCCCACGCCGACATCAAGACCGCTGAGGAGCTTTCCGCGGCCTCGGGCGTGTCGGTCTATAGCATCCGCAACTATCTGGCCAAGTCCTCGACGCCATCGCTCGAGAGCCTCGCGGCGTTGGGAACGGCCCTCGGCTGCACGCCCAACGACCTGATGGGCTGGAACACGGACGAGGCCGCTTAGGGATGGGGGAAGAGATGGAAAGTCTCGAAAAGGATGCGGGGCCCCGGCGGATCCGGTCTCGGGGGCGGTTCGGTGCGCAACCCTCGCCGCCTCCCTAGCCCGGGTCGTTATCCGCCATCCTGCACGGTTATCAGACCAGATCCCGCCCGGATTTCCCCGTGCCTGCCCTATACCCCTTTAATAACTGCCAATCGGGAGAGGGACTGGAGAGCTTCGGCGGGACTTTCGGTAGCCCGCGGTCTGGCTGCCTCGCCGCGCGTCGTTGCGCCGACGCCTTCGGCTCGGGCTTTTCCGGCTTCCGTATGCCGGGCGGGGCCCTACTTTACGGCGGCCCGCGTCCTCAAAACTGCCTTCAAGGAGATGGCTCCCTTCCGTCGGTTGACAGGACGCTTGGATTGTACCGCCTCCCTTTGCGTAAAGGGATGAACGCAAATGAGTTTACGGGTTTGTGAGGATACGGAGATGAATGAGATCAGACGGCTCCGCAAGAAGGCGGGCCTCTCGCAGTTCAAGCTCGCCGTGAGGGCGGGCGTGACCGAGACGACGATACGCAACTGGGAGCGCCGGGGGATAGCCGACGCGAAGTACGGGGCGGCCAAGCGGCTCGCGAGGGCGCTGGGCGTGCCCATGGAGGAATTGGAGGAAGAGGAATGACGGGGAAGAGACGGGCGCTGCTGGCCTCGGCCGCCGTCATGGACGCCGCCGGGTGGATGTGCGCCGCGCAGGGGGCCTACGGCCTGGCGCGCTGCTGCTTTGCCGCCGCGCTGCCGTTCATCGCGGCGTGGGTGGTCGGGTCGCTTTTCGGTTGAGGCGGGCCCGCCCCCGTCGCTCCACGGGTTCCGCACCGCCCCCATTCCACGGGGCCCGTGGCGCGACGGGGCCGGACTCCCTACTTCCGGCCCGCAAGGTGTCCGCCGCCGACTTGGCGGGGCGGCGGCACCGCTCCCTTTGGCGGGGGAGCGCCCTCCGGCTGCATCTATCGGTGCGGCCCTCCGGCAAGGGATTGGCTCAACGAATGAAAGGAGAAGGCCATGTGGATGTCTATAGCCAAGGGCGCGCGTTACGCCTGCTGCGACAACGTCACGTTCCGCGCGATGGTCATGCAGGGGATCATCCCGCGCTACCCGTCGCTCAACCCCAACAGCTCGCGCGAGGTGGTGCGCAGCGAGGACATCGACGCCGCCATCATGGCGCGCGGCGCGGTGCCGGCGCTGCCGTCGCCGGACTGCGTGCCGGCGCGCCGACCGAGGCGGGTGGCGTGATGGCCGACCTGGTCTGGGAGGCGGGCTGCCGCCTCGGCGCGTGGTGGGACTCGCTGCCCGAGCGCGTGCGCAGCGTGGTGTGCGCCGCGGCGCTCATCGGCATGATCGCCGTCGCCGGCGCCATCGAGGGGACCGCACCGAGCGGGATGTACTACTAGCCCCCATTTACCTTGACAGCTGCATAGCGATCGGGGCGGCGGCCCGGGGAAGGGAGCCGCCCTATGGGACAAGGAATGCCGCCCGTATGGAAGATCGCCCTGTACGTCATCCTGTACACCGTCTCCTACATCGTCTTTTACGTCATCGGCGCTGTTGTGTACCTGAAAGTGCATGGATGAGGAGCCTCCCGAGATAGGACTGCTCCTCGCTCGTCAACTCGACCATCCGGACCTCCGCCCCGATCGCTATGGCAGTTCATGCGAGGCCTAGGGCCTCGAGACAGGAGGATACATGCAATTCGAGAAGAAGTCTGTGCGCCTGGGCGATATCCGCCCGAGCGGGCAGAACCCGCGCGAGGACTTCGGCGACATCGGCGCCCTGGCCCGCAGCATCGAGGCGACCGGCGGCGAGCCGCTGAACCCGCCCGTGGTCGTGGCGGACGGCAACGTGTTCCGCATCGTGGACGGCGAGCGCCGCTACCGCGCGCTGTCGTCGCTCTACGGGGAGGACCGCGAGGTGTCCGCGCTGGTGGCCGACACCATGGACGAGGCCAACGAGCTCGTGGCCATGCTCGCCACCGACGACAAGCGCCAGCTGACCGATGCCGAGCGCGCCCGCGGCGTGCAGCAGATGCTCGTGCTGGGCGTCGACGAGCAGCGCATCGAGCGCGCGAGCCGCGCCACCGCCGGGCAGATCCGGGCTGCGCGCAGGCTTCGCGGGAGTATCGAGGGCCGGCAGGTGACGCTGGAGCAGCTCGAGGCCGCGAGCGCCTTCGACGACGAGAGGGACGTCGAGGCCGTGCTCGCCGCCGGTGACGGCTGGGCGGGCAAGGCCGACCAGATCCGCCGCCGCAACGAACGCGATGAGGCCAAGGCCGAGGACTACGACGCGTTCGGGGACGCCGCTATTCCCGTGGTGACGGAGCGCCCCGATGGCTCGAGCTACGTGCTCTGGGCATGCTACGGCACCGTGGCAAAGGAGCTCGAGGGGCTGGATGTCGCCCCCGGCACCGTGGCGGTGAATACCGGCAGCGGCTGGTATCTCTACAAGCCCGACGATGGCTCGGGCGATCAGGCCGAGAAGACCGAGGAGGAGATCCTGGCCGAGCAGGAGGCCGAGCGCGAGAAGGCGGCGCTCGAGGAACTGTACAGGAGCCTGATCGGCTTCGTGTCGTCCGGCGCCTTTGCCATGTCCAAGGACCTCATGGTGGAGGTGCGCGTGGGCCGCGAGGACCCGCCCGCGCTGCTAATGGCGATGGGCGGCGACAGCCACCCCGAGAACGAGGGGCGTTTCGGGCTCGTGCGAGACGAGTTCGCCCGCAACCTCAAGGCCTGCAGGCCCAGCGAGTACGAGGCCGGCTGCTGGCTCATGGCGGCGGCCAAGGACATGGCCCAGCTCGACAACCGCTGGGGCGGCGACGACGCGGAGGCGTGGCTCGACCACTATGACATCTTCTGCTCCGCGGGCTTCGAGCCCGGCGAGGAGGACGTGTGGCTCATGGAGAGGGTGCAGGCGAGCGCCAAGGAGGAGGAGAAGGATGAGTAGCGAGAAGAAGGCCAGGGTGACGGTCGAGGCGTGCGGCGAGGTCCGCGCTTTCGAGTGCCGCTGCGCGACGGTCGCGACCGCCAAAGGGGACGGCTCCGGCGACTCATGCTTCGTGGGCACGACCGACATCAGCGACCTGTTCGCGCTCGCCTGCGAGTGCGCCGACGCGCTCTGCGCGGCCTTCAGCCAGGCGGGCGTCCCGGACAGGAACGCGCGCAAGCTCGTGCTCATCGCCGCGCTCGGCGCCAATCACCATGGGCACGCCGACAGCATCCAGGCCACCGACCTGGACGCGCGCAGGGAGATCCGCGACGTGGCGGCGGAGCTGGGCGTCGATGCCGACATCTAGCGAGCGCCGGGCGGTCGTGCAGCGCGGGGCGGACGGCAGATGGTTCGCCCGCCCCTACATGGGCACCGACCGCGTGACCGGAAGGCGGATCAGGCCGTACAGGTCGTGGGACGCGGAGCTGACGCGCGAGCAGGCCCAGGCCGAGTGCGACAGGTGGGCGGCCACGTTCGACCCGTCGTCGGCCCGGGACAGCTCCAAGCGCCTGTCCTCGATGCTCGAGACGTACATCTCGGACCCGGTGAACGGGCTGTCCGACAACTCCGTGGCCACGTACCGCAGCGTCGTCAGGACGATGGTGGAGCCGACCATCGGCCGGCTGCCCTACGACCAGCTTGAGCCCTGGGACGTGTCGGCCGCCTACCGTATGCTGCTCGCCCCCAGGACGGGCAAGGGGCTGTCGCCCAAGACGCTGCTCAAGATGCACGCGCTGCTGAAGGGCGCCTACCGCTCGTGGCAGCCGGCGCTGGGGCGGGACATCATGCTCGACGTCCCCGCGCCCTCGCCCGACCCCGTCGAGCCCTTCGCGCTGTCCGAGCTCGACACCGACGAGCTCTCCCGGGCGCTGGTCTCCGCCATGTCCTCGCGCTCGGCCTCGGGCGCCAACATCTCTCGGCGCACCGAGGCCATGGCGGCCTACCTCGCCCTCAACACGGGGCTTCGCTGCGGGGAGGTCTGCGGGCTGCAGCGCCGAGACTGGCGCCGCGCCCTGCACGACCTGCACGTGGTGGGGCAGGCGGTCGAGAAGCCCGAGCTGCACCGGCAGGCCTACACCAAGGGCAGGCGCGTGCGCAACGTGTCGCTCGCGCCGGCGGTGGAGGCCCAGCTGCAGCGCCACCTGGAGTGGCAGGACACGTGGCTCGCGCGCAGGGGCCCGGCGGCGCTGGTGGTGACCTTCGGGCCCGCCGGCGCCCTCGCGCGCCCGTCCACCGTGACGAGCCGATTCAAGTCGCTCGCGAGGGACCTGGGGCTGCCGGAGGAGACGGTGTTCCACTCGCTGCGGCACACCCATGCCACCTGGCTGCTCATGAACGGGTTCGACATGAGGACCATCCAGGAGCGCCTGGGGCACGCGAGCGTCAAGACGACGCTCGACATCTACGGCTCGGTCATGCCGGGCCGCGACCAGGCCGCCGCCGCGGCCTTTACCGATTCGATCTGCGGAGGTGATACGGATGACGATACTTGATTCCCTCGTGGAGGGCGCCCTGTGCCTCGGCAACAGGCGCGAGAGCAACGAGCTGCTCGGCATGATGGTGCGCTACCTCGTGACCGGAGAGGTGCCCGAGCCGCGCACCGACGCCCAGAGGATGGCCATCACGCTGATCATGCCGGTCCTCGAGAACAGCCGCGCCAGGGCGGAGGCCGGAAGGAGGGGCGGGCTGAGCCGTGGCAGCGCAGCAGGCGAAGCCGCAAGCGAAGCCGAAAGCAAACGCGCGAGCGAAGCCGAAAGCAAAACGGAAAGCAAACGCGCAAGCAAAACCGTAAGCAAACCGGCAAGCAAACCCGTAAGCAAACGCGCAAGCGAAGAGGAAGAGGAAGAGGAGTTAGGAGTCTGGATTAACCCCTCAGATTGTGAAAACAGAGGGGGAGGTGGCGCAGAGTTCGTCCCGCCTGCCCTCGAGGAGGTCGAGTCGTATTTCGCGGCGAACTGCCTTCGCGGCAGCGCCCGGAAGTTCTTCGACTATTACGAGGCCAACGGGTGGACCAGGCAGGGCTTCCCCATCGCGAAATGGGAGCCGGTCGCCCGCAGCTGGTCAGACCGCGAGCGCGGCTACGACGCGGAGCGCAAGGCACGGGGCGGGCAGACCTCGCAGGAGGTCGAGCGCGCGGCGGTGTGGAAGCCCGCCGAGACCGAGGACGACGTCATCGCCGCCCTCGAGCGGGAGCTGGGTGAGTCGGCATGATCACCCTCAGGGAGATGCTCGACGGCTTCGACCCCGCAGCCGGCCGGCCGCTCGACGTGACGCGGATCTACATGGCCAACGTCATCGGCGCCGACGAGGGCGCGCGCCTGGCCAAGAAGCAGAAGCTCGACGAGTACCGCGCCCGCAAGCGCGCCAAGGAGGACCTGCGGATGGACATCGCCGCCATCGCGAGGGGCGAGGAGCCGAGCTGGAGGTATGCCAAAGGTGTGCCAACACCGGCGGGGCAGCCGGGCCAGCAGGCGATGGGGTTCCCGCCGCTAGAGGGCGGAAACGGGGCCGGCGGGGGAGTCCCCGCGGCAAAGAACGCCTAATTCTTTTGAGATAGGAGAGTGAGAAGGTCTTGACCGAGATCTCAGCGGTGATGAGGGCCTACCGGGACGCCCTCGACAGGCACCGGATTCCCTGGGCCGACGACACGCAGGACACCGAGCGCGTGGGCGGGTACCGGCTGCGCATCGAGCGTACCGTGACCATCCTGGACGACGAGATGGTGAGCGTGCTCTGGGGCTATCAGTGCCTGCCGGGCCGCGAGCCCACGGGTGTGAGCATCGGGTACCCGAACTACCTCGAGGTGCAGTACGACCCCGTGAGCACCGAGCCGTTCATGGCCACGCCGGGCGACATCCTGGCCGGCATCTTCGGCGTGAGGGGTGAGTCTCTGTGAGCTACAGGTGCGGCCCCGCCGACTGGATCGACCTCGCCATCGGCAGGCTCGAGGACGCGAAGAGGTCGCTCAGTGAGTGCGACAGGCTGCGACAGGGGTGCGACATCTGCGATGAGCTGCGCCAGGCGAGGCGATGCCTCAACAGGGCGCTGATCATGGTCGCGGAGGAGAAGGAAATCGAGAAGGATTGGATCACGAAGTGAGCGAGCGCCTTATGGTCGATAGCTTAATGACTGCGGACGGGGAGGTGGTGCAGCTGCCGACGCTGGGGCCGCTGGGCCCAGTCGACGCGGAGGGCGGTCGTATTCCGCTGGACACCAAGGAGCTACTCGACGCCCACGGGGAGTGCAGGAAGGTCGAATCGTACGAGTTCTCGACCTGGTCTCAGCGGTGGGTCGTCCACTTTGACTCCGGCCCCGACTCGTACGCCGACGATTGCCACCTCACGCCTCCCGACAGCCTGGAGAAGCTGGCGGACGATTTGGATAGAGTCGCCGACCGCCAGGATGGAACCGCCTGCACGTATCTCGATCGCGACAGGCGCGATTGCGAAGGGTGCAAGTTCGAGCATCGCGACTGCACTTGCGTCGAGGCTTTCCTGCGGGACGTGGCTGCCCGTATCCGCAGGCTGGGCGGTGAGAGCAAATGAGTTGCTATTTCTGCGGCGGGTCGCGCATCGCGTCGCTGCACTCCGCGCCCGACCGGGACATCCGGAACTGGTCCGTTGGGTCCATGACCCTCGCGCGGCGCTATGACGGCCAGCCCATCATCGCCGTCGAGCTGGATACCGACGTGGCGCTCGACATCTCGGTCAACGGCTCGTGCGGAGAGACCGTCGGCGCCGACGTGACGGCGACCGCCTACATCGAGGACATCAAGTACTGCCCGTTCTGCGGAGAGGAGCTTTGATCCGCTCGGCGGCCGAGCTGTTCCGCGCGACCGCCTGGCGCACGGTGCCCGATATGGTGTCGGGTCCCGCGCGCCGGGCGCTCGCGCACGGTCGGGCGGACGCGCCGCGGGTGACGTCGGTGCAGATCGGGGAGACGGAGCGGAGGGCTCGTGCGCTGGAACGCGACCGGGCACGGGCGCTCAAGAGGTCGAGGAAGGCTAAGCGATGAGGTTGTTTGAGAAGCTGTGGCGGATAATCATAGAGAACCGCCGCGTGCGCAAGAGTATCGAGGCGCGGCGCGCCCGCAGGTGCAGGAGGTCGATGAGATGACCATGATGTGGGACGTGCAGGAGAGGAACTGCGCAGTCTGCGGGAGGATCTTCATCCCGCAGGCGCCGAAGGCGAAGTACTGCTCGGAGGACTGCCGGCGCAAGCACGAGCAGGACCGCGCGAAGGAGGCCCGCCGCAAGGGTACCAAGCCGAAGCGCGACAGTGTCGACCGCTACCTGGCGCCCACTGGGCCGGCTCACGACGAGATCATGGCCATGCGCCGCGAGGTCGCGATGAGATATTGAGTTTCCGCAGGTAGACATAGGTAGATATATAATTAAGGCCGCTGGCGTTTGAGTGCCGGCGGCCTTTGGCAAAGACGCCTCCCGGCATCCTCTATGTGGCGTAGAGCATGGTACCACGCGGGAGGTCACATGGATGCACGTGAATATTTGGAGACTGTACGGGCCGCCCAGCGCGGCATCGACCGCAGGCTGGCGGTCATCCAGTCGATGCAGGCGCGCGAGCAGGTGCGCGCCCAGCGCTACGACGCCGTGGGCAAGGGCGCGCACGGCACGGACTTCATGAGGTCCACCGACGACCGCATAGACTACGAGCGCCGCAGCGGCGCCGAGCTGTCCGAGCTGCGGCATGAGGTGGAGCTGGGCCGAGAGCTGTGCGCGGGCGTGCGCTCGGCCAACCCGGGCAAGCGCTGGGGCGACGTTCTGGAGCTGCGCTACTGTGAGGACCGCACGCTGCAGGAGATCGCGGGGACGCTGGGGGTGTCGGTGAGGTCGGTGAACTCCGACCTGTGCGCCGCCCTGGACTGGACGGACATGGTCGGGCTGGCGGCAGCCCGATCCGGTCTTGGCCGCGCCGCAGTCTGAGCTAGATATAACTCTATCGAGACCCGTCGGCTCCGCGCCGGCGGGTTTCTCTCTTCTTGCTGGCTGCACGCGATTGCACACGGTTGCACGCCGTTGCACACAATTGCACGCAATTGCCTACGATTGCACGCGATTGCACACAATTGCACACCGTTGCACGTTGTGGCTGGGATATAACTAGGGTGTCGATTCGCAGCGCCGCCCGCGCGGTGTGCGGGTCGGAGTGCGTGGAAGCACAGATGAGTGGCCGGGGTCCCCTTAGCAGTTCAGGGCCCTGGCCTTTCTATTGAACGACAACGTAATGAGGTGGGTCCGTGGTCACACGCGAGGCTATCGCCCGTGCCGCCAACCGGTACGACACTGTGATGGCGTGGGCTTTCCGCCGCGCCCTGGGCATCGCCCGCCGTGCGGGCGGGCGCAAGTGCAAGGGGGCCGGCAAGGCCGTCGAGCGCCTGCGCTTTACGGGGCTCGAGGAATGCATGGCCAACCGGGGCCGTTCTCCCGTGGAGCGCTAGCCATGGCCACCAAGACCCGCTACGCCAACGGCCACGCCCGCCGGCAGGTGCGCGCATGGCTCAAGGCGCAGGGCCTGCCGTGCCACATCTGCGGCGGGGCCATCGACTACGACCTGCCGGCAGGCGACCCGATGAGCTTCGAGGTGGACGAGATCGTGCCCGTTTCCAAGGGCGGCTCGCCCGTCGACCGCGCGAACGTCGCGCCGGCCCACAGGATCTGCAACGAGCGGCGCGGCAACAAGAGCCTCGCGGCCCTGGGCAAGCCGATCTCGCCGCGCCCCCGCGACGTGGGCTGCTCGACCTCGCTGCCGTGGTGAGCCGACCCTGGGGGATGGCCCCCTCCCCGGGGGCCGAGGGCTCGCCCCGCGGCATTGCGCCTTTTTTGCGCAGGCCCCCAAACCGAGTCCATACCGGGAGGTGCATGGAATGTCCACGAAGTCCACGAAGCCGAGGGGCAAGCCCTGGACCCCGGACGAGCGGGAGTTCGTCAGAAACGCCTACCCGGCGCTCGGACCTGCGGCTATCGCGAAGAAGCTCAAGCGCTCGCGCTCCGGCGTGTGCGCACTCATCAAGAGAATGAAGGAGAGCGGCGAGATCGCGACCGGCGAGTCCACGGGGCAGTCCGTGGGCGCGGGCGTCTCGGCGCCCCCGGCCGACGGCCCGGACGGCCGCCAGGACACGCTCGGGAGGCTCCGGTGGGTGCGGCAGGTCATCGAGCGGCAGCTCTACGACGCCGAGCCCAGCCAGGCGGCCCGGCTCGCCAAGGAGTACCGCGAGACGCTCGAGCAGATCGAGCGAATAGAGGGGGCCGGGGATGACGGTGGCGACGATGTCATCATCAACGCCGTCTCTGTCCTGCGCGACGTCCTCGGCTAAGCCGAGGCTGCTCCTCGTCCAGCCCTACGAGAGATCCATCGGCTCCCTCGCGGTCGAGCTCGCCCCGACGATGGGCTACGACCTCGTGCCGTGGCAGGAGCAGCTCGCCCACGACATCGGCGCCGTGGACGCGAGCGGCAAATGGGTCCACCCCCGCGTCGGCATCTCCATCCCGCGCCAGCAGGGCAAGTCCGTCGACCTCATCGTGTGGGTCGCGATCATGGCGGCGCTGGCCGGCTACAAGGTGCTGTGGACCGAGCACAACTACTCCACGACCATGGAGATGGTCGCCCGCTTCCGCAAGATCTTCGGCCGCCGCGTCGGCGACACGTCCGAGGGAATCCCGCGCTGGCGCAAGCTCCTGGTCGAGGTCTGCTCCCAGACCGGCCAGGAATGGATGCGGTTCAGCTCCGGCGGCGTCATCCAGTTCTCGACGAGGACCAAGTCCTCGCGCCTGGGCTTCTCGTTCGACATCGTCATCTACGACGAGGCCCAGGAGCTCACGGGCATCCACACCCAGGTCGTCAACCCGACCACGGTGTCCGGAGCCAAGCACAACCTGATGATCGTGTACGCCGGAACGCCGACCCGTGCCGGCAACCCCGCCGAGGTGTTCAAGAACCTCCGGCAGCAGGCGTGGGAGGGCGGCGAGAAGGCGTCCGACCTGCTGTGGCTGGAGTACGGCGTCGAGGAGGTCGGCGACATCTGGGACGAGAGCCGCTGGCCGGAGGTCATGCCATCGCTCGGATACCATGCCGACATCCGCGCCATCCGCACCGGAATGAAGGACATGGACGAGCTGGGAGCCGCCCAGGAATACCTGGGCTACTGGCTGCCCCCGCAGACGCAGGTTGAGCCGCCCGTCATCGGCGCCGGCGCATGGGGCGAGTGCCTCGTTGGGAGCGGCCCCGAGCTGACCGCCGGCTGCAGGATCTGCGCCGGCGTGAGGTTCAGCGCCGACGGCTCGACCGTCGCCGTGGCGTGCGCCGTGCGGCCGCCCGGCTCGCCGACCGTGCACGTTGAGCTTCCCTTCTGCAAGGACCCGGAGCCCAGCACGGATTGGCTGGCCTACTGGATCGCCGCGAGGGCGGGCAGGTACGCGTGCGTCGCCATCGACGGCAAGGCGGGCGCCGGCGCCCTGTGCGACAAGCTCGAGGGCATGGGCATGCCCAAGGACTACATCCTGCGCCCGAGCACCGACCAGGCCGTGACCGCCGCGAGCCTCATCTCGTCCGGCGCGAAGGCGGGCTCGGTCACGCATATCGCGTGCCCGGCGCTCGACCTCTCCGCCGAGACCTCACCCAAGCGCAAGATCGGCTCGTCGGGCGGCTGGGGCTTCGGCGGGGACAACGCCGCGCCCATCGAGGCAGCGGGGCTGGCGCTGCTCGCGCTCAGCACATCGAAGAGAAAACCCGGAATGAAGGCGAGGGTCACTTGATCTCGATACCTTACGCCGTGGCGTCCGCCGACGGCCTGCTCGAGGAGGACCGCGAGACGGTGCGCTGCCTGCTCAACAGCTGGCAGACGCACTACAGGGGCAACCTCCTGCGATCGGACTACTACGAGGCGCGCAACATGCTCAAGGACCTCGGCATCTCCGTCCCCGACTCGCTGCGCGACCTGGAGGTCGCGTGCGGCTGGGGCTACAAGTGCGTGGAGGTCATGCGCGACCACATCGCCTTCGACGGGTTCACGTGCCCCGACGACGCGGACTTCGACGACCTGCTCACCTCCGTGGCCAAGCGCAACAAGATGGCCACGCGCGTCGGCAAGGCCGTCAACTCCGCGCTCAAGTACTGCTTCTCCATGCTCGTGGTGACGGCGGACGAGGACGGGCACGCCCGCATCTCGGCGTACCCGCCGACGCTGTGCACGGGCATCTGGGACGACGTCCACGAGTGCCTGTCCTCCGGCATGTTCGTCGTCTCCTTCGCCAAGGACCGCGGGCGGCCCACGAACCGCCCGGACTGGGTCAACGTGATGCTGCCGGACCGCATGGTGCGCATCCGCGAGGTTCGCCGCAACGAGTGGGCGGCGGAGTACGTGGAGCACGGCCTGGGCGCCGTGCCCATGTTCGTCATGCCGCACAACCCCGACGACGACCGACCCTTCGGCGTGTCCAGGATCAACTCCGAGGTGCGCTGGAACATCGACTGCGCCATGCGCGCCAACGTCAACGAGGAGATCGCCGCCGCGTTCGCCGCGTCCACGCAGAAGTACCTGCTGGGCACCGACGGCGACGCGTTCGCCGACAAGACCAAGTGGAGCGCCTTCATCGGCTCCATCTTCGAGGTCACCAAGACCGAGGACGGCACGATCCCGCAGTTCGGACAGCTCACGCAGCCGAGTATGCAGCCCATGACCGAGCACTTCGGCAACCTGTGCAAGCGCATGAGCGCCGCGACCGGTATCCACGTGGGGCAGTTCGGCATCATGAGCGACAACCCCAGCTCCGCCGAGGCGATCTACGCCGAGAACGAGCCGCTCATCCTCAAGTGCAAGAGCTTCATCCGCGAGGCCAAGGCGGCGCTGGCGAACGCCGCGACCGCCGCGATCGCGACGGAGCTCGGGTGCTCATACGAGGAGGCGGAGGACGCCTGCGGCGTGTCCGTCCACTTCCTGAACCCCGCCATGCCTACCCTGGCCCAGCAGACAGACAGCTCCATCAAGCTCGCGTCTGTGGTGGACGGCTTCGCCGGCACGCCGACCTTCTGGCGGCTCAACGGCCTCGATGACGACGAGGTGCGCAACGTCTCATCCGAGATCAGGCGCAACGTGACGCGCTCGGCGGCGCTCGACCTGATGGCGGGGGCCGCCCC
>NZ_QSKJ01000013.1:39177-48278 GCF_003469895.1 Collinsella sp. AM28-11LB
CCCGCCGATGATTAGCGCGGCGGAGTTCGCGGCCTACAACCGGGCCGTGGCGAAGATAGGCGACAGGGCGGCATCCGACGTGGAGGCCGCCGTGCTCGCCTGGTGCCGCGCCCACGGGGGCGCGAGCGTGGCCGAGAAGCGCGAGGCCGCGAAACTCATCATGGAGGGCTTCGTGCAGGGATACGACGACGTCGCGGCGGAGTTCGCGGCGCAATGGTACGACGACCTCGCCGAGCGCAACGGCGCCAGGCTGCAGCAGGCCGTCACCATAACGACCTACAGGCCAGAATCGGTCGATACCGTTGCCAGATACCAGGCGAAGAAGCTCGTGAAGGGCGGCGACGCGGCGTTCGCCAGGGCGTGCGGCGAGTACGCCCGCAACGACGCGCTGCGCAGCCTGAACGAGACGATCATCTCCAACGTGGGCCGCGACAAGGACCACGGCGTGCGCTTCGCGCGCGTGCCGACGGGCTTCGAGACCTGCACCTTCTGCATCATGCTCGCGAGCCGCGGCGCGGTCTACCACACGCGCGAGTCCGCCGGCGAGTTCAGGCACTTCCACCGCCACTGCGACTGCAAGGTGGTCCCCGGCTTCGAGGACGACCCGGACGCGGGGCTCGTGGAGGGCGTGAGACCGGAGGAGTTGCGCGAGCGGTGGGCACAGTTCAAGAACATCGACGAGGACGAAAGCCTGACGAGTGCCGGCAAGGACGCGGCGAAGCGTGCCGTGCTCGGTTCGCCTGGGCCTCCAGTCGTGTACAAGAAGCCGAAAGAGACCTTCGCGCACGAGCGCGGCGGGTCCTACGACCTCGCGGCGCACGAGGCGCTTCGGGCGGCCGGTCACGAGGTCGTCGTCCGCAAGGAGGACGCGCCGGAGGGCTTTTCCAATATCGACCTGCTGCTCGACGGCAAGCTATGCGAGCTGAAGAGCCCGACAAGCGATGCGTCTGGCGTCAACGGGCTTAGGTTCATCGAGCGCAATATAAGAAAGGCAGTGCGGCAGTTCGAAAAGGTGGAAGGTGGGCCGGTAAAGCCCTCTATCGTCGTGCTTAACTGCGAGGAAGTCCCTGTGACAAGAGAGGACGCGCTGAAGCGCGTGCGGCTCGAGATGTCGAGGCATGACATCGACCGCGTTATCTTGTTGACCAGGGGCGGGGCCATAGACGACATAAAGAAATAAGCCCCAGGTTAGCTATCCAGCACGCCCAGGGCCTTTCTAATCAGATTATACACACCTGGCTAGCACAATGGCAGTGCGGCGGTCTCCAAAACCGCTTACCGGGGTTCGATTCCTCGGCCAGGTGCCATCGGGGCGTGGCGGAATGGCAGACGCGCGTGCCTCAGGAGCACGTGGGCATCACCCGTGCGGGTTCGAGTCCCGCCGCCCCGACCAAAAGTTGAACCAGGCCATCCGCACGGGTGGCCTTTTTCATGCCGAAAAGTGCCCCGCACGGGGCAAGACGATGCCCCGCACGGGGCGGAAATGGAGGGAGCATGGCCCAGGAGACCACGCCCGCCGAGACCGATCCGACCGAACCTGCACAGGACGGAGACGCCGGTCAGGAGCCCGACTACAAGGCGCTCTACGAGAACGCGCTGAAGGAGTCGCGCAAGTGGGAGAGCCGCTCGAAGGCGAACCTCAAGGAGCTCGACGAGCTCAAGGCCGCGGCACCCAAGGCGGACCCGACCGTTGAGGAGCGCCTGAGCGCGCTCGAGAGCGAGAACGCCGCCCTCAAGGCGAGCGCCGCCCGCTCCGCGCTCGTCGACTCCGTGGCCAAGGCCACCGGACTCGACCGCTCCATCGTGGCCACGCTCAACGGCGAGGACGAGGACGCGCTCACCGAGCAGGCCAAGGCCGTGGCGGCCATCACGAAACCGGCCGGCGGCGCGCCGAAGGCGCCCGAGGCCGGCGGCAAGCCCAAGCCCGGCAAGCCCTCCAAGAAGGACATCCTCGGAATCGAGGACAAGAAGGAACGCATGGCGGCCATCGCCGCCAACATCGACCTCTTCAAGTAAGGGGAGAAAGGGGCCCCAATGCCCGATATCAAGACCCTCGCAGCCGCGCGCAACGTCGACCTCGTGAACACCTTCACCAAGTCGCTCGAGAAGCTCACGGCTATGCTGTCCACCTGCGCGCCCATCCACGCGGCCGTGGGCGAGACGCTCCACCAGAAGAAGATCATCGGCAAGCTCTCCGAGGCCGAGTACACCCCCGGCCAGGACATCCCGCTGTCCAGCTACGACTACGCGGACGTCGCGACCTACGAGGTGACGCTCAAGCCCTACCGCAGGCAGACCATGCTGCAGGAGGTCAAGAAGCGCGGCTACGACGGCGCCGTCGACAAGACCGACGCCGCGATGATCTCCGACATGCAGCGCAACATCAAGAAGGACTTCGTCGCCGCGCTCGGCGCCGAGGGCACCACGGCCGCGACCGGCAAGAGCCTCGTGGCCACCGCCGCGAACGCCTGGGCCGCCCTGTCCAACCTCACCGAGGAGTACGGCTTCGGCAGCGGCGAGACCGTCTACTTCGCCAACCCGGTCGACTTCGCCAAGCAGATCGGCGAGTCCGAGGTCTTCAGCGCCTTCGGCATCTCCTACATCGAGAACTGGGCGGGCCTGGGCACGCTCGTGTCCACCGGCTCCGTCGCCGCCGGCACGATCTACGCGACCGTCAAGGACAACATCAAGGTCTACGTCGCCCCGACCGACGGCGACGACCTGTTCGGCTTCTACTCCGACGAGAGCGGCTACATCGCCGTGTCCCACTCGCCCGAGCTCAAGAGCCTGACCTACGACACCGTGGCCTACGTCGGCCTCGTGTTCTTCGCCGAGTACATCGACTTCGTGGTCAAGGGCACCATCGCCCCGACCGCCTAGGCAACCCTAAGGAGCATCCATGATCGCTTTGGTCACCTATCCTTACCGTGACCGCGAGACCCTCGCGGTGCATCTCGTGGGGGAGGAGGTCGAGCTGACCGACGAGCGCTTCGCGGAGCTGTCCGCCGGCGGCTTCGTCGACCTCCCGCCCGCCGAGCCCGAGGTTAGCGCGGAGCCCGTCGAGGACGATGGCGCCGAGGGAGAGGGCGTTGAGGACGCCGCGCCCGCGCCCGAGCAGCCCGTGCCCGAGAAGCCCGCGAACGATATGACCGTGCAGCAGCTTCGCGCTGCCATCGAGGCCGCCAACGGCTTCGCGCCGCGCAAGGCGACCAAGGCCGAGCTCATCGCCATCCTTGAGACGCTCTAGTGGACGCCTTCGCGACCGGCGCCGACTACGCCGCTCGCTGCGGCCCCGTCGATGACGGGGACGAGGGCAGGGTCGCGGCCCTGCTCGAGGACGCATCGGCGCACCTGCGCGGCGCGTACCGGCGCCATATGGGCAGCGACTACGCCGCCGGAGTCAACGCCACGTTCGACGAGAACGTGAAGCCCGTCTGCGTGGCCATGGTCGCCCGCGCGGTCAACGCGCCCGGCGCCATGGCGGGCATCACCCAGCAATCCGAGACTGCCGGCCCGTACTCGTCCAGCTTCACGTTCGCGAACCCCACGGGAGACCTCTACCTGGGGCGCTCCGACCTCAAGCGGCTCGGCCTCGCCGGCTGCCGCGTGCGCAGCATAGATGCCATGACCGCCGCCGACAGGGAGGGGGATGCGGATGTTTAGGACCGTCACCGTCCAGGTGATCGCGCCGCAGGAGCCGGCCACCGACGCTCACGGCAACGCAGTGTGCGAGCTCGGCGCGGCAGAGGACGTAGCCGGCGTGCTGCCCCAGCCGGGCGGCACGGCCGACCTCTCCGCACCGCGCCCCGAGGGGACCGCCGTCTCCATGACGTTCCACTGGCCGCGCGGCGACCGGCGCTCGCTGCGCCGCTGCCTCATCCGTTACGGCGGCCGCGCGTACCGCGTGATCGGCGACCCCCAGCCATACCTGGCGGGCAACTGCCCCGGGCAGTTCGACCGCGCCGTCGAGTGCGAGGCCGTCGATGGGTAGGCGCGTGCGCGTCACGCCCGTGATGTCGGGCGTGCGCGCCGTGCTCAAGTCGGACGGCGTCAAGGCGATGCTCGAGTCCCAGGCCGCGGCCGCCGCCGCGCGCTGCAATGTCATGTGCGACCCGGCGCTCAGGCGCGCCGGCGCACGCTACGAGTCCAAGGGCGTGCAGCGCGGCTATACCGCCGGCGGCCTGGTCTACGAGGCGGGCGAGAGGGACGGCAGGCTCGCCGGCCTCGACAACCTGCGCAACAACACGCTCAGGAAGGGGTGCGGTCTCTGATGTTCGACATCCTGGCCGTCCTGCCGCAAAAGCTCGGCGCCGCGCTCGGCGTCCCGTGCTCCACGACAGTTCCGAGCGATAAGCCCGACAGGTTCGCCACGGTCGAGCGCACCGGCGGTCCGTCCGGCCCCGGCCGCGACAACCCGTACCTGGCGGTCCAGACGTGGGCCAGCACGGAGGCCGAGGCCTACACGCTCGCGCTCATGGCCCGCGAATGGCTCACCTGGTGCTGGGAGGCCATACCCGAGGTCTGCAGCGTGTCCGTGGAGGGCACCATGCGCTTTCCCGACCCCGACAGCCGCTTCGAGCGGTACCAGATCAACGTTTACATGGTGACGCGCCCGTAGCGCGCCACAGGAAGGAGGGCCACATGTCCGAGACCCCCATGTTCGACAAGGACTCCGTCGGCGTAGCCAAGGGACGCCCCGGCGGCTACGCCGCCGTGTTCCCGGCGGGCACCGACATCAGCGTCTTGGCCGACCCGTCCAAGACACTCAAGGAGCTCATCGATCAGCACCACGGCGCCTCTCTCGGCTACATCTCGGAGGACGGCGTGACGTTCACGACCGACACCGACTCCGAGGGGCACAACGACTGGGGAGGCTCCGAGGTCGCGCGCGACCTCACGAGCTACGCCGACTCCGCACAGATGACCTTCATCCAGTCGTCCGTCGCCGTTCTCAAGACCATCTACGGAGACGACAACGTGACGGAGAGCGGCGCGACCGTCACCATCCGCCACAACCGCAACTTCACCGACCCGCACGTCTACGTGTTCGACTCGGTCATCTCCTCGACCAAGGTCCTGCGCAACGTCATCCCGATCGGCCAGGCGTTCGAGCGAGACGACGTCTCCTACAACAGCTCCGACCTGCTCGGCTACACGCCGACCATCACGTGCGTGCCCTACAACGACGACGGCGACACCCACACGACCGCCATCTACGACACCGTCAAGGCCGCACAGGTAGCGCAGGCCGAGGGGCGCGCACAGGGCGATGAGGAGCCCAAGGCCGTCACGTCCTAGCCGGTTAACAGACAAAGGGGAGGGGCGAGCGCCCCTCCCGTCCCGCCAAATGCTTGCGGCGGGCGCTGCGCGGTAGGCGCCGCAGCGTCCACCGCAAGCATTTGCGCCTACAAAGGAGGATTTATGGACATCAATGAGATGACCCCCGAGCAGCTGCGAGAGATGGCGGAGTCCAAGGAGCGCATGCGCGCGCACCTGGAGGAGCGGTACCTTGGGTTCACCCCCGCGCCCGTCGTCGAGTTCGACCCTTCGGCGAAGCGCCAGGCGCTGCAGCCCTGGGAGAAGGCCGTGGAGGTGGAGGGCGTCGAGTACACGCTCGACATGCGCCGCTTCCGCTCGCGCAAGGTGCTCAAGCAGATCGCGCGCGCACAGCGCGAGAGCCAGGCGCGCAACAGCGTCTACGAGAAGGCCATCCGCTCGGGCATGACGGAGGACGAGGCTACCGCCGCGGCCAACGAGGGCGTCAGCATCGACGAGCAGCTCGGCTACATGACCGCAATGCTCGGCGAGGAGGTCGAGGACAGGGTCGCCGAGGCGGTGACCGCCAAGATGGGCTACGACGACATCGAGGAGATCGTCCGCATCGAGGGGCTGCTCATCGAATCCGCGAGCCTAAAAAACTAGTCGCGCTCGTCGACGTCCTGCTCGACGGGCGCGACGAGCTCAAGGCGGACCTCCGCCAGTACTATTCGCTTGACCTGGACGATGCCATCACCGGCGGCGACTTCGACGGCCTCCTCACGCTCGTGGGGCAGCTGCCGCCGCAGTCGCGCACGGTGTCGCGCATCGATCCGCGCGCGACATGGGACGAGCACGCCTACCTGCTCGCCCTGGCCGTCGACAACCTCTCCTTCCTGCGCTACGAGAACGCCGGGGGCAAGGGCAGGAAGCCCGACCCCCTGAAGCGCCCGAAGGCCAGGGCCGCCGAGCACGCCGCCCGCCGTCTCGACCTAAGCCGGGACGAGGTCGACTCCCTGCTGTTCGGGGAGCGCTCATAGGTAGGTGATCAACCCTTGCCCACCGTGGCCAAAGGCTCGGTGCTGCTGACACCGAAGTTCGACAACCTCACGTCATCGATCAGCCGCCAGCTCGACGGCGCCTTCGCGGGCAGCTCGGGCATCGGCTCCAGGGCCGGGGCCAAGACGGGCGCGGCCTTCAGCGCCGGCCTCGGGGCGAAGGCCGGCGCCGTCGCCGGCATCGTCTCGGCAGTCACCGGCAAGGCCTTCACGGCCATCAGCAACTCGCTCGACTCGGCAATCAGCCGCGTCGACACCATGAACAACTTCCCCAAGGTCATGGCGGGCCTGGGATACGGGGCCGACGCGGCGACCTCGTCCATCGACAAGATGAGCGACCACCTCACCGGGCTGCCCACGCGCCTGGACGCCATGACCTCGTCGGTCCAGAAGATCGTGCCGACCGTCAAGGATGTCGGCAAGGCGACCGACATCATGCTCGCCTTCAACGACGCGCTGCTCGCGGGCGGCGCGTCGACGCAGGTTCAGGAAGCGGCGCTCGAGCAGTTCTGCCAGGTGCTAGCCAAGGGCAAGCCCGAGATGGAGGACTGGCGCTCGATCGTCACGGCGATGCCGGGCCAGATGGACCAGGTCGCCAAGTCGATGCTCGGGCCGACCGCGAGCACGAACGACCTCTACGACGCGCTCAAGACCGGCAAGGTCAGCGTGGAGGACCTCGAGGACGCGTTCATCTCGCTCGACAAGAACGGGTACGCCGGCTTCGACTCCTTCGCCCAGCAGGCCAAGACCGGCACGGCGGGCATCGCCACGTCCGTGGCCAACCTGAGGAACTCCGTGACCAAGGCGGTCGCGGCGTGCATCGATGCCATCGGCGTCGAGAACATCACGGCGCCCATCCAGGCGGCGACCGGGCTCATCAAGGGCGCGGGCGACATCGCCGCCAGCGCCATCACGTCCGTCAAGGATACCGTGTCCGACGTTGGCGGCCACGTCGAGCGGTTCATCGGCATGCTCGAGCGCCTCGGCAGGTCCTCGGACAGCTTCTCGACGCTCGCGTATAACGCGGACGTGCTCATGCGGGCGGTCCGCGGCGCCCTCGAGCCCGCGGCGGATGCCGTCGGCAGGGTCATAGACCGCGTCTCCGAGCTCGCCGGCCAGACGTTCACCGCCGCCTGGCCGGAGGACCTCGCGCTCGGAGTCAAGGGTGCCGCCGACGCGATCAACGGGCTCGTGGACGGGGCCGGGGGCATCGAGGCGGTCTGCTCCACGATCAGGGGCCCCGTCTCCGGGCTCGCGGGCGATTTCGACGGTGCCGCGAACAGCGTCCTGTCCTTTGTCGACTCCTCGAGCGGGATGTCGGCAATCGCCGATGCGGTCGGCAGGTTCGTAGGCTCTACTGCGGGCCTGGCCGCCGCCAAGCTCGCTATCTCGGGCGTGACGGGCGGCATCGACAAGTTCAAGACCCTGCAGGCCGCGCTCAAGGGCGTGGCGAAGGTGGCCGGTTCGGGGATCGGCGAAGTCGGCGCGCTCGCGTCGATGGTTTCCGGTGAGGCGGCTGGCGCCTTCACCTCGGCGTCCGGCCCCGTCCGCGGACTGTTCTCGGCCATCGGCTCGGGCGCTGGCGCCTTCACGACGCTCGTCGGCCCGATAGCCGTCGTGGTCGCCGCCGTCGCGGCGCTCGCAGCCGGCTTCGGCTACATGATGACGACAAACGAGGGCTTCCGCTCGTCGGTCATGTCTGCCGCCTCGGCGGTCGCATCCGGCCTGGCGCCCGCCTTCTCGGCCGTCGCCTCGGCGGTGGCATCGGTCATGCCGACCCTCGTCTCCGCGTTCGCCGCGGTGGCCTCGGTAGTCACCGGGCAGCTGCTTCCCGCTCTCGGCAACATCGCCCTCGCGCTGCTGCAGCTGCTCGCCGCCGTCGCCCCCGTCGTCGGGCAGATCATCGCCGCCGTCGCGCCGGTCGCGGCGCAGATAATCCAGCTTCTCGTCCAGGTCGCCGGCGTCATCATGGGCGTGCTCGTGCTGGCGGTCAACGCCATCGCCGCAGTCGTGCAGGCCGTGTGGCCCGTCGTCCAGGCGGCGTTCACCGTCGCCTGCGCCGCGATCTCGGCGCTCATCTCGACGGTATGGCCCGCCATCCAGCTGGTCATCACGACCGCGATGCAGGTCATCAGCGCAGTCATCGGCACCGTCCTCGCCGCCATCAACGGCGACTGGGAGGGCGTGTGGGCGGGCATCCAGTCGATCGCCGAGATCGTGTGGCACGCCATCCAGACCATCGTCAACGCCGCGATAGGTGTCGTGTCGTCGGTCATCAGCTCGGTGCTGGGCACCATCAGCGGCGTCTGGTCGAGCACATGGGGCGCCATCAAGGGCGCGTTCTCCTCCATCTGGGAGGGCATCAAGGGCGCCGCCCAGAGCGGCATCGACTCCGTCTACACCACGGTCACCGGCATCAAGGACAAGATCACCGGCTTCTTCGCCGGCGCGGGCTCCTGGCTCGTCGAGTCCGGCAAGGCCATCCTCAACGGCCTCAAGTCCGGCATCGAGAGCGCGGTCGGCGCCGTCACGTCGTCGGTTTCCGGAGCGGTCGAGAGGATCCGCGGCCTGTTCCCGTTCTCGCCGGCGAAATGGGGCCCGTTCAGCGGCCACGGCTACACGACCTACTCCGGCCGCGCCCTCATGGGCGACTTCGGAGAGAGCATCGTCGCCGCGTCCGCCGGCACCGCGGCGATGGCGTCCAAGGCGCTCGCCCGCGTGGAGGACGTATTCGACGTCTCCCCGGTCTCGTTCGCGGCGGCCGACGCCGCCGGCGCGCGGTCGGCG
>NZ_QSKJ01000014.1:0-35040 GCF_003469895.1 Collinsella sp. AM28-11LB
GGACGGCACCGAGCCGTCATCGAACTGAGAAGGGGGAGGCCTCGCGGCCTCCCCCTTTTTTGCGTTTACGGGTTTTCGTCTCACATAGTAGCTGTGTTTTATAACCCTCGTTTGTCGCATCTTCTGTGAACGGGCTACAATAACTTAGTCTGTGCGATATGGAGGTGAACATGGCTGAAGCTGGTATCGGCGTTGATATCGTCGAGATTTCCCGCATGAAATCAATTCTTGAAAAGACGCCGTCGTTTGCTCGGCGTGTGTTTACCGAAGAAGAGCGTGCGTATTGCGATGCATCATCGCGTCCCGCTGCTCACTATGCGAGCCGCTTTGCTTCGCGCGAGGCGGTGCTTAAAGCTCTTGGCACGGGTTTTAGTCAAGGCGTGGGTCGCAAGGATGTTTCGGTAACGCGTGATAAACTCGGCAAACCGAAGGCGCTGCTTTCGGGCCGTGCACTCGAGATCGCTCAAGAGTTGGGTGTCGTTGAGGTCGCTCTTTCCATTACGCTTACAGGAGGCTTAGCCGTTGCGAATGCCATCGCGATTACCGAAGATGCTCGACCTAAGCCAAAAGAGGAAAAGGTAAGCACCAAGAAACGCGTTGCGCAGACATTTAAAGAGGCTCGCTCTGTTTTAGATGAGCTTGAGCAGCTGCAGAATTCAGCATTGACGGAGCACCTGGGCGATGCTTCGCAAGATACGCTAGGAGCATAGATGAAACCGGTTTTGAGTACCGAAGAAGTCGTTCGTCTCGAGGATATCATCGAACGCGAAGGGACTTCGAAGGCCGAGCTTATGGAGCTAGCGGGTGAGTTTGCCGCCAACGAGGTCATGAGGCTCAATCCCGATCGGGTTCTTGTTCTGGTCGGTTTTGGTAATAATGGAGGCGACGGTTGGGTTGCCGCCGATATCCTGAGCCATAAGGGTGTGGACGTAGATATCGTTTCTCCGGTTGAGCCGGATGAGATTCCTGCTGCTCTGGCACGTCATGTTGCTCGTCGTACTGCCGGCCGCGATGTGCACGTTTGCGTCGGCCCCTCGCGTGACGAACTCGAGGTTTTAATCGATAAGGCCGATGTTGTTGTCGATGCCATTTTTGGTACCGGTTTCCACGGGAATCTGCGTGCGCCGTTCTCCATTTGGATTCCTACGGTCAATGAATGCGCCGATTTTGTCGTATCCATTGATGTCCCCTCGGGCTTGAATGCCGAGACGGGCGTTGTTGATGACGACTGCATTCGTGCCGAGCGTACGGTGACGATGATTGCGCCCAAGATTGGTCTGTATAGCGCTGATGGTCCTGAGTATGCTGGAGATTTGATCTGCGGCAATCTTTACGACCGTCTTGACGAGGTCATCGATGATGTCGACCACGCCGCCGAGATTGTCGAGCCCGGTGATTTAGTTGATTACTTTGCTCCACTACCTACGAATATCGATAAGTATTCCCGTGGCTCTGTGCTTATTGTCGCCGGATCTGCGCAATATCCTGGTGCTGCCATTATGGCGGCTAAGTCTGCAGCTCGCGCGGGTGCTGGTTACGTGGCAGTCGCGGCTCCTGACGCCTGCGCCAATCTTATTCGCATGGCACTTCCTTCGATTCCCGTCTTTGCTATTCCGTCTGATTCCCGTGGCTCCTTTGGCGCCGCTGCGCGCATGACGGTGTGCGAGATCGCAAAGAAGTACGGCTGCGTGCTGTGCGGTCCCGGTATGACGACGTCTGCCGGCGCTATGCAGGTGGTTTCGGGCTTGCTTGAGCTTGATGTGCCGCTTATTTTGGACGCCGATGCACTCAACTGCCTTGCTAAGATTGCCATTGACGGTATTGATAGTAACCCCGAGATGTATCGTCGCGAGCAGCCGTTGGTTATGACACCGCACTATCGTGAGCTTTCGCGTCTGGTTGCCGGTGACGAGGTGAACGACCTTGGTACCGCGATTGCGGCCGCGCAGAAGGTTGTCTGGGCTGCAGGCTCCGACAATCTGGTGGTCATTGCCAAGGGGCCGACGACGGCTATCTGTGGCGTTGAGCGCGTGCTGCTGCCGCTCTCGGGTCCGGCTTCTCTGGCAACTGCCGGTTCGGGTGATGTTCTCGCGGGTATTTTGGCCGGCACGCTTGCCACCATGCGCGACGAGATGGATCGTTGGGAGTTGCTGTATTCGTACGCCGTCGCACTTCACAGCTACGCCGGTTTTGCCGCGGCGACAGAGTATGGTGAGAAGAGCGTTATCGCGACCGATCTTATCGACTTGATCGGTCCTGCCATGGAGCTGGCGGCAAAGGATGCGCTCGAAGATCTGGGAATCATGGACGAAGGGTCGGATGACTAATCATGAATAAAGCCGATTTGACGCGCTGGTCCTGGGTCGAGATCGACCGCGGGGCGCTCCGTCGCAACACGAGGGCCTATAAGAACTTGTTGAATCCACGTCAGCGCCTGTGCTGCGTGGTCAAGGCCGATGCTTATGGTCATGGAGCTGTTGAGTGCGCCAAGATCATGTATTCGGCCGGTGCCGACATGTTTGCCGTGGCGACGGTCAACGAGGGTGTTGAGCTCCGACAGGGCGGGATTACGAAACCCGTCCTCATCCTAAGCGAGCCGCCTATCGAGGCCATTCCGACGTTGCTCGAGTTTGATATCATGCCCTCGGTCTATACGTCTGACTTTGCTCTTGCGTATGGCGAATGTGCCGTCGCGGCGGGCAAGGTGGGCAAGTACCATCTTGCCATCGAGACGGGCATGAATCGTATCGGCGTTCACTACACACAGGTGCTCGACTTTGTACGCGGTATCAGTTTCCATCGCGGCATCCAGTGCGACGGTGTATTTACACACTTTGCCACGGCCGATGAACCTTCGGGTTGGGACTACAAGCTGCAGTGCCAGCGTTTTACCGAGGCTGTTCAGGCCATTAAGGACGCAGGTTTTGAATGCGGTATCGTGCATTGTGCCAACACGCCGTCCTCGATGCTCGACCCCTCGATGCATTTTGATATGATTCGCGCCGGCGTTGGCTTGTACGGCATGCAGCCGTGCGAGCTGAGTGGTCGCGTGATGCAGCTCGATCCCGTCATGAGCGTCCACGCGCGTGTTACGCGCGTGGCGCATCCCGCGATGGGCGAGGGCGTGGGCTACGGCTTTACCTACCGCGTCCCGCGCACGCGCGTTCAGATCTGCACCCTTCCGATCGGTTATGCCGATGGCCTTTCGCGTACGCTTTCCAATCGTATGGACGTGCTGTATCGCGGCGAGCGTGTGCGTCAGGTGGGTAATATCTGCATGGACCAGTTTATGGTCGCCATTCAGTCCAACCCGGCGCATGAGATTCCCGAGGCAGAGTATGGTGACGAGATGATCATTGTCGGCCGCGATGGAGATGCCGAGATTACCATGGACGAGATGGCGCGCCTACGCGGCACGATTAACTACGAGGTCGCTTGCGGCTTTGGCATGCGTCTCGACAAGGTCTACGTGTAGGAGCAGCTATGGGCGTCATGCACATCCCCGGCCATAGCCATCAGGCGCCGCGCGAGGTCGCACTCGAGGAGATCGAGGCCGTTCTGGGCGATTGTCACCTTTGCCAGCTTTACCAGTCGCGTCACAACATCGTGTTTGGCGTTGGAAACCCCCGCGCTCGCGTGATGTTTATTGGCGAGGCACCGGGCCGCAATGAGGATTTGCAGGGCGAGCCCTTTGTGGGGGCGGCAGGCGAGGACCTCAACGGCATTTTGTCGCTGGCGGGGCTCAAACGCGAAGACGTCTACATTGCCAACGTGCTTAAGTGCCGCCCGCCGGGAAACCGCAATCCGCGTCCCGAGGAAGTGCTGGCTTGCTCGCCGTTTTTGCGTGAGCAGATTCGAAGCATCTGGCCCGATATTATCGTGACGCTCGGCAACCCCGCGACGCACTTTGTGCTTAAGACTGAGATTGGCATTACTAAGCTGCGCGGCAGGTTCCACCAGATGGGGCATTTTGTAGTAATGCCCACGTTCCATCCGGCAGCAGCGCTGCGCAATCCGGCATGGCAGGAGTTGCTGGAGGAAGACTTTAAGATGCTGGGCGACTATCTGGAGCGACATCCCGCACCAGGGGACGCCTCGGAATAATAAGGAGCATATATGTCCCTGGAGCGCCTGGGGGTAGGTACTTACAAAACGACTTGCGCTGCCGATACGGAGTACTTTGGCGAGCTAATTGCACCGTGCCTTGAGGATGGCGATGTGCTCATCCTGACCGGTGGCCTGGGAGTGGGCAAAACTCACTTTACCAAGGGCGTCTCGCGCGGGCTGGGCGATGGACATATGGTTACGAGCCCTACGTTCGCGCTCATGGCCGTTCACGATCAAGGTCGTATTCCGCTGTTTCACTTTGATCTATACCGCCTGGAGCATGCCTACGAGCTCGAGGATACGGGCATTTTTGACGTGCTGGGCTATGAGGGTGCTTGCCTGCTGGAATGGGGCGAACAATTCCAGGACGAGCTGACGGATGAGTATCTTTCGGTGACGCTCAAGCGTGATGAGAGCGACAGCGACGTGCGAACGATCACGCTCGAGGCTCACGGCGAGCGCGCGACGGAGCTTTCCGATTTGATTGATAGGGCTGTACAAGATGAGCTTGCATAGGGACAACGCGCCGGTGGTGGCGCTCGATACTTCGACTGACATGCTTGCCTGCGCGGTAAGCTGGATTGATGCGCAGACGGGCGAGGCGAAGCTGGTGAGTGGCGACCATATGTGCCGTCGCCATGCCAATGTGGAGCTCGTGAATACTGTTGATGGCGTACTGAAGCAGGCCGGCCTGGATCGCAGCGATGTTGGTTGCTACGTGGTCGGCCGCGGCCCGGGGTCGTTTACGGGCGTGCGCATCGGCATCTCCACTGCCAAGGGCCTCGCGCGTGGTGCCAATGTTCCGCTGCTGGGCGTGTCGACGCTCGACGCTTGCGCTTGGACGGCGTGGAAGGCTGGCGTGCGCGGCAAGCTTGGTATCTTGGCCGACGCTATGCGCGGTGAGGTATATCCGGCGCTGTATATGCTGGTCGATGAGGGCCCCGAGCGTCAATTTGAGCGCGAACACGTGGTCAAGGCCGCCGTGGCGCTCGATGAGTGGCGCCAAGCAGCGGACTGGGACCAGGTTCAGCTGACCGGTGACGGTCTCGTGCGCTATGGCAAGCTGCTGGGTGAGGACGAGACCGCCCGCTGCGTGGAGCGCGACCTGTGGTGGCCTTCGGGCGAGGGCTTGCTGCTCGCGCACGCTGCGGGTGACGGCGATCCGGCTCGCGTCCTGCCGATTTACACGCGCCTTTCGGATGCCGAGGAAAACGAGCGCAAGCGTCTTGGTCTTGCTGAGAGTGCACAGAGCGAAATTACGGGCGTTGCCGATGAGCTCGCCGGCCGTCATCTGCAGTTCCGTCCCATGGGCGCGGCGGATGCCGAGGGTGCGAGCGCGCTAGAGGCTGCCTGCTTTGAAGGTGCCGGACACAAGGCGTGGACGCCGGGCATGTTCCTGTCCGAACTGGGCGAGGACGTCGCTGCGCCGCGTAGTTGGTGGGTGGCACACGACGACGGCAAGCTGCTGGGCCTTGCCGGCGGTATGGTCGTGGACGGTGATGTGCAGATTCTGGATGTCGCCGTCGACCCGGCACATCGCCGTGAGGGCATTGCCCGCAAGCTGCTGTCGCATGTGAGCTATGATGCCCAGATGCTCGGCTGCACCACGGCTTCGCTCGAGGTCGAGGACGGCAACAAGGGAGCGATCGCGCTTTATAACGCTCTGGGCTTTACCGAGGCAGGATGGCGCCGCGGCTATTATGGTGCCGGCAAGGATGCCATCGTCATGACAGCTCCGCTGCCCCTGGTGCTTCCGGTCGACAATGCCTCGCCCGAGCCGACGGCGGCAGAGCAGCGCGTATGGCCGCTGGCCGCGCCCGATCGCACTGTTGAGGAACGTGCCGAAATCGAGCGCCGTCGCCTGGTGCTTGCCATCGAGAGCTCCTGCGACGAGACGGCCGTGGCGATTATCGATGCAGATGGCAATATGCTGGCCAACCAGGTGTCGACGCAGATTGATTTTCATGCCCGCTTTGGCGGCGTGGTGCCCGAGATCGCCTCGCGCAAGCACGTTGAGGTGATTGTGAGTGTCGTAGATGCGGCGCTTGAAGATGCCGCGGCATCGCTTGGCCTTGAGGGTGGAGCCATTGCCCCCAGCGAGCTTGCCGCCGTGGGCGTGACGCAGGGTCCAGGCCTGGTGGGCGCCCTGGTGGTGGGCGTCGCCTTTGCCAAGGGCTTTGCATATGCTGCCGGCAAACCGCTCGTGTGTGTCAATCATCTGGAGGGTCACCTGTTTGCCAACCTGTTGGCGCAGCCCGACCTCAAGCCGCCGTTTATCTTTACGCTCGTCTCGGGCGGGCACACCATGCTCGTGCACGTAAAGGCATGGGGCGACTACGAGGTGCTTGGCGAAACGCTGGACGACGCCGTAGGCGAAGCCTTCGACAAGGTGGCAAAGGCCCTGGGCCTGGGCTATCCCGGCGGCCCCATCATCTCCAAGCTGGCCGAGACAGGCAACCCCAAGGCGATCGATTTCCCCCGTGCGCTTAACAGCAGGGGAGACTACCGTTTCTCGCTTTCGGGTCTCAAGACGGCGGTGACGCTCTACATTGAGCAGGAGACCAAGGCCGGGCGCACGATTCACCTGCCCGACCTGGCGGCCTCGTTTGAGGCGGCGGTCTTTGACGTGCAGTACAAGAAGGCCAAGAACGCCCTGCATGCCACCGGGTGCAAGGAGTATTGCATTGGCGGCGGCGTCTCGGCCAATCCGCATCTGCGCGAGATGATGATCAAGAAGCTTGGACGTCAGGGCATTCGTGTAACGGTGCCGCCCTTGTCCGCCTGCACCGATAACGCCGCCATGATCGCGGAGGTCGCTCGCCGTAAATTCGACCGAGGAGAAATCTCGCCGTTCGACGTCGACGCCGATCCGAACATGACGCTGTAGTCGTGCTCGTGCGGTCCCCGGCGCTGCCCGGGCGCCAGCGGCCACATATGAACTTTCCTGCTCGGACAGTCCTGCTCACGACGGAGGCCACATTAAGTGGCCTCCTGTTCGTGCGGAACTCGCGATAAAGTTCATATGTGGCCGCTGGCTCCCGCGGCTCTCAGGGGTATTTCTCATGCAAAAACTCTTGTCTGGTAAAGTCCGAGGTTAATGGCGTTTTATACCGTAAATTTCAAAAAAGTTGAAAATTCATTACATTTGAACGTTGACTTTAGGTAACTAAAGTTTCATACTGCTTTTCATCCACTGGGGGATGTGAACACGCACGGAACGTTCACATCATGATTGAAGAGGATTTCTTAGACATGTTCACGCATCAGCTAAACATTATCAGCGTAGTAATTATCTGATGCGGGTTAGCACATACAGCTAGCCCGTACGATAACGGGCGGCTGATGAAGATGAGGGCCGTCGAGCGCAACCGACGGCCCTCATTTTTTATGTCTAGGAAGTTCTTTTTAGAGGAGGAAATGTAATGAACGGAGTTTTGCTCATGGTTGTGGCCGCGGCGGTGCTCGCCTGCGGCTATCTGGGCTACGGCCGCTGGCTGGCCAACAAGTGGGGCGTCGACAAGGACGCCCTCACGCCGGCCAAGCGCATGAAGGACGGCAAGAGCTTCTCGCCCGTTTCCGCCTTCACCGCGTTCTCGCACCAGTTCAGCTCGATCTGCGGTGCCGGCCCTGTCACGGGCACGATTGTCGCCATGGCCTTTGGCTGGCTGCCCGTCGTGCTTTGGGTTCTCGTCGGCGGCATCTTCTTTGGCGCCGTCCACGACTTTGGCGCCCTGTACGCCTCGATGAAGAACAACGGCAAGTCGCTGGCTCAGCTCATCGAGAAGTACATCGGCAAGACCGGTCGTCGCCTGTTCCTGCTGTTCTGCTGGCTGTTCTGCATCATCGTCATCGCCGCTTTCACCGACATGGTCTGCAAGACGTTCATGTTCACCCCGGCCGTTGACGCTTCTGGTGCTGCTACCGGTGCCATCGACTTCACCAAGTCCTATGCCGCCGGCTGCGCTGGTACCATCTCCATCCTGTTCACCTTCGTCGCGATCGCCTTTGGTTGGGCTCAGAAGAAGTTCAACCTCACCGGCGCTGCCGAGTTCGTCACCGGCGTGGTGCTCATGGTTCTCATGTTTGCCGTCGGTATGCAGTTCCCGGTCTACCTGGATAAGTTCCAGTGGTTCGCCGTCGTCATGGTCTACCTGGTCTTTGCCGGCGCCATGCCCATCCAGATGCTCAAGACCCCGCGTGACTACCTCACCTCGATCATGATGATCGTCATGATCGCCTGCGCTGTCCTCGGCATCGTCGTCCTGGGCGTCAACGGCCAGGCCACTATCACCGCTCCGGCCTTTACCGGCTTCTCTAGCGCTTCTGGCATGATGTTCCCGGTCCTGTTTGTCTCCGTCGCCTGCGGTGCTCTCTCTGGTTTCCACAGCCTCGTTTCTTCCGGTACTTCCTCTAAGCAGGTCGAGAAGGAGCAGGACGCCGTCAAGGTTGGTTACGGCGCCATGATCGTCGAGTCCTTCGTCGGCATCCTTGCCATCATCGTCGCCGGCATCATGTTCTCCGACATGAACACCGCCGGTACCGGCGCCCTCAACGCCGGCGTCGCTTCCACCCCGTTCCAGATCTTCGCCGCTGGCATCTCCCGCGGTATGCAGGCCTTCGGCGTTGACGGCACGCTCGCAACCGTCTTCATGACCATGAACGTCTCCGCACTGGCCCTGACCTCGCTCGACGCCGTCGCCCGCATCTCCCGCACCTCTTTCTCCGAGTTCTTTGCCCAGACCAACGACGCCTTGGCCATCGAGTCCAAGGCCGGCTACATGAAGGTCCTCGGCAACCCCTGGTTCGCCACGGTCGTTACCCTGCTTCCTGGCCTCGCCCTCGCCTTTGGTGGCTATGCCAACATCTGGCCGCTCTTTGGTGCTTCCAACCAGCTGCTCGGCGGTATGACCATGATCACTCTCGCCGTGTTCTGCAAGTGCACCGGCCGCAAGGGCTGGATGCTCTACGTGCCCGTCGCCTTCCTGCTCTGCTGCACCTTCACCTCGCTGGTCCAGAGCGCCATGGGCTGCATGACCGCCGTCCAGGCCTACGGCTTCTTCGGTACCATCCCGGCTACCACCACCACGGCCGCCGTCTCCGTCGCCGCCACCAAGGGCCTGCAGCTCGTCTTCGCCGTCCTGCTGATGGTCCTGGGCCTCATCGTCGCCGTCAACTGCCTCAAGGAGTTCTTCGGCAAGGAGGCTGGCTCCATGCCTGACGAGGAGCCCGAGTGGTCCGAGATGGGCAAGGCCGAGTACGGTCGCGCCGCTGCCGCTGAGGCTCCTGCCGACGCCGCTGCCCAGAACGCCTAGTTCTTGGATCTCTATAGAGTACTAGGCTCATTGGCTTGGAAAGACCGGGTCCGCAACTGCGCGGGCTCGGTCTTTTTTCGTGCAAAAGCGAGCGACGCTCGAGTGTTCTCGCAGATGTTTTGCGTGGATAGGGGCGCGCGTTGTACCATATGGACGTATATGTGTACATATGAAAGGGGCCCCGTGGCCAAGACGGTATATTCCGATAATCAAAACAATGTCGATGCTCTGGCCGAGCGTTTGAGCAGCCAGACGTCGCTTTCTACCGAGCGCGCCAAGCTGGTTGCCTATGACCTGCTCTGCCGCAAGGCGCTCAAGATCAAGTCGAGCGCGCTGGCGCAGATTTTCCGCTCCGTCGATAAGGAATGCGACACCAAGGCGATGCGCGACGAGCTTATCGCGGCAAAGATCGTCACCAAGATTGAGGGCAGCGGCATTAACGGGCGCCCGGCGTTCTATACCATCAATGCCGAGATCCGCGATGCCCAGGAGCAGCCTGTCGAGTCCGTCGAAGATTTTGTCGTCGAGGATTCCGCTGACGTGCCCGCTGTGGAAGAAGTTGCTCCGCGTGAGCATGTCGATACCGATGAGTTGCTCGATGAGAACGTCGTGCGTGCCTTTACGGCCAAGGCGGGACGCGGCGGTTTTGGCGGGGGTGGCAAGCGCGATGCGCAGCGCCGCGCCCAGCAGGAGCGCTTCCGCCGCGCCGTTGCTCAAAAGGGTGAGACGGATGCCGAGGCTGTCGAGGAAAAGCCCGTCAGGATGCAGGAGTCGACTCGCACTCAAGAGCATGCTGAGATCCAGGAGCCCAAGCGTCGCCGCGGTGCGCATTTTAGGGCCGAGCAGCAGGATGTTGCGCTCGAGGCCGAAGAGACTGCCGAGGTTGCGGACGATTCCGAGAAGCCGGCCAAGAAGGCCTCAGACTCGTGTCGTCCCGGTCGCGGCTTTGCAGGTCGCGCGTATCCCGTAAAGCGCCAGGAGAAGGTTAATCAGGTTCCGGAGGTGCGGGCCGAGAAGGCCGTGAAGCCTGCCGAGGCGGAAGTTCGTGAACAGAAGCCTGTTGATGAGCAGGTTGCGTCCGATACGGAGACCCAGGGCCAGCAGTCTACTGATGGGCAGACGGAGCAGGGCGCGTCGAGCAAGCCTCGCCGCCGTCGCCATCGTGGGGGCCGCAGTTCCCATGCCGAGACTGCAACCGAGAAGATCACGCCGCAGGACGAGGATGTGAAGGCCAAGGTTTCTGCGGGGCAGCCAAAGCGCCGGCCAGCGAAGGAGAGCAAGTCCGATCGTCCGCAGAAGCAGGCGTCTATGCCGAAGCGCGAGTGCAATTCCCAAGGCGATTCTAAGCGCAAGTCTCAGAAGAAGCCGGAGTCTGCCGCAGTAGATACTGCTGCCCAGCAGCCCGAGTCGGCCGCCCACGGCGAGGTCTCGGCGTTTGCCCTTGCCCGCGTTTTGGGCAGGCAGCTGCTCAAAGTTGTCCCTACGCCTATGGCGCTCTCTAAGATCAAGGAGCAGCAGACACAGATCGTTAAGGTCGAGGGCAAGGACGGCAAAATGGCTCCGCAGCGCGCTCAGCACAACGAGATGTCCAACCGCAAGATTGCCGAGGAGATTGCGATCATCCAGGCTTGGATCGAGCAGAACCGAGGTGCCGATACGCCGGTTGCCTCGCGCCGCCAGCGTGCCTACCAGATCTTTAACGACGAGAAGGCCTTTGACGGTAAGCACGGTGAGCGCCTGATTAAGCGCATGGCCGAAAAGGGCATCAGCATGCAAGTGATTAAGGTTGCCCCCAACCGCCCCGTGCACTTTACGGGTTTCTTTACGCTGGGCGCCGACAAGCCGTTCATTATGGTCGAGAACTTGGACACCTATGACGAGATCGTCAAGCTCCTGCGCGGCCGCAAGCACGCCAAGCTCTTTGGCATCAAGGTGGGCGGCGTGATTTTTGGCGGCGGGTGCAAGGCGAGTGTCTCTCACGCGCTGGATGATTATCTGGCCGAGATCGGCTACCGCTTTAACTACGTCTACTACGTAGGCGATATCGATCGCGAGGGCGCGCGCATCGTCGAGCAGACTCGCAATGCCAATGTGGTTGAGATTCGCCTGCATGCCGGCATGTACCGCGCCATGCTCGCCGAGCATAAGCGTCGCGTGAAGGCCGGCGGCGAGTGCGAGCCCGCGGCTGCCAACCAGGGCGTGCCGCAGAACCTGGCGGCCACGATCAAAGACCTGCCCATGGTTACGCGCGTGCAGTTCCGCAACGTGCTGCGCGAAGGCGGGCGCATTCCGCAGGAGATCCTGATGACCGCTGACTATCGGGATGGCGACTCGGGAAGCTTCGACCGCATGCTGAACAACTAAATTCCGCCGTTCTACCGAACGGCGGACTTCTTGACGCTGCGAGGGGCCCTGGTATGGCAATCTGACGTTCAACTTCGGCGGCGCGACCAGAAGGTCAGCGCCGCCTTGTTTCACGTCACCTTGCCATACCAGGGCCCCTCTCGCTGTCACGTCCAAAACATCGAGGTCACGTGGCTTTCTTTGCGTGCGGAACTCGCGACAAACTTAATGCCCGGCCCGTCGGGGCCACACGCCATTTTGTAGATTACGGCTCGCTTTTCGGAACGGGGCTGATATTTGATGCGGGGAGCTTATGGCTGGTGTGGGACGGAGGGATTCCGCGTCCGCCTTTTCGGCGGCCGCGTCCCGCTGCGTCGCTTCGCTCCTTGCGTGCTGCGCTGGAAAACGCTTCGCGTTTCCTCAGCTCCGCACCCTGGCGGGTTCGAATCCCTCCGCTTGCCCACAAGAAAGCGCCCTGGTCCGTTATGGGCTCAGGGCGCTCAATTTTAATGGCTGGGACGGAGGGATTCGAACCCCCAACAGCCGGCACCAAAAACCGGAGTTCTACCGTTGAACTACGTCCCAATGTGTGGTGTTGCCCAAAAGCAACTCGTCTAGTTTACCTAATCTGCGAGGGCATCGCAAACGCCATCGAGCAGGCGTACGGCGAGCGTCTGCGCGTCGCTGGCCGTGAAGGTGCCGTTGTAGCGCGTCATGCCCGTGAGCTCAATGCGAATGCGAGCCGGCTTCTGCTGCGCGGCGACATTGGCGGTGCGGATGCGCTGGGCCAGGTTGTGGCACTCGGCGAGGGCAATCGTGGCGCGCGGTGCGGCGTCGGCGGGCAGCTCGTCGCTTGCGATTTCGAGCACCAGGTCAACGTCGGTTGGGACCTCGGAGTCGCAGAGCATCATGCCGCTGTTGTCGGTCGTTGCCGTGGCGATATTCCACATGCGCGACGCAACGCTGCGTGCGATGGGGTCCTCGCCGATAACGGCAATCTGAAAGCGCTCGAGCACATTGGCGGCACGGGCAAAACCGATACGCGACTCGGCCTCGGTGACCGAGGGCTTACCCTCCCACACATGGTGCAGGCGGTTGATGTAGGCGTAGGTGTCCTGGAAGGCCATGCCGTCGGCAAACAGACCGACATTTTCCTGAAACTGCTGCAGGGCGGCCTCGGTATGCGGGCCAAAGTAGCCGTCGTCCTCGCCGCAGGCAAAGCCCAAAACGTTCAGAGCGCGCTGCAGGGCCTGCACATCGGCGCCATGGAAATTGGGCATGCGCAGATAGAGGGTGCGGTCGCCCAGCTTATACGAGGCGTCTACCAGGGCGCTCCAGCAGGGGATATCGACGGCGCTGCCGGCGGCAAGGCCGCTATCGAGCCTAAAGGTGCCAACAGCCTGCTCGGTGGTGGTGCCAAAGCGCTTGTCGGCGACCTCGGCGTCGTCGATTGTATAGCCGAGCTGCAGAAGGCGGGACTGGACGTCCTCGACGGCTGCTCCCTGCATGCCCGTAGTAATAGGTTCCATGAACGAACCCCTTTCGGCGTACCATTCGTACTATTTGAGCGTGTGTCGGATAGACAACGCAAAGGGATGCATAAACATGCACTCAACAGTGTAGCAAGTTGTACCCAAATACGCTGCTGACAGGTTTTATAACCCCCGCTAGTTAAGGCGCTCCACAAAGAAATCTGCCATGGAGAGGAATAGCTCGCGTGCATGCGGGTCGAGCTCGACGCCTTCGATGGCGGCCTTGGCCTTAGCGGTCAGATCCAACGCGTAGGTGTGGGCGTAATCGATGGAGCCGGTCTCCTGGAAGATCTCCACGGCGCGTGCGAGCTGCGCGGGATCATCGGTGCCCGAGGAAAGAATCGCCTCGACCTCGTTGTGGTGGCGCTCATCAGAGAGGGCGTGTACGGCGACGAGCGTACGCTTGCCCTCGGTGATGTCGGTACGGAAGTCCTTATTGGCGGTTTCCTTGGTGCCAACAAGGTTGAGCAGGTCGTCCTGGATTTGGAAGGCAAGACCGGTGTGCAGGCCAAAGGTGCGCAGCGCCTCGATTTGCTCATCGCTGCCGCCGCCAATAATGGCTCCGGCGGCAAGTGGCGTCGCTCCGCTGTAAAACGCGGTCTTGTGCGTCGCCATGTCCAGGTAGTCATCAACCGAGATATCAAAGCGCTCATCACGGACCCAACCCAGGTCGAGCGCTTGGCCCTCGATGGTGCGGACGATCATCTCGGTAAGCTCGTGGAGCACGCGCACCTTCACGTCGGACTCCAGCGTGGGGTCGTCGAGAACCGTCTTGGTGACCATGGTGAGCGCTAGGTCGCCACAATTGATGGCAAGGCCCGTGCCCTCGGTAAGGTGCATGCAGGGCTTGCCTCGACGAAGCTGTCCGTTGTCGGCGATGTCGTCGTGGATCAGCGCGCCCGACTGGAAATGCTCGATGGCTGCCGCGGCGCTGCGGGCGCTCTCAAAGCTACCGCCCACTGCGGTTGCGGCGAGCATGCAGATAAGCGGGCGGTGGCGCTTGCCGGCGTTTGCCGTAAATGTCGAGAGCGGGGTATACAGGTAGCGCTCGATATCGGCGGAAGTCGCCTGTCCGTCAAAGAACGTGGCCAGATAGTCGTTAATCTGGTTAAAGTGCTGGGCTAAAAAGCTGGTAAACGGACTAGACACGGGCTCTCGCATTCTTTCTGAGGTTGCATCGTTGCATTATGCAGACAACATATTGCCACATTGGGGCGTCGAGCGCGGCGGTTGAAGACGATTGGGCCATGTGGCCGCGCATGTGGTAGGGGCTCGGCTAGATAAGCCCAAAGTGTTCGAGCGCGGTGACGACGCCGTCGTGGTCGATGCTGTCGGTTACATAGTTGGCCTTTTCCTTGAGGAAGTCCGGCGCGTTGCCCATGGCGATGCCAACGTCGACCGTCTCCATAAGGGCGATGTCATTGCTCGCGTCGCCAATACCATACACGGTGCCGTGGTCTGGCCCCAGGGCGTCAAGCACGGCCTCGATTCCGGCTCGTTTGGTGCACTCGCGAGGCGAGATTTCTGTGACCTCAAGCTCGAGCTCATTAAAGCAGAGCAGGGGTCCAAGCTCTTTATCCTGAGCGATGCGGTTGGCGAGTGGTGTGGACATAAGGATCTTATAGGCGTTGTAGTGCTTAAGTTGCGTGACGGCATCGCCAGAGGTGCGTGCGTATCCGGGCGCCTCGGGCGCGTCCGCACTCATGCGCACGACTCGATTAAGGCCTTCAAAGCGAATCTCTTCACCCGATTGCTCGAGATAGGGGGCGAGGCGTTGTAGCAGACCGGGGCTTATGGCTGCATTGCGCACGATGCGCCCCTCGAGTTCGGCGTAACCGCCCGCGAGACAGACGACGCCCGCCCACGGCAGGTCGAGCAGCTTGGGATGGATGCAGCTGAGGGCGCGCCCCGTGCAGATAAAAGCCTTGTTGCCGTTGGCGACAAACGCGCGAATTGCCTGCGCAACCGTTTCATTAGGATAGGGGGAAAGGTCTCGCTCGCCCTCGGGAAGCTCTTGGACAAGTTTGGGATCTTGCCAGGCGAGCGTACCGTCGATGTCAAAGAAGCAGATATCTCCATGATTTTTGGCGGCGTCGACAGCATGAGAAGGCGAGATGGCGGGCGCAAAACCTGGTTCGAGCCCCATAACCTGATCAAAGTGCTCTTTGACACGGGGAACCGAGACGCCGATGATCACCTGGGCTGTCTTGCCGGTGACGATGAGGCCCTTGGCGCCCACTGCGACAAAGGCCGCGTTGTCCGCCACGACAGAAGGGTCTACGACTTCGACGCGCAGCCGCGTGGCGCAGTTGGTTGCGCCCACAATGTTCGAGGCGCCGCCCAGAAGCGCTACAACCTGCTCGGCGAGCAGATGATCTTGCGATGCCTGGCTTTCGGAAGCGCTGGTCTTGGAGGAGCGCTTTTCGTCAACGTTGCCTCCCGTCAAGCGCGAGAGCGCCGCGCTACTGGCAATATGGTCCTCGCGTCCCGGGGTTTTAAGGCCAAAGGTCAGGATAAGGCCTCGAAAGCTCAAGAAGAAGATGGCGCTAAAGATGAGTCCGATTCCGAGCGCCAAAAGGTAAGAGCCGGCATGCGTCCGCATGAGCGGGATAAAGTTGAAGGCAGCCATCTCCATGAGGCCGCCCGAGAAGATGCCGACGATGCCAAAGAAGTTCATGGCCATGGCGAGGCAGGAAGATAGGACGGCGTAGAGCAAAAAGAGCCCGGGATGGGTGAACATAAAGAGAAACTCGAGCGGTTCGGTGACGCCGCAGACCACCGAGGCGACGATGGCGGGCACAAGGATGGCTTTGAGGCCAGCACGGCGTTCGGGCTTGGCGGTGGTGTAGAACGCTGCGGCGATGGCGGGAAGGCCAAAGAGTTTGACCCAGCCGGTGGCGGTAAAACCAGCCCACGGCGCAAGCTCATTGAGGGGGCGCGTGCTGTGCGACAGGATGGGAAGCAAGTTGGTCCACGTGGCGTAGATGCCGTCGTTAATGACCAGGTTGTCGTAGTAGATCGGCATGTAGAGCAGGTGGTGCAGCCCCATGGGCTCGAGTGCTCGCTCCAAAAATACAAAGATACCCACGCCGAAGGGGCCGACGCCCACAAGTGCATGGCGCAGTGTTTCGGTCGCTGCGTATACGAAGGGCACGATGACGGCCGAGATGGCGGCAAGGGCGAGCACGGCAAAAAAGCTGATGAGGTAGACCAGCGAGGAGCCCGAGAAGGTGCCGAGCCAATCGGGAACCTTGGCATCGTAGAAGCGGTCATGGACGGCGACGACGGTTGCCGACACCGCCAGCGGGCCGATAATGCCGGTGTCGAGCGTCTTGATGCCATCGATGATGGTGATGCCGCTTGCGGGGGTCAAAGACGACGGATACTTAAGCCCAAGGTTGTCGCCGCTCAGCTTAATGATTTCGCTCAAAAAGAAGCAGTAGGCAAAATAGGCCACGAGTGCCTCGAGGCAGCAGCGTGCCGGTTGTTTTTGGGCAAGGCCGATAGGCAGTGCTACGGCAAAAAGGAGCGGAAGGCGTTTAAAGACTGTCCACGAGCCGCGCTGAATGATAGTCCAAAAAACGTACCAAGGGGTTCCGTATACGGCGAGGTCGCCGACGATATCCGCAGACGTTGCGAGGGCGGAGACACCGACCATAAGGCCCGATATGGAAAACAACATGGCGGGCG
This sequence comes from Collinsella sp. AM28-11LB, assembly GCF_003469895.1. Lineage (NCBI taxonomy): Bacteria > Bacillati > Actinomycetota > Coriobacteriia > Coriobacteriales > Coriobacteriaceae > Collinsella > Collinsella sp. AM28-11LB. The sequence continues at coordinate 16,985 of NZ_QSKJ01000014.1, forward strand.
CGAACATTGCCCCGCCAAAGCGTTGGATTTTTTGCAGCATGTTCTGCCTCCCGAATATCGAGGCGCGTTGCGCGTGGTGAAACGTTTAAACAATGGAATCATTGTAGAGGACCAGACGATTGTCGTATCGGCAGTTTTGAGCGAAACCGGTTTGGGCGCGACAGAAACCGTCAACGGTTAAATCCTGTCGCTTTGCCGATAATCGGTTTAGACAACTTTAAGAAATGCTATCGTGCCTAGCCATACATATTCATTAGAGGTGAAGTCATGCCAAAAGCGATTTACGAAGGAATCTACCGAGAAATACGCTCGCGCATCATTAATGGAACCTATGCGTTTCAGGAGATGCTGCCAACCGAGGCCGAGCTGACCGCGGAGTTCGGGTGCACCCGCAATACCGTCCGCCGAGCACTTGCCATGCTGGCCGACGAGATGTACGTGCAACCCATTCACGGCAAGGGCGTGCGTGTCATCTGGCTCAAAGGTGAGACCGATATGCTCGGCGCACTCGAGGAAGTCGAGTCGTTTGCCGAATTCGCAAAGCGCAACAACGCCGTTGCATCGACGGATGTTAAGTCCTTTGAACATCTGGTCTGCACTGAACAGCTCTCCCGCCGCCTGGGCTTTAAGGTGGGCGAGGAGCTCATTCGCGTGGTGCGTGTCCGCAGTCTTAACGGCAGTGCTCGCCAGGTGGACCACGGCTACTTCCTAGAGTCGATTGCCAAGGGCCTGACGCCCGAGATTGCCGCAAAGTCCATCTACAACTATCTGGAGCACAAGCGCGGCGTCAAGGTGATGGCGAGTCGCCGTACGGTGAGCGTCGAGCTTGCCAACGATGAGGACTGCAGCTACTTGGACCTCGGCAAATACAACTGCGTTGCCGTCATGGAGAGCCAGTCGTACACCTCGGATGGCATCTTGTTCGAGGTCACGCATGCCCGCACGCATCCTGAGATCTTCCACTACCGCGTCAACTCCAAGCGATAGCCGGCTAGCTCGCAGCCTGACGAGACTCAAGCCCTCAAAGAGAAAACGCCCGGTCAAACCGACGATGCATCGGCTTGACCGGGCGTTTTCTCTGCATTCGATAACAAATAATTGTTTATACAAAACTTGTCAAGTATCAAGTTGAAATAACCGTTCACCGATGATTTTCTACCACTCTAGTAAAACTTGTTCAAACAACTAACCAAATAGCGTATTGTACAAATCAGCGAAAGGGGTTTCGTCCCCAAGCCAATCTCCGAAGGCGGCGACAAAGGGTGTCGCCACGGTGTGAAAGGGTGGATTGTAATGAAGAACGAAATGAGCAGAAGGCAGTTCCTGGGCTTCGCTGGTTCCGCGGCCGCAGTCTTTGGTCTGGGCCTCGTGGGCTGCGGCGGTTCTGCCGGCTCTGGCTCCTCTGCTTCTGGTGATGCTGCCGAGGTCTACTTCCTTAACTTCAAGCCCGAGGTCGACAAGGAGTGGAAGGAGATCGCCAAGGCCTACAAGGAGGAGAAGGGCGTCGAGGTCAAGATCGTGACCGCCGCTTCCAACACCTACGAGGAGAAGCTCAAGTCCGAGATGTCTAAGAGCTCCGCTCCGACGCTGTTCCAGGTCAACGGCCCCACCGGCCTTAAGAACTGGAAGGACTACTGCGCCGATCTGTCCGACACCAAGGTCCGCGGTGAGCTCATCGACGACTCCCTGGCGCTGCAGTCCGACGGCCAGGATCTGGGCATCGACTGGGTTCAGGAGAGCTACGGCATCATCTACAACAAGGAGCTCCTCGAGAAGGCCGGCTATAAGGCCGAGGACATCAACTCCTTCGACAAGCTGAAGGCTTGCGCCGATGATATCCAGGCCCGCAAGGACGAGCTCGGCATTGACGGTGCCTTCACTTCCGCCGGTATGGATGACTCCTCCAGCTGGCGCTACACCACCCACCTCGCCAACCTCCCGCTCTACTACGAGTTCGAGAAGGAGCACAACCAGGAGGACGACGAGATCAAGGGCGAGTATCTCGACAACTTTAAGCAGATCTTCGACCTGTACATCACTGACTCCACCTGCGATCCTTCGCAGCTTGCCTCCAAGACCGGCGACGACGCCACCAACGAGTTCGCAGCCGGCAAGACCGTCTTCTACCAGAACGGCTCTTGGGCCTATGCCGACCTCACCAAGGCTGGCATGACCGACGACCAGCTCGGCATGCTGCCGATCTACATCGGCGTCGATGGCGAGGAGAACCAGGGCCTGTGCTCCGGCGGCGAGAACTACTGGTGCGTGAGCTCCCAGGCTTCCGAGGATGCCCAGAAGGCCACCGAGGACTTCATGTACTGGTGCGTCACCTCTGACACCGCCACCTCGATTATCGCCGACAAGATGGGTCTGACCGCCCCGTTCAAGAGCGCCAAGGACACCAACAACGTCTTCTCGCAGCAGGCCGTTGCCATGGCCAAGGACGGCAAGAAGACCGTCGCTTGGGACTTCGTCTACATCCCCTCTGAGGAGTGGAAGAAGAACCTCAAGCAGGCTCTGATTGCCTACGCTGCCGACAACAGCAAGTGGGACGACGTTAAGAATGCCTTCGTCGACGGCTGGAAGACCGAGAAGGCTGCTTCCGAGTAAGCAGTTGCTGCCCGAGATATCTGATTAGCGACAGGGGGGCGGGCAGACGTTGGTTTGCCCGCCCCCTGCATATTGAAAGGACCCTTCTATGGGCAAAGCACTCAAGCGCTGGTGGCCGCTCTTTATGTTGCCCACGTGCCTGGCGTTTATGATCGGGTTCGTGATTCCCTTTATCCAGGGTTTCTATCTCTCGTTCTGCCAGTTTATTACCATCAATAACACGCACTTCGTCGGTATCGAGAATTATGTGCGCGCATTGACGGACCCGCAGTTCTCCACGTCGTTCTTCTTTACCGTGGCGTTTGCCTTCCTGTCGACGGTGCTCATCAACGTGATCGCCCTCGCCATCGCGCAGGCGCTCACCCGCAAGGCACTCAAGGGAACCAACATTTTCCGTACGATCTTCTTCATGCCTAACCTGATCGGCGGCATTGTGCTGGGTTACATCTGGCAGATTCTGATCAACTGCCTGCTCTCCAACGTGGGTGCCCAGCTCATCGCCCTTAACTCTGCCGCTGGCTTCTGGGGCCTTATCATCCTGACCCTGTGGCAACAGGTCGGCTACATGATGATTATCTACATCGCCGGTCTGCAGTCCATTCCGTCCGACTACATCGAGGCCGCCAAGGTCGACGGCGCTACGGCATGGCAGACGTTTTGGAAGGTTAAGATCCCTAACCTGATGCCGACGATTACTATCTGCCTGTTCCTGTCCATTACCAACGGCTTTAAGCTGTTCGACCAGAACCTCGCCCTTACCGGTGGTGCCCCTGCGCACTCCACCGAGATGCTCGCCCTGAACATCTACAACACGTTCTATTCGCGCGCTGGCATCGCGTGGCAGGGCATTGGCCAGGCCAAGGCAGTCATCTTCTGCATCCTGGTCGTCGCTATTTCCATGATCCAGCTTAAGGCCACGAGGTCCAAGGAGGTGCAGCAGTAATGAAACGCGATAAGGCTATCAACCGCGCTCTCTCGATTTTCTTTACGATCCTGTCGCTCGCGTGGATCTACCCCGTGTTCATGATTGCACTCAATTCCTTTAAGAAGGGGACTGCAATCAGCACCACCACGGCGTTCGATCTGCTCACGCCCGAGACGTTTAACGGCCTTGCAAACTACGTGCATGCTCTTAACGAGCAAGGCTTTGCTTCGGCGTTTATGTATTCGCTTATCATCACGGTCACGTCGGTCGTGCTGATTTTGGTGTGCTGCTCCATGTGCGCTTGGTACGTGGTGCGCGTCAACAGCAAGATTTCGAACTTCTTCTATTACCTGTTCGTTTTCTCGATGGTCGTGCCCTTCCAGATGCTGATGTTCACGCTGTCCAACCTCGCGGACCGCATCGGCTTTAACACGCCGTTCAACATCTGCTTCATCTATCTGGGCTTTGGTGCGGGCCTGGCGGTCTTTATGTTCGCCGGCTTTGTCAAGAACATCCCGCTCGAGATTGAAGAAGCGGCCATGATCGACGGATGCAACCCGGTCCAGGTGTTCTTTAAGATCGTCCTTCCCATCATGAAGCCCACCTATCTTTCGGTCGGCATCCTCGAGACCATGTGGGTCTGGAACGACTACCTGCTGCCCTACCTTACGCTCGACTCCACCAAGTACAAGACCATTCCTATCTTGATCCAGTACTTCCGTGGCGGCTATGGCCATGTCGAGCTTGGCCCCATGATGGCCTGCATCATGATGGTCGTCGTCCCCATCGTCATCATGTACATCTTCTGCCAGAAGTACATCATCGACGGTGTGGTGGCAGGTGCCGTCAAGGGCTGATGCCGTAACTGTTTTGCAAGTTTTGGCGGCGCCCCTCATCGCGGCGCCGCGTATCGAAAGGTAAAGACATGGCCGAGATCGTTCTCAAACATGTTCAGAAGGTGTATCCCAACAACGAGTCAAAAAAGAAGGGCTTCTTTGGCAAAAAGAAGAAGACCGGGGAGAAGAAGCACAACCTCAAGGTTACCGAGGACGGTGTGCTCGCTGTAGAGGACTTTAACCTCACCGTTCACGACCAGGAGTTCATCGTCCTCGTTGGCCCCTCTGGCTGCGGTAAGTCCACGACGATGCGCATGGTCGCCGGCCTGGAGGACATCACCTCGGGTGACGTGCTCATCGACGGCAAGCGCGTCAACGACGTCGCTCCCAAGGACCGCGACATCGCCATGGTGTTCCAGAGCTACGCTCTGTACCCCAACATGACGGTGTACGAGAACATGGCGTTTACGCTTGAGCTCAAGAAAGTCCCCAAGGACGAGATCGACCGCAAGGTCCGCTCCGCTGCCGAGATCTTGGGTATTACCGAGCACCTCGACCGTAAGCCCAAGGCGCTTTCGGGCGGTCAGCGTCAGCGCGTCGCCATCGGCCGAGCCATCGTGCGTGACCCCAAGGTCTTCCTGATGGACGAGCCGCTGTCCAACCTGGACGCCAAGTTGCGTAACCAGATGCGCGCCGAGCTCATTAAGCTGCGTCACGAGATCAAGGGTACCTTCATCTACGTTACCCACGACCAGACCGAGGCTATGACCCTCGGCGACCGTATCGTGGTCATGAAGGACGGCGTCGTCCAGCAGATCGCCACGCCGCAGGAGGTCTTCAACCATCCCGCGAACATCTTCGTCGCCGGCTTCATCGGCGTGCCGCAGATGAACTTCTTCGATGCCCAGCTGGTGCGCTCGGGCAACGGCTTTACCGTCAAGACCGAGGATATGAACGTGGCGCTCGCCCCCGAGACTTGCGCACAGCTTGCCCTCAACTGGGACGGCGGCGACGTGAAGGAGATTACGGCCGGCGTGCGTCCCGAGCAGATCCTGCTTGCCGACAAGGGCGAGGAGGGTGCGCTCCAGGGCACCGTCGAGGTGACCGAGCTCATGGGCTCGACCGAGCATGCCCACGTGACCGCTCCCGACGGCCAGTTTGTCCTGATTATCCCCGTCGTCGACCTCGAGGCCAAGGGCGCGCTCAAGGCGGGCGACCCCATCTGGTTCAAGTTCGAGAAGAACGCGACCCACCTCTTCGATAAGGTCTCTGGCAAGAACCTTATCTAGGCCCGGTGCATCCAGACCCTCCCTTTGGGCGACTGCGGTATTGCCATCCTTTTGCCGCGGTCACATATAAGGCTCCCCTCCCGTCCACTGGGCGAGAGGGGAGCCTTTCTTTGTGTTGGGGCTGTCTGGCCGGTCGTTTGTCTCGATCTGTAACAGGTGGGGCCGATTTCGGACGTTAGATGTTACAGATCGAGACGGTTCCGCTGAGCTAACCATTTCATCTAAATCTGTAACACCAAAGACGAATTTCAGCTGCTAGATGTTACAGATTGAGATATTGCTGCGGGACGATTCCGTTTGTCTCGATCTGTAACAGGAAGAACCAATTTTAGGTGCCAGATGTTACAGATTGAGATGAACTCAGATAGACGGTTTTGATTGTCTCGTTCTGTAACGGGCGGTGCCAATTCTTCTGGCTAGTTGTTACAGATCGAGATTGTTTGGCAGAGTCGGGTCACAGGGTAACGTGCGGGCACAAAAAACGGAGCCGGGTTGCCACGACTCCGTTTCTCAAGAGGATGGGTAAGGGGAATGAGCTAGCTCAGATGCCAGATCTCGTCGTTGTACTGGGAGATCGTACGGTCGGACGAGAAGGTGCCGGCGTTGGCGATATTGATGAGCGCCTTGCGCATCCAAGCGTCCTGGTCCTCGTAGTCGGCCAGCACGCGCTCCTTGGTCTGGATGTACTCCTCAATGTCGAGTAGGGCCATGAACCAGTCCTTGCCCTTGATGTCGTCGTGCAGACGCTGCAGGCGCTCCGCGTTGCCGGTCGCCATAAAGGCGGGGTTGGTGATGAAGTCCACCAGCAGTTTGATGCCGGGCTTGCGGTAGAGTGCGCCGGCATCGTAGGTGCCGTCGGCGTAGAGCTGCTCGACCTGCTTGGACGAGGCGCCAAAGGTGTAGATGTTCTCGTCGCCCACGAGCTCGGCAATCTCCACGTTGGCACCGTCGAGCGTGCACAGGGTTAGGGCGCCGTTGAGCATGAACTTCATGTTGGAGGTGCCGCTTGCCTCCTTGGAGGCCAGGCTGATCTGCTCGGAGATGTCAGCGGCGGGGATCACGCGCTCGGCGGCGGTGACGTTATAGTTCTCGATCATGACAACCTGCAGGTAGGGAGCCACGTCGGGGTCGTTTGCAATCCACTGCGACAGCGTCAGGATCAGGTGAATGATGTCCTGGGCGATGGTGTAGGCAGGTGCCGCCTTGCCGCCAAAGATGATGGTGACGGGGTGAGCGGGCTTGTTGCCGTTCTTGATGTCGAGATACTTCCAGATGATGTAGAGCGCGAGCATCTGCTGGCGCTTGTACTCGTGGATGCGCTTGACCTGAACATCGATGATGGCGTTGGAGGGAATGGTCACGCCCTGCTCGAGCGCCATGAACTGGCGCATGATGCTCTTGGCCTCGACTTTGGTGGCAGCCAGGCGCTCAAGAACGTCCTTGTCGTCGGCGAATTCGGCGAGCTTGCTCAGATCGCCGGTGCTGCGCCAATCGGTGCCGATCACATCGTCGAGCAGGCTGGCGAGCGCGGGGTTGGCGCCATGGATCCAGCGGCGGAAGGTGATGCCGTTGGTCTTGTTGGAGAACTTCTCGGGATAGATCTCGTAGAACGGATGAAGCTCGGTGTCCTCAAGTATCTTGGTGTGGAGGGCGGCTACGCCGTTGATGGAGAAGCCAAAGTGGATGTCCATGTGGGCCATGTGGACGGTGTTGTATTCGTCGATGATGGCGACGCGCGGGTCATCGTGCTCGGCCTTCGCGATCTCATCGAGCTTGACGATAATGTCGGCGATGGCAGGGGAGACCTTCTGCAGGCTGGCGAGCGGCCACTTCTCGAGGGCCTCGGCAAGAATCGTGTGGTTAGTGTAGGCGACCATGGAACGTACGATGGTCACGGCCTCGTCAAACTCGATGCCATGCTCGGTGGTGAGCAAGCGAACGAGCTCGGGAATGACCATGGTGGGATGCGTATCGTTGATCTGGACCACGGCGTAGTCGGCCAGATCGTGCAGGTTACTGCCGCGCTCGACAGCCTCGTCGATCAGGAGCTGGGCAGCGTTACTCACCATGAAGTACTCCTGGTAGATGCGAAGCAGACGGCCCTGCTCGTCGGAATCATCCGGATAGAGGAACAGGGTGAGGTTCTTGGCGATCTCGGTCTTATCGAAGTCGATGGAGCTGCCGGGGACCAGGCCATCGTCGACACTTGCCAGGTCAAACAGGCGCAGGCGGTTCTTGGTGGGCTGGCCGTAACCAGGCACATCGATGTTGACGAGCTTGGAGGTGACGGCAAAATCGTCAAACTCAACGGTGTAGGAGCGGTCGTCATCGACCAGGATGTCCTGCTCGCCAAGCCACTCATCGGGGACGGCCTTCTGCTGCTTATCGACAAAGCGCTGGCGGAACAGGCCGTAATGGTAGTTGAGGCCCACACCGTCTCCGGTAAGGCCCAGCGTGGCGATGGAATCCAGGAAGCATGCGGCCAGACGGCCCAGGCCACCGTTGCCCAGCGACGGCTCGACCTCAAACTCCTCGATCTTGTTGAGGTCGTGACCGGCGGCAGTGAGCTGATCCTTAACCTCGTCGTAGATGCCAAGGTCGATCATGTTGTTGATGAGCAGCTTGCCAATCAAAAACTCGGCAGAGATGTAGTAGAGCTTTTTCTTGCCATTGTTGAGCGGGCAGGCGGAAGAGCGCTCCTGCACGAGCTTGACCAGCAGCTTGTAAATGCGACGGTCGTCGAGCTGCTCGAGCGAGGCGCCAAAAGACTGCTCGGCGAGTTCCATGAGGTTTATTTGGGGCATGTTTCCTCCTGTGATGGGTTGTTTCATGTCTGCAATTCATAAGAAGCCCGCGCGAGGGGATTGGGGTGGCCTCGCGCGGGAAAAGCAAGCGCGTCCGCACGGTGGGGAGGGGTCGGGCGCGGTAGCTCCTATTGAGGAAGCTCGATTTCAGCTTCCGACGGGATGCGGAAGTAGGTTTCGGTCCAGTCGGTGAGTTTGTGCTCGAGCTCGCGGGTGATGGCGCCGTCGAGCATGCGCCAAGTCCAGTTGCCGCCCAGCGTGGCAGGGGTGTTGATGCGCGCCTCATTGCCCAAGTTGAGCAGGTCCTGCATGGTGTAGATGCACGTGTCGCTTACGCTGGCGGCGATGGTGCGATTGAGTGCATCTGCCATGGGTTCGCCGGCCTGCTGATGGGCGTACAGGGCTGCCTGCTCGCGCTGACGCGGGGTGGCCGTTCCCTCAAACCAACCACGTGCCGTTTCGTTGTCGTGGGTGCCCACGTAGGCGACGGTGTTGGCAATGTAGTTGTGCGGCAGGTAGTACGAGTTGGTGCCCTCAAAGGCAAACTGCAGGATCTTCATGCCAGGGAAGCCCGAGTTGTCGCGCATGTCGATGACACCGGGAGTGAGGAAGCCCAAGTCCTCGGCGATGATGGGCAGCGTGCCGAGCTTTTCCTCGAGCGCTTTGAAGAGCTTGAGGCCGGGACCCTGCGTCCACGAACCGTGGGACGAATCGGGCGAGGAGAACGGCACCTCCCAATAGGCCTCGAAGCCGCGGAAGTGATCCAGGCGGATGACGTCGTACATGTCGAGGGCAGCGCGAATGCGGCCCTCCCACCAGGAGAAGCCGTCGGACTCCATGGCGTCCCAGTCGTAGATGGGGTTGCCCCAGTACTGGCCGGTGGCCGAGAACTGGTCGGGCGGCGTGCCGGCGACGCTCACGGGATTGCCGGCGGCGTCGATCTTAAAGAGCTCAGGTGTCGCCCACATCTCGACGGAGTCGCGCGAGACATAAATGGGCAGGTCGCCGATGATGAGAATGTCGCGCTCGTTGGCATAGGCCTTGAGGCGGCTCCACTGGCGATCGAAGAAGTACTGCGTCATCTGGTGGTAGAGCATGCGCGCCGGATGGTCGGCGCAGACCTTGGCGGAAGACTCGCCGCGGGTGCGGAGCTCCGCGGGCCACTCCCAAAACGCCTTGAGACCGCACTCCTCTTTGACGGTCATGAACTCACAGTAGGGGATGAGCCAGTCCTCGTTGGCCTGGATAAAGTCATCGAAATCGGCCGGCTTGTCGGCAGCAAAGCGCTCGGCGGCGCGGTCGAGAATCTGACGGCGGCCGCCAAAGATGGCACCGTAGTCGACGTTACTGGGGTCAGAACCCAGGTACACGCCATCGATATCGCGCTGCTCTAGATACCCTGCCTCGATAAGCTCGGCAAAGTCGATAAAGTTGGGGTTGCCTGCGCGGGCCGAGAACGACTGATAGGGCGAATCGCCATAGCTGGTCGTCGTAAGGGGCAGAATCTGCCAGTAATGTTGTTTGCACGAGGCGAGAAAATCGACGAAGTCGTAGGCATTCCAGCCAAAGCCGCCGATTCCGTATGGTCCGGGCAGAGATGAGACGGGCATGAGGACGCCGCTTGCACGCTCCATGAATGCGCTCACCAACCTTCTTGTTGTGGGGTCGGCCTGCCGATGGGTGTGCAGTCCGCCTCCGATGTTCTGATTCGATACGCCTATTGTAAAACATGTTGTTTAAACATGTACAGGCAAGATAAAAAAGTTGGTCGATTTTCGGCGAATGGTTACATGCCATGAAAAAGCCCCGACCTCACAACGTGAGATCGGGGCAAGAGCGGTATGTAGGTTTTTGCTACTCGGCGTCGGCGAAGCCGTTGGGGTTGTGGCTCTGCCAGTTCCAGCTATCGCGGCACATGTCCGCGATGTCGTACTGGGCCTTCCAGCCCATCATGCGCTCGGCCTTGGAGGCATCGCACCAGTTGGCAGCGATGTCGCCGGCGCGGCGCTCGCGGATCACGTAGGGCAGCTCCTTGCCACAAGCCTTGGAGAAGGCGGCGACGACCTCGAGTACCGAGGTGCCGGTGCCGGTGCCCAAGTTAAAGATCTCGACGCCGGTCTTGCCGTTCATCCAGTTAAGGGCGGCAACGTGACCAGAGGCCAGATCGCACACGTGGATGTAGTCGCGCACGCCGGTGCCGTCGGGGGTGGGGTAGTCGTTGCCAAAGACCTGAACGGCCTCGAGCTTGCCCACGGCGACCTGGGCGACATAGGGCACCAGGTTGTTGGGGATGCCCTTGGGGTCCTCGCCGATCAGGCCCGACGGATGAGCGCCGATGGGGTTGAAGTAACGGAGCAGCACGACGTCCCACTCGGGGTCGGCGGTGTGGACGTCCATAAGGATCTGCTCGATCATCCACTTAGTCCAACCATAGGGGTTGGTCGCGGGCTTCTTAGGATCCTCCTCGGTGACGGGCGGGTTGTCCGGGTCGCCGTAGACGGTCGAGGAGCTCGAGAAGATGATGGACTTGCAGCCATGGTTGCGCATGACGTCGATGAGCACCAGGGTGTTCTCGATGTTGTTGTGGTAGTACTCAACGGGCTTGCTCACCGACTCGCCGACGGCCTTAAAGCCGGCAAAGTGGATGACGCGGTCAATCTGATGGGTATCGAAGATCTTGTTCATCGCATCGCGGTCGAGCACGTTGGCCTCGTAGAAGGTGAGGTTCTTGGCGGCCTCGTCGCCCACGATGGTCTTGACGCGGTCGACGGCGACGGCGCTGGAGTTGGAGAGATCATCGACGATGACGACCTGGTAGCCCCCCTCGAGCAGCTGAACGACGGTGTGCGAGCCGATAAAGCCGGCGCCACCGGTAACGAGGACGCAGGTGTCTTTGGGGTCGAGTGCTTTGGACATGTAGTCTCCTATCGAATCAGGAACACTTCTTCAGGGGAGTATAGCGCAGACAGTTGTTCCAAAAACGTACGCGGCAGGAAAAGCAGAGGATTATGTTAACGTACTCATACAAGAGCTTGCGTACGCATAACCTGATCTTTGGCATTTGCTTACGAGCCGTCGACCTTGCAGTTTCCTGCCGTTCGTGGAAATCGTTGGGACGCGCCATATGTACGCTAATATGTATGAGTTGAGCGACATATAAATAAGCATGTAACGGAGTACATATGTCACCAAACAGCGATTCCATCCTTTCCCAGGAGCTCTCGCGCCGTACCGCCCTCAAGGCCCTGTTCGGCGCCGCTTCTGCGGCAGTTCTTTTTGGCTTGCCCACTCGCGCCCATGCGGCGGAGGCTTCCAAAGAAACCACCGATAAACTGAATGCCGCCCAGGCCCAGCTCGACGAGGTTCAGGCCCAGCTCGACAGCATCGCAAATGAATACGCGGCGCTGGCCAACAAGAACGCCCAGACCCTCAACGATATCGAGGGCGTACAGGGCCAGATTGACAGCACGCAGGCGCAGATTGACGAGAAGAAGGCCGAGCTCAAAAAGAAACGCGGCGATCTTTCCGATCGCGTGGCCGCCAGCTACAAGTCCGGCGGCACGAACATCCTGTCGCTGCTGCTGGCCTCTGGCTCGTTTGAGGAACTCGTCGCCAACGCGCATTACGTTGAGAAGATTAACAAGAGCGACCGCGATGCCATCGAGGATATCCAGACGATTCAGGCTGAGCTCGACGCACAGAAGACCGAACTCGAAGCACAAAAGGCCGACCTGGAGAAACTCAAGGACCAGCAGACGGCTCAGATGCAGGATATGCAGGCCAAGCAGCAAGAAGTCCAGACCGTGCTGAACGGTCTTTCCGACGACGTCAAGGAGCTCATGGCTCAGCGCGATTCCGAGATTCTCGCTGCCGCCCAGGCTGAGGAGGCTGCCAGGAAGGCCGCCGCTGCCGCGGCCGCCGCGAACAAGAACAATTCCTACTCGGGTGGTTCGAGCTCGGGTGGCGGATCGTATGCGCCCGGAACCCCGCAACAGAATGCCGGCTCGGGCAAACAGCAGGCCGTCGTCAACGCGTGCTACTCCACGCCTTCGCCGGGTCAGAACTGGTGCGCGGCGTGGGTTACCAATGTCTTCCGTAACGCCGGCGTTGGCTACTTTGGCGGTAACGCGTGCGATATGTTTAACGCATGGTGCTATAGCTCCGACCGCTCGGCGCTGCAGGTGGGCATGATCGTGGCCGACTCATCGCATAGCGGCACGGGTGCTCCGGGCCTTATCTACGGTCATGTGGGTATCTACGTTGGCGGCGGCATCGTTATGAGCAACGAGGGAGCCATTACGTCTAAGTCGCTTGATTCGTTTATTAGCTTCTATGGCACTGGCTCTGGCGTGCGTTGGGGCTGGCTTGGCGGTATTGCGCTGTCGTAACTGCGGCTTGGTCCGGGACAGTCCGAGAGGCATAAGGTTGCCTGCTCGGGCAGTCCTGCTCGCACGGAGAGCACATTAAGTGCTCTCCGGCTCGTGCGGAACTCGCGATCAACCTTATGCCTCTCGGACTGTTCCGGCCCTCTCGGGTCCTGAGCGCGACACACCGGACTGGGTTATCTGAATAAATATGGCGAAGGCCCCTTTCGGGGCCTTCTTTGTTAGAGGAATTCGCCTACTCGGTGAACTTCGGGTTCTAGGTCTACTCCGAATTGGTCTTTGACTTTGGCTTGGATGTCGCGGATGAGTTCGTCGACGTCGGCTGCGGTGGCGTGGTCGGCGTTGACGATGAAGCCGCAGTGCTTCTCGCTTACCTGCGCGCCGCCGACGGCATGGCCGCGCAGGCCGGCGTCCATGATGAGCTTGCCGGCAAAGTAGCCCTCGGGGCGCTTGAAGGTGGAGCCGGCGCTCGGCATGCCGAGCGGCTGCTTGTCCTCGCGGCGCTGGCGGTATTCGTCCATGTCGGCCTTGATCATCGCGGCGTTGCCCGGGGCGAGATTGAAGGTGGCCGAAAGAACGATGAAGCCGTCGTCGGCAATGCGGCTCTTGCGATAGCCCAGGTTGAGCTCATCGACATCGAACTCGATGATGTTGCCGCTGCCGCGGGTGCCGTCGTCGAGCATGCGGGCGGGCTTGTAGACACGCACAGACTCCAGCACATCGGCCATGCAGGCACCATAGGCACCGGCGTTCATGTAGCAGGCGCCGCCGACCGATCCGGGGATGCCCGAGATGGGCTCCATGCCGGTGAGGCCGGCCTCGGCTGCTGCCGCGGCGACATCGGAAAGCAGGGCGCCGGCTGCCGCCGTGACGTGCGTGCCGTCGACCGTAATGTCGGAGAGGCCCTCGCCCAGCGCCACGACGACGCCGCGGATGCCCTTGTCTCCGACGAGCAGGTCCGAGCCGTTGCCCACGATGGTGAGCGGCAGATCACAGCGATAGCAGGTGTCAAGCGTGGCGACGAGGCCCTGCTCGGTATCGGGCGTGACAAAGACATCGGCCGGGCCACCGATCTTAAACGTGGTGTGCTCGCGCATGGGCTCGCTCATCAACACGTTGTCCTCGCCGGCAACGCCAGCGAGCGCGCACAGCAGGTCCTCGTTAAAAAAGTCGTTCTCGTGCATACGAATATCCGCCTTTTGGTGGTCGTTCTCATCAATCGATTGCAATATACCCCACCCAGATGTATTTGGTGCGCTGGCGGCGATAAAACTGCCGTCCACCGGATTGATAAAGTGTTTATCATCGAGGTAGAGGGGCAGTCGCTATACTTTCAAGAGATTGCGCGTAAACCCGGAAGGAGCGAGATGGCCAACAAAGTCACCCTCAAGCAGATTGCCCAAGAGGTGGGGCTTTCCCCTTCGTCGGTCTCGCTTGTTCTCAATAATCGGCCCTGTCGCATCTCGGAAGAAAACCGCAAACTCATCAAGGAGGTTGCGGCGCGCAATCACTATGTTCCCAACCAGATCGCGCGCAGCCTGGTCATGCGCGAGTCGCGCACCCTGGGCCTTATCGTCCCCAACATCGAGAGCCGCTTTTTCGCCTCGCTCGCCGGCAGCTTGGAAAAGCGCTGCCGCGAGGACGGCTACGCGCTTTTTATTACCAGCTCGGGCGGAAGCGCCGATGACGATCTGGAGCTGCTGCGCCAGCTGGTGACGCGCGGCGTTGATGGCGTCTTCCTGGTGGTAGGTGACGAGTTCTCCGACGACCGCGCCCTGCGCGAAGAAGTCAGCCACCTGCCCATCCCGGCCGTAATGGTCGACCGTGCCATTGAGGGGCTCGAGTGCGACAAGGTGATGTTCGACCACGAGATGGGCGGCTATATGGCCACCCGCTATCTGATCGAGCAAGGCCATCGCCGTATTGCCTGCTTGGTTAACGCGCGTCGCTCCAATACGGGTCGCAAACGACTTGCCGGCTATGAACGCGCGCTGCGCGAGGTTGGCCTGCCCATCGACGCGCGCTTGGAGTTCGAGAGCGAGTACTACATTCCGAGTGCCTACGAGGCCTCGGAGGCGGTGCTCGCAACCGATGCCACCGCCGTGTTCGCAAGTTCGGACAACATCGCCCTCGGTTTGCTCAAGCGCTTGCACGAGATGGGGAAGAGCATCCCGGGCGATATCTCGGTGGTGAGCTATGACAACTCGGCTGCCGACGTTCTCTTTGAGCCGGCGCTGACCGCGATCGAGCAGGATCCGGGCGTGCTTGCCGAGCATGCCTTTGGTTGCATGTCCAAACGTCTTGCCGGCAAGGGCGGCAGGCGTGCCGAAGAAGTGGTTCTGGAGCCTGCTCTCATTGTGAAGGGCAGCGTTCTAGAACTTACTAAATACAACTAAACATGTTTATCAATTCGAGAAGATCGAATGTGGAGCATCTGTGACAGGCAATGCCGCAGGTGAATGTTGCGTTTTGCCAATTGGTGTGTTTGATAGAGATGATAAAACGTTTTTTCACCATGATAAAACGTTTTAGCAAATATACTAGTCCCAACGAATGGTTGCCGTATCGGAGGGTGACCGCGCAGCGAAGGGACATAAACAATGGCTAAAACACTGGGGACGCCGTGGCAAAAGCTGGGGCACGAGGTGCCGGCTTCCGAGCTCGAGGGTGTCGATCTGTATTGGCGCGCTTCGAACTACCTGTCCGTCGGTCAGATCTACCTTCGCTCCAACCCGCTGATGCGCGCTGACTTTGTCGACGATAAGACTGGCGAGGCGCGCGACTTCGGTCGTCCGGACGTCAAGCATCGCCTGGTTGGTCACTGGGGCACCACGCCTGGCATCAACTTCCTGTTCGGCCACGTCAACCGCCTTATTGCCGATCACAACCAGAACGCCATTTTCTTGATGGGCCCGGGTCACGGTGGCCCCGCCGGCACCGCCCAGTCGCTGCTCGACGGTACTTACCGCGAGATCCGCCCCGACATCACCAATGACGAGGCCGGCCTGCAGAAGTTCTTCCGCCAGTTCTCCTATCCCGGCGGCATCCCGAGCCACTTTGCGCCCGAGACGCCCGGCTCCATCCACGAGGGCGGCGAGCTCGGCTACACGCTCAGCCACGCTTACGGTGCCGTCATGGACAACCCGAGCCTGCTAGCCGTGGCCGTGGTGGGCGACGGCGAGTCCGAGACCGGCCCGCTCGCGACTTCTTGGCAGTCCAACAAGCTCGTGAACCCGGCAACCGACGGTATCGTCCTGCCGATCCTGCACCTCAACGGCTACAAGATCGCCAACCCCACCATCCTCGCCCGCGTGTCCGACGAAGAGCTCACCAAGTTCTTTGAGGGTATGGGCTATAAGCCGCACTTCTTTATCGCCGGCTTTGACGACGAGAGCCACGCAAGCATCCATGAGCGCTTTGCCGCCCTGTTTGAGCAGGTCTTTGACGAGATTTGTGACATCAAGGCCACCGCGCAGGCCCAGGCTGCCGCGGGCGAGACCGTGGTCCGCCCGGCCTACCCCATGATTGTGTTCCGTACGCCCAAGGGCTGGACCTGCCCCAAGCAGATCGACGGCAAGAAGACCGAGGACTCCTGGCGCGCCCATCAGGTGCCGCTGGCAAGCGCCAAGGACACTCACGAGCACTTCCGCGTGCTGCGCGAGTGGCTGCGCTCCTACAAGCCCGAGGAGCTCTTTACGCCCGAGGGCCAGGTGCGCCCCGAGGTAACGGCCTTTATGCCGACCGGCGAGCTGCGTATTGGCGCCAACCCCAACGCGAACGGCGGCAAGGTGCGTCGCGAGCTCGAGCTGCCCGATATCCACGCCCACGAGATTCCCGTCGCCGAGAAGGGCCATGGTTGGGGCTCCACCGAGGCTGCCCGCGTCTTTGGTGAGTACACTGCCGACGTTCTGGCCAAGAACATGGACGACTTCCGCATCTTCGGTCCCGACGAGACCGCGTCCAACCGCCTGCAGGCCGCTTATAAGGTGACCAAGAAGCAGTGGGATGCCGGCTTCTACGAGGACGAGGCCAACGACGAGCTGCTCGCTGGCTCCGGCAAGGTTGTCGAGCAGCTGTCCGAGCACCAGTGCGAGGGCTTCCTCGAGGCCTATGTGCTCACCGGCCGCTCCGGCGTGTGGAGCTCCTACGAGAGCTTTGTCCATGTGGTCGACTCCATGGTCAACCAGCACTGCAAGTGGCTCGAGGCTACCAAGCGCGAGATTCCGTGGCGTGCCCCCATCAGCGGCCTCAACATTTTGCTGTCGAGCCATGTTTGGCGTCAGGACCACAACGGCTTCTCGCACCAGGATCCCGGCTTTATCGACCTGCTGCTCAACAAGGCCAACGACACGCATATCGTGAACGCTTACTATCCGGCCGACGCTAACATGGCTCTCGCCGTGGCCGAGCGCGTCTACCAGTCCACCGACTGCGTCAACGCGATCTTCTGCGGCAAGCAGCCCGCCCCGACCTTCCAGACGGTCGACGAGGCAAAGGCCGAGCTCGCCGAGGGCGTCGCAAATTGGGAGTGGGCATCGACCGCCGACTCGCTCGGCGAGGCCGACGTCGTGGTCGTCACCTGTGGCGACGTGCCGACGCTCGAGGCTCTGGCTGCAACCGATATGCTGCGCGAGCTGGGCATCAAGGTATGGTTCGTCAACGTGGTCGATCTGCTCAAGATTCAGAACGTCTGCGAGAACGACCAGGCTATAAGCGACGAGCGCTGGGCTGAGCTGTTTGGCTGCGGCGAGAAGCCCGTGCTCTTCGCGTTCCACGCCTATGCCGGCACGATTCGCCGCCTGATCTGGAACCGCCCCGGACACGACGCGTTCCGCGTCCACGGCTACGAGGAGAAGGGCTCCACGACCACGCCGTTCGACATGCTGCGCCTGAACAACATGGATCGTTGGGCCCTGGCCGCCGACGTGCTGCGCATGGTCGACGCCGTTAAGTTTGCCGAGCAGATTGATGAGTGGGAGGCCTTCCGCACCGAGGCCTTTGAGTTCGCGTGCGACGAGGGCTTCGATCACCCGGCCTTTACCGACTGGGTCTGGCCCGACGCCGCTGCCGCAACCGCAGCCGACGGCGCGCTCTCCGCAACGCAGCTAACTGCCGGCGACAACGAATAGCATCCGGGACGGCCTCGCGCTGGGGCCGCCTCCGGGCGGGCGCCTTCCTCTGAGAAGTGGGCTTCGCGAACTTCTCAG
>NZ_QSKJ01000015.1:0-12140 GCF_003469895.1 Collinsella sp. AM28-11LB
GGCTAGCCCCTTGTCACACAAACTACCGAAGCCTCCTTTTTATTCTCGGGACGGGCACAGTGGTAGATGGCGAGTGCCGCCGCGGGCAGGCCGCACATGGCGAACAGCACCTTGCCGTTCATGACGTATTTTGAGATGTCGATGTCGTACATCATGCCGGGCGTGTTGAGCATGGCGTTGTAGATGTTGACAGCACCTTCGACGGTCTGGCCGTCAACCTGGATGCTACCACCCAGAGAAGTGAAGAAAAACGGCAGGTAGATGAAATGATGCAGGCCGAAGGGCAGAAGCATGCGCTCGGAGAAGCCATAGATGAACGCGCCAAACACCCCGGTGGAATCGATGAGTGTCGAGGCGGCCTTTAGGCCGGTTTGCACAAACGGAAACACGAAGGCGAGCGCAACGCCCACTAGGCTCGCGAAAACGACGGTGAGGGCGGGGACGCAGCGTGTGCCGTTGAAGATGCCGAGCACCGGCGGAAGCTGCACCTTATAGAATCGGTTGTGGATCCACGCGACTACCAAGCCGATGATGATGCCGCCGAATACGCCGGTGTCGAGTGTGGTTACGCCCAGGATGGCGTTCTGACCGGTCTGCAGGTTGGCGGGATCGATGGTGCCCAGCAGGATAAGCAGCTGACCCATGATCGTGTTCATGGTCATGTAGCCGATGAAGCCTGAGAGTGCGGCGGTCGCCTTCTCGGCCTTGGCGTAACCGTAGGCGATGCAGATCGCAAAGAGAACCGAGATGTTACCATTGATAACGTTGCCGGCTGCTTTGATGAGTGTGCTAAAGATCACCATCGGCTCGGTGCCCAAAAACGGGCAGAGCGAGATGAGGTTAGCATTGGAAAGGGCGGAGCCCAGACCGACCAAAATGCCGGAAACGGGCAGGAGGAGGACCGGCGCCATGAGTACCTTGCCGAGTCTCTGGAACTCGCTGTAGAGCTTGCTTTCTTTCATGATGTTCCTTCGATGCGCGGGGAGTTAGGACAGGGTCGGCCAATAATCGCCGTTCGCTTCGATCAGGTCGTCGAGGATTTGGCGCGCGACGGTAGTCGAAGGGACGGTCTTGTTGATTGCAATGGCTTCGAGCGCCTTCTGGTAGGAATGCTCGTAATATGCGTCGACGGCGAGCTTTTCACTGGCATTCTGCTCTTCGATAAGCCCCTTGTAGAAGGTGGGGATAGCAGGCTGGCTGATGGGTTCGGGGCCCCAAGAGCGCAGGTAGGCGGGGACCTCGACCATGGCGTCGTCGGGCAGATTGGGGATGGCACCGTTATTCTCGACGATTACGAGATAACGTTCGCACTTGTTGTAGGCGATAGAGGCGGCTGCGTCGACGATAAAGTCGCCAAAGACCGTGAAGCTCTGTACAGGGCTCTTGTAATTGGCGGGATCTGCCAGGTACTTGTCGTGCTCGGCAAACATCTCCTTCTCGCGTCCGTTGATGACGTTGTCGGCGCGCGTCCAGTTGGGGTCCATGTCATCTGCCATGTCTTTGGAGTACAGGTAGTACTGCAGGTAGCTGTTGGGCAGATACTCGGGATAGTCCTTCACAATCTTGACGTATTGACCCCAGGTGTGCATCCAGTCCTTGTCCTTGTGATGCTTGTCGCTCACGGCCATGCCGTGCTCGAGAATCATCTGACGAAGCTCCGGCAGACGATCGCGTCCCTGCTTGTCGTAGATTTTGGTAAACCAGCCAAAGTGATTGAGTCCAAAATACATGGGGTCGATATCGCGCCAGCTGGGAAGTCCGAGCATCTTAGAGTACGAGAGCAAGATAGCCGTGGGCATATCGCAGATGTTAAGGATATGGTCGTTGTTAAACTCGCGACGTGTGGCCTCGGCGACAACTGCGGCGGGGTTGGAATAGTTGAGGATCCAGGCGTCTGGACTGTATTTCTTGGCGTAGCGTACGAGGTCGAAGACGCCGGGGATGGACCTGATGCCATAGGAGATCGAACCGCCGGCGCCGCAGGTTTCCTGTCCTACACAACCGTACTTGAGAGGGATGCGCTCGTCCTGGCGACGCATCTGAAGGCCACCCTGGCGGATTTGTGCGAAGACGAAGTCGACATCGGTGAATGCCTTTTCGGGATCGGTCGTCACGACAACTTCAATGTCAGGAGCTTCCTGCTCGATGAACTGCTTCATGATGTCGTAGACGAGATGCATGCGCTTCTCGTCGATGTCGTACAGGGCGAGTTTGCGCAGCGGCAATTCGTTTTTCTTCTGCAATAGGCTCTGGATGATGCCGGGAGTGTGGGTGCTGCCGGCCCCGGCGATTACAACTGCTTTCTTGTCCATGTGGTAAACCCCTTTCGTGTGGATTGACCACTTCAGACTACGAAAGCTTTACCTGCGATTCTACCGATTTTCAGATTGCGAAAAACGATAGCGGTAATCTTAACAGGATGCGTTTTGCGTGGTTAAATAGCGCCGGGAAAGATGCTGACTTGGGCGACGTGTTGCATGGCTGCGGGAGCGAACGCCAGGCGGTCAAAAGATGGTGGGCGGTGCTGCGGCTTTTGGCTGCAATTGCGCTACCCGCGACGACGCTCCCAGCGAGCCAACTTAATCGTCACCAGCGTGAGCGCCCAGGCCACAAGCGAGAACGCGGCGCCCACGGCACCCACGTACGCAATGCCAGCGCTGCTCACAACGGCGCCGCCTACCGCGGTGCCAAACGAGATGCCGACGTTAAACGCCATGGGCTCAACCGAACTTGCAAGTACCATCGACTTGGGATGGCGGCTGCGTGCCACGTCCATAAAGTGCGTGATGCACGACACCGAGAACAGGTACATGAGCATTGCCAGACTAAAGACAAAGACAAGTGCGAGCGGCATGGCAGCGCCCGCG
Source organism: Collinsella sp. AM28-11LB (assembly GCF_003469895.1). Lineage (NCBI taxonomy): Bacteria > Bacillati > Actinomycetota > Coriobacteriia > Coriobacteriales > Coriobacteriaceae > Collinsella > Collinsella sp. AM28-11LB. The sequence continues at coordinate 2,868 of NZ_QSKJ01000015.1, forward strand.
GCAAACAGCCCAAACAATGCCGCCGCCTGCAGCGCGAACGTAACCAGCAGTGCCTTCATGCCAAAACGCGCGTCGATCCATCCGCCCAGGATGTTCGAGATCAGGCAGAACACGCCGTAGGCCATAAGCGTGGTACTGGCTTCGACCGTGCCCATGCCCAGCACCTGCTCAAGATAAGGCGTCACATAGCCGTAGAAAACGTAGACCGACCCCACGCCAAACAAAAAGATGAGCATGCCGGTGATGATGCTCGGTTCGCGTAGGAGCCCCGCCTGCTCGCGGAAGGTGGCAGGCTCATCGGTCTGCCCGGCGCGCGGCATAAACGCCACGAGCGCTCCGCAGATTAGAACGGCAAAGGTCAGCGTGCCGTACATGGCCACGTGCCAATCGAGCGTGTCGGCCACAAACTTGCCGATCGAAGTGACAAAGACCATCGCCACGGAAAACGCACCATATACCACCGAGATGGCAAGCGAAGTTTGCTGCGGGGACAGCAGTTCGGGGATGTACGTCACACCCACGGCGAGCAGCGCACCCGAGACAGAGCCCAGGACAATGCGCGAGATAAACAGTACCTGGAAGTTGGGCGCCAACGCCATGACCAGGTTGCCGAGCACAAAGACGATGCTGTAGCACACGAGCAGCTGGTAGCGGCGGAAGCGTCCCGTGCTGAGCGCAAGCACTGGCGTAGCGATGGCGTAGACGAGTGCGAACACGCTGATGAGCTGGCCCGCTGTGGCAAGCGATACGCCGAGTTCCGTCGCCAAGTCACTTTCGATGCCGATGACCACGAACTCGGAGCAGCCGAGCGAAAAGCCTAACAACACGAGTAACGCTAGACAGAGCTTGGTGCGCGCAGGGGAGAGCGCGGCGGCGGTTGACTTGCTTTTAGGCGTGGTTGCGGCGATCAAGGTTGTCACTCCAATGTCGCATGAATAAGCGGGATTCAATCCCTGCAACTCTAACAGAATGTGACAAAGAGACAGTCCCTTTGTCACATTCGCGGCGTGGCTGCCGCCCAAACCGTCACAACATTCGATGAAAAGCTCGAAAACGAGGAAAAGCGTCGAATGTTGTGATGGTTTTCCTATCTGTGCCGGCGAGCCGCCGTGCCGTCTGGGGGTATAAAACTAGCAAGTGTTTATTTGCGAGGCCTAAGGGGCGCCCCGTATGGATATCGATAACTTTGAATGGTGGTACAGCGAGGGTGAGGCTCCGGACGAGGGGTGGGACGAGCCTGCGCCGCGTGACGTGTCGATCGACGAGGACGAGACTGGCAACGACGTCGCCGCCGACTCGGACGCCGCCCTCGGCCCTGTCGATCCCCTGACCTTCGAACAAGCTTGGGCCCAGGCCGAGGCAGACGAGGCCAAAGCCGATGCTACGGCCACGCTCGGCGAGCCAGCCGACATGTCGATCTCGCCGGCAAAGACCCCGCAGCCGCGCCACACCATCGACCCCGACAGCACGGCATCCTTCAGCATTCTCGACGTGCCCTCGCAGGGTGCCCAGGCGCTCGCGCCCACACGTCGCCCCAATCTGTCTCACGAGGAAGATGCGGGACGTCGCTCGCCGCTCGGCCCCATCCTTATCGCCTTTATGGCCGGCGTTATCGCATGCTCGGTAATTGGTAGCGTTTGGAGTCATGTTGAACAACAGCGAAGAGACGCCGCCAAGGTCGAGATGTCTGTCGAGCAATCGCTCGGCCGCACGCGCTCGGTACATGTGTCGGTCGAGGTCAAGGACGGCGCGACGTGGGACACTGCGCGCGGCGACAGCCAGATGCTCGTCCATATTGTGGGTCGCACGCTCAAGGGGCAAGCGGTCGACGAGTACCAATACGTCAATTCCGAAGGTGACGGTATCGAGCTCAAGCCTGGTGACTACGAGCTCACGGTCGATGAGCCGCCCGTCGCCACCGACGGTACGCGTTTCCGCGCCTCAAAGCGCATGGTTCCCGTGAGCTTTAACTCGCAGGCGCCCGATACGGTCGACACCACGCCGCAGGGCGGGTTCGACCTTTACGTGGATACCCAGTAGGCGTTTGCCGCTCATTCCGCTATGGCTACTCAATAATCGCCTGCCGTCCCGTCCCGCCGCCAAGAGTGGGACAATAGCCCTCGACACTATTGTTTATTTTTGGAGGAAGTAGCATGTCCACCGTCACTACCATCAAGCGCGGCGGCCTCACCGCGGCCATCGATTCCATGGGAGCCCAGCTCACGAGCCTTGCTCTCGACGGCAACGAGTATCTGTGGCAGGGCGACCCCGCCTTTTGGGGCAAACATGCGCCCATCCTGTTCCCCATTGTGGGCTCGCTGCGCAACAACACGGCAACGTCTGCGGCCGGCACCTGCGAGATGCCGCGCCACGGACTCGCGCGCATTGTCGAGCACAAGCTGGTCGAGGTCTCTGAGGATGGCTCGTCTGTCACCTACGAGATTACCGACACGCCCGAGTCGCTCAAGGCGTTCCCGTTCCACTTTAAGCTCAACATGACCTATGCCCTGACCGGCGACGCCACCCTCACGCAGACCTTTGCCGTCACCAACACCGGCGACGTGGACCTGCCGTTCTCGGTGGGCGGCCACCCCGCATTTAACGTGCCCGCCCCCGGTGCCGAGGACGAGGCGTTCGAGGATTACGAGCTGGCGTTTACTGAGGCCTGGACTAACGAGGCCCCCGTCATCACGCCCGATGGCCTTATGACGTTCGAGGGCAGCTACAAGGCCCCCGATAACTCGGACGTGCTGCCCATCACGCACCGCAGCTTCGATAACGACGCCATCATGTTCACCGATACCCCGGGCTCCACGCTCACGCTGCGCGGTTGCAAGTCGGGTCACGGCGTCAAGATCGACTTTGAGGGCTTTAAGTACATCGGCGTGTGGTCTGCCGCCAACGACGCCCCGTTTGTGGCGCTCGAGCCTTGGACCGGTCACACCACCATGGACACCGAGGACGACGTCTTTGAGCACAAGGTCAACACCATCGTCTTGGCCCCCGGCGAGACGGACAAGCGCACCTTTAGCGTCACCCTGCTGTAGAGGTTCCGCCGTTCTACCGAACGGCGGACCGGTCGACGCTGCGCGACGTCCAGGGCGACAATTTGTCATTCAAAAGGCAAGGCATGACCAGAAGGTCTATGCCTCGCCTTTTTCATGCCAACTTGTTCGCCCTGGACGTCGCTCGCTGGCATTGCCAAAACATCGACGTTCCCAATGACTACCGTGTGTCTATTAATTTTTCGAGCTTGTGCTGCGCTGCTGGTCGCTGGCGTATATCCTGTTAAGTCGTCAGCATACGATTCAACAGGGAAGGCAGATTATGCATTCTCCCCATCAGCGTGACGCGCAGGCCCAGCCGGTGTGCAGTCGTCGCATCTTCCTGGGTAGCGCTCTCGCTGCGAGCGCTACCGTCGTCGCCGGCGCGCTTGCCGGCTGCCAGCGTCCGTCCACGCTGGAAGTAGTTCAGCCCACGACGGGCGGCGGCCGCGATGACCTGCCGATTCCGTGGTCGGCAAGGACAAGATCCGCATTGGCATGGAGGCGGCCTACGCCCCGTACAACTGGCAGGTCTCCGAGGCCAGCGAGTACACCATCCCCATCGACAACGTGCAAGGCGCTTACGCCGATGGCTACGATGTTCAGATCGCAAAGATCCTCTGCAAGGCCCTTGGCGGCGAGCCCGTTGCCGTCAAGCAGAGCTTCTCGGGCCTCATCGATTCGCTCAACAACGGCCAGATCGACCTCATTATTGCCGGCATGAGCGCCACGCCCGAGCGCGAGGAGTCCGTCGGCTTTTCCGATCCGTACTTTATCGGCTACTTTGGCCTGTTCGTAAAAGAGGGCTCGCCCTACCAAAGCGCGACCAAGCTCAGTAACTTTAGCGGCGCCACGGTGCTCGGCCAAAAGGACACGATGCTCGATACCGTCATCGACGAGATCCCGGGCGTCGTCCACAAGAATCCGGTCGATTCGGTGCCCACGGTGTTTTCGAACCTGCTACAGGGCACCTGCGACGCCGTGACCTACAACACCGAAAACGAGAAGGGCTATATGGCCCAAAACCCGGGCATTGTCCCCATTCATTTTGCCGAGGGCGAGGGCTTTAAGCAGGAGGTCACGTCAAACGTCGGCTGCCGCAAGGGCTCGGACAAGCTGCTTAAGCTCATCGACAAGACACTCAAGGGTGTCAGCCAGGAGGAGCGCGACCAAATGTGGGACGCGTGCCTCGACCGTCAGCCGGCATAGAGAGGCAGCATGAAAACCGTTAATCGTCTGGCCTCTTTAATTAAGGCCGACCACCGTTATGTGTATCTGGGCACGAGCGTTATCGCGGCGCTCGGTCTGGCGTTTAGCCAGCGCAACCCCACGCCGCTGAGCTTCTTGGCGCCCACGGGTGTGTTCCAGGACTGCCTCTGGGCGATTCTGTGGGCTTGGATTGTCGTATCGGCGGCAGCGCTCGTCACCAAGCTCATGCATTGGAATGACTATCGCCAAAAGTCGCCGTTTGCATCCGAGCGTTGCCGTCGCAGCGCGCGCCTGGGCAGCTATGTCGTGGTTGCCATCGCGGCGATCTTCTTTATCGACCGTTGCGTCATGTCGTTTATCGACCTGGTGCAGGTGAGCATTGTCTCGGACTCCAATCCCAGCGACTTTCTGTCGAGCTTGGTCTACATGACCTACAAGAGCGGCGACTTCTTTATCCGCGGTATCGAGATCACCATCGCGCTTGCCACCTTCGGCACCGTCATCGCCTTTTTCCTGGCACTGCTCTTTGTGTTCCTGCGTATTCAGACGTTCGATCGCGTGGATAACGACCCGGTGCGCTTCTTTAAGAGCATCGGCCGCGGCTTTACGACCGTCTACTCCACCATCGTGCGCGGCACGCCCATGATGGTCCAGGGCCTGCTCATCTATTACGCGGGCTTCACCGTTTTGCGCGGCATGGGCTTCGAGACTGCCCAGGCCAACCAGATCTGGAGTACCTTCACCGCCGGCCTCGTCACCATCTCGCTCAACTCCACCGCCTATATGATGGAGGTCCTGCGCGGCGGCATCGAGTCGATCGATCCCGGTCAGGCCGAGGCGGCGCGCTCGCTGGGTCTGTCGCAGTGGCAGGCCATGCGCAAAGTTGTGTTTCCCCAGGGCATTAAAAACGCGATCCCGGCGCTCACCAACGAGCTCATCATCAACATCAAGGACTCGTCGGTGCTCTCGGTCATCGGCGTGTTTGACCTCATGTACGCCACCACTACCGTCGCCGGCGTGTACTACCGCCAGATGGAGGTCTACTGCGTGGCGCTTGTGGTCTACCTGATCCTGACGCTCGTGGCGAGCCGCCTGCTCGAGGCCTTTGGCAAAAAGCTCGGCGCCGAGGCCCCGGCAACGCTGCCCAGCTCCAACTAGGCTCAAGACGAGGAGAATCATCATGGCAGATACCGCCACTACCGGCGTTGCGGCCGCCGCACAGACAAATGAGCCGCTCATCCGCGTCGAGGGCCTGCGCAAGAGCTTCGGCTCGCTCGAGGTGCTCAAGGGCATCGACCTGTCCGTTAACCCCGGCGAGGTCGTCACCATTATCGGCGCCTCAGGCTCGGGTAAGTCGACCTTCCTGCGCTGCCTCAACCTGCTCGAGACCCCGGACGCGGGCCACATCTGGTTCCACGGCCAGGACCTCACGGCCGAGCGCTGCAACATCAACAAGCTGCGTGAGGACATCGGCATGGTGTTCCAGGGCTTTAACCTGTTCAACAACATGGACGTGCTCGACAACTGCACGCTCGCGCCCGTCACGCTCAAAAAGATGAGCAAGGCCGAGGCCGAGAAGGTCGCGATGGAGCATCTGACGAGCGTGGGGCTCGAGAAGTTCGCGCACGCCGCCGTGGGTCGCCTGTCCGGTGGTCAAAAACAGCGCGTGGCCATCGCTCGTGCCCTATGTATGAATCCGCAGATCATGCTGTTCGACGAGCCGACCTCCGCACTCGACCCCGAGATCGTGGGAGAGGTGCTCGAGGTCATGCGCAAACTTGCTGCCGACGGCATGACCATGGTCGTCGTCACGCACGAGATGGCCTTTGCCCGCACCGTGTCCGATCGCGTGGTCTTTATGGACAAGGGCGTAGTGCTCGAGGACGCCGCGCCGGCAGAGCTCTTTGGCAACCCCAAGCACCAGCGTACCCGCGAGTTCCTCTCGCGTTATCTCGAGGACAAATAACCAACCGCAAGCGCTTATGTGGCAGGGCCGCTCCGGTGGGGCGGCCCTTGTCGTCACAATCGAAAGGATGTCATGGCCGAGGTTTGGCGCTTCTTTGCGCATGAGGATGATTTTGCCGATCTGGACGAGGCTGGTGCGTGCGAGCGCCTGGGCCGCGTGCTGTCGTTCCCGACCATCTCGAGTATGGATGCCGAGGCAGTGGACTGGCAGCCGTTCGACGACCTGCGCGCCTATATGCAGCGGGCCTGGCCGCGCGTGTTTGCGGCGGGCGAGGTCGAGCTTATCGATCACTCGCTGCTGGTGACACTTGGCGGTTCCGACCCTGCCCTCAAACCCGTTATGCTCATGGGCCACATGGACGTGGTTCCCGTGGTGCCCGGCACCGAGGCCGACTGGACGCACGCCCCCTTTAGCGGCCACGTGGACGACACCTACATTTGGGGTCGCGGCGCTGTTGACATGAAGGACCAGGTCGCAGGCATTCTCGAGGCGGTTGAGTATGCGCTGGCGCACGGCTGGGAGCACGAGCGCACGCTGCTCCTGGCCTTTGGCCAGGACGAGGAGACTACGCAGTACGGCGCAGACGCCATCGGCCGCGTGCTCGAGGAGCGCGGCATTGAGCTTGAGTACCTGATCGACGAGGGCGACTACCGCATCGTTCCGGCTGCCGAGTACAGCGCGGGCGAGGGTTGGCTCATGCACGCCGACCTCGCGGAGAAGGGCTATGCCGATATCGTGTTGAGGACGCGTAGCGAGGGCGGGCATTCCTCCAACCCCTACGGGGGCACTTCACTCGAGGTGCTCAGCCGTGCCATCACCGCAATCTGCGATATCGAGTGGCCGACGCGCGTGACCGACTTGCTTGCCGCCCAACTCGTCGAGTTGGGGCTCTACACGGCCGATGAAATTGCCGCCAACGGGGATGCCATTGTCCGCGATTGCCTCGCCAGCAAAAAGCTCTATCCGCTGGTGACGACCACCTGCGCGCCCACGCAGATCGAGGGTGGCAGCACCGGCGCCAACGTAATGCCGCAGGATATGTGGGCAAACATTAACTTCCGCATGCTCGAGGGCACGTGCGTGGCCGATGTCGTTGCCCGTTGCCGCGACGCCGTTGCCACGGCGGGTCTTGCCGAGCGCGTGGAGGTCGAACTTGGCCCCGGCAGCTCCGAGCCCTCGCCGTCCCCGCGCATCGGTGGTCCCGGCCTCGAGGCGGTTCGCTCCATCGCCGCCCGCTATTTCCGTGATCCAAAGGGGACGGAGGAAAACGGATCATTCGAGCCAGTGGCAATTGTGCCCTCGACCGTGATTGGCGCGACCGACGCTGCCAACTACCAGCGCATTTGCCCGGAGTGCATTCGCTTCTCGGCCTTTGTGGTCGACGATGACGAGTGCGACCGCGGCGTCCACGGCACCAACGAGCGCATCACCCACCGAGCCTACCTCCAGGGCATCCGTTTTCTCATCTCCCTGCTCCAAACGCTCTAGAATTCGACAAAGCGACAGTCCCTTTGTTAGCCGTTGGACGTTCTTAAACGACTAGTCGTAAAGGAACGTCCAACGGCTACGTCCGCTCATTCCGTGCGGGTTATATGCAGGTTTGCCTGCGCACGCTATCATGTATGGGTTAGACCGCAACTATGTACCCCATACGCGAAGGGATGCGCATGTATCTGAAGATCGACATGTTCTAGCCGGGCTTACCCCCGCAGCGGCGCCCCGCGCCCCATCAATTCTGCCGATTTTCACCTTCACGCATATAAAGGAGTCCCGCCATGCGCGACAAGCTCGAAAAGATTATCAAGGCATACGAGGAGCTCGAGAAGAAGCTTTCCGACCCGGCCGTCGCCTCCGATATTAAGGAGTTCACGCGTCTTAACAAGGAGTACGCGCACCAGTCCGACCTCATCGCCGCCTCGCGCGAGTACATCGGTGCGCTCGATGACATCGAGGCTGCCAAGGAAATGCTCCGCGACACGACCGATGCGGACGAGAAGGAGATGCTCCAGATGGACATCTCCGAGAACGAGGAGAAGCTTCCCCAGCTCGAGGAAGACATCAAGTACATGCTCATCCCGAGTGACCCCAACGACGATAAGAACACCATCGTCGAGATCCGCTCCGCCGCCGGTGGCGACGAGGCCGCCATCTTCGCCGGCGACCTGTACAAGATGTACCAGCGCTTCTGCGAGTCGCGCGGCTGGAAGACCACCGTGCTCGACTCTAGTCCCAGCGAGGCCGGCGGCTTTAAGTCCATTGAGTTCAAGGTCGAGGGCGACCGCGTCTACTCCGTCATGAAGTTCGAGTCCGGCGTGCACCGCGTCCAGCGCGTTCCCAAGACCGAGTCCCAGGGCCGTATCCAGACCTCCACGGCGACCGTCGCCGTACTCCCCGAGGCCGAGGAGATCGACGTTCAGATCAACCAGTCCGACCTGCGCATCGACACCTACTGCGCCTCCGGCCCTGGCGGTCAGTGCGTTAACACTACCTACTCCGCCGTGCGCATCACCCACCTGCCCACCAACACCGTGGTGCAGTCGCAGGAGCAGCGTTCCCAGATCCAGAACCGCGAGGTCTGCATGCAGATGCTGCGTGCCCGTCTGTACGAGATGGAGCTCGAGAAGCAGCAGGCAGAGCTCGGTGCCGAGCGCCAGAGCCAGATCGGCCACGGCAACCGTTCCGAGAAGATCCGTACCTACAACCAGCCCCAGGACCGCGTGACCGATCACCGCATCGGTTTCAACTCCACCTACAACGGCGTCCTTCTGGGCGATCAGCTCGGCACCGTCATCGAGGCGCTCGCCGCCGCCGAGCGAGCCGAGAAGCTGGCACAAGCTGTGTAGTGGGTTACGCGGTTTTGCCAAACCGCGTAACGGCTTGACGCTGCAAACGCCCCTAAGCGGCAATCTGACGTTCAATCGTCGGTCGCGTACCAAAGTACGCTTCCCTCCTCTTTCACGTCACCTTGCTCGCTTAGGGGCGTTTTCGCTGACTTATGCTCAACCTGTGGCGGGGCACTCATTGGGGACAGACTTAAATGAGTAGTCGTTGGGG
>NZ_QSKJ01000015.1:12150-32236 GCF_003469895.1 Collinsella sp. AM28-11LB
TGGCGGGGCACTCATTGGGGACAGACTTAAATGAGTAGTCGTTGGGGACGTTCTTAAACGACTAGTCGAATAAGAACGTCCCCAACGACTAGGTTGGGTACATTGCTTTGAGGTGTTATTCAATCAGCTTTGATAGGCATTGAGCTGTTTACCTGCTTAAAACAATGAGTGGCATTCGTTTGCGATCGAAAATAATGCTCAAAATATCGTTCGAGAAGTCATGGGGCGAATTCTGCCTTGTCGCGCGTCAAGTGATTTGGCAAGTTCTTGGTTAGATATTGGTCAGTTTTGGGGCAACCTTGCCAAAAACTTGACGGATGCAGATTTAGACGTCGACGAATGAACACTTCGGGCAGGTTCCAAGTAAAAATCTGGGCTGATTGTCGATAATCGCCTTCAATCGTCCCTTGCCAAACGCTTGCCTCGCGTACAATCTGCTCCGACATTCGCGCGCCGCCCGGCGCTTAAGAGGGGAGGGCCCCATGGCAAACGAGATCTGGACCATCAAGCGTTGTCTTGAGTGGACCAAGGAGTACCTAGCCGAGCGTGGCGAGGAGCACCCCCGTCTTTCTGCTGAGTGGCTGCTGTGCGCTGCCACGGGTTTGGCACGCATCGACTTATATATGCGCATGGACGAGATGCTTAACGCGGCCCAGCTCGAGACCATGCACGCGGCCGTTGTCCGCCGCGCTAAGGGCGAGCCGCTGCAATACATCACGGGCAGCACGCAGTTTCGCATGATCGACGTCGCGTGCGCCCCCGGTGTGCTCATTCCGCGCCCCGAGACCGAGATGCTCGTCGAGGAAGTCCTCAATTATCTGGATGCCGAGGTGCTGGGCCCCGAGGCTGCTGCCCGTCAGCGTGTTGAGCTGCCTTGGAACGATGAGGTCGAGCAGGCCCGCAAAGCCGAGGCCGCGCTGGCAGACGAACGCGCGACCGCCGAGCGCCGTGCCGCTAACCTGACGGCTGCCGATGAGGCGGCGCTAGGCAGCGACGTGCTGGGTAGCCGTGCCTATGCCGAGGAACTGGCCGACCGCGAGGCCGAGGAAGCCGCCGCGCAGGCAGCGGAAGCCGAGACTGCGGAAGCTGCTGAGCCCGAGCTCGACGAATACGGCATCGCCATCGAGGGTGCCGACCAGGAGACGGCTTCAGCTCTGGATGCCGCTGCGCCTGCCCCAGCCGAGCCCCGCACTGCTCGCGTTCTCGAGGTCGGCTGCGGCACGGGCTGCATCTCGCTCTCCCTTGCTTGGGAGCGCCGCGGCCACGTTACCTGCACCGCTACCGATATCGAGCCGCGTGCCATTGATCTGGCCACCAAAAACCGCGACGCGCTCGGCCTCACGGCAGATGAGGTTGCCTTCAGCCTCACCAACCTGGTGAGCTCCATTCCCCACGACGAGTGGGGCACCTTCGACGTGCTCGTCTCCAACCCGCCTTACATCCCGACCGACGTTATGCGCTCGCTGCCGCACGAGGTCAAGGACTTCGAGCCCGATTTAGCGCTCGAGGGCGGTGCCGATGGCCTGGACATTTTCCGCCGCCTGCTCAATGCGGCACCCTATATGCTGCGTGCCGGCGGACTCTTTGCCTGTGAGCTCTACGAGGGTGCCCTCGACGCCGCCGCCGAACTCTGCCGCCAGGCGGGCCTTTCGGATGTGCGCGTCGTCCGTGATCTCACCGATCGCCCCCGCATCGTTCGGGCCATCGTCACCGAGCCCAAACAGCGCCAGTAATATTTATTAACTGGTTAGCAAAAATTATAAAGTAGTTTATAATTAGGACGGCTGACAGAGGTCGGTCCATGCAACCTCCTACCTTTCGGGAAATCATTGCCCTACTCAAGCACGATGGATTCGTGAAGGTCGCGCAAGTCGGTAGTCATGCTAAGTATGTTTCTGGTGGCCGTGTTGTCGCCGTGAACGGCTCTGGTGGTGATCGACCAAAGAAGGGCACGTGGGCAAGTATTCGTCGCCAAGCTGGATGGTAGTTGGAGGCAAAATGAGGCATCGATTTACCTATGATTGCGTTCTCATAAAAGAAGACGACGGTTACTGTGCCAGCTTCCCGCAGATTCCCGGCGCCCTTGCCGATGGCGATACGCGCGAAGAAGCGATTGCCCATGCCACCGAGGCGCTGATGGCGTTTTTAGCCGACGACCTCAACAACGGTTTGACTCCGGCAGGGTACGAACGCTCGGCCGAGGTCGTGGCCCTTTCAGTCGAAATCGACCACGAGGACGCTCGGGAAGCGGCGTGCCGAACATTTAAAGACGCAGCGCTGGACCTCAAAGTCTCCGCTCCGCGGATCACCGCGCTGGTCAAAGCCGGAAAGCTCGATGTTGAACTCGTCGACGGCCGTCGGATGATAACGATAGACAGCATCGAGCGCTACGCCGCCCAAGAACGCCATGCCGGCAGGCCAAAGAAGCTCGTCGCAGTCCAATAACCCCCTCACTTTCACCGACTACTAGAGCCGCTCACCAAACCAACATGCGCTCTGGACAAATAGGTTGAACGTTTCGTGCGAGAATGCCCCACAGTAAACAAACTTGCACCAGAGCGTAAGGGGCTGGCATACACATGCAGACGGTCTATCGGGTATACGAGGGAGCGCGCGAGCCGCATCGGCTTGCCGTCGAGCGCACTGCCGAGGTGCTCGGCCGCGGCGGCCTGGCCTTGATCCCGACCGAGACTGTCTACGGTGTCGCCGTGGCAGTTAAAGCCTTCTCCGATGCCGTCCCCCAAGATACAAGCGAGTTCCCGTCGTGGTCATGCGACCCGCAAGCCACCGTCAATGGCGCCGCGGTCCCTGCGCTCGGTACCGGCTACCGCCGCATCTTCACTCTCAAGCAACGTGAACTCACGCAAACCGTCGCTTGGCTGGTCGATGGCGTCGAAGCGCTCGACCGCTATGGCGTGGATATCCCGGAAGATGCCCGCGTACTCGCGCGACGATGCTGGCCGGGAGCCCTGACTATCGTGATTAAGGCAGCCCCCTGCGTGCCGACCTTTATGCGCGCTGCCGACGACACCGTGGCCCTGCGCGCTTCGGCCTCTCCCGTGGTCCAGGCGCTCATCCGCGCCTGCGGCAGTCCCCTTGCCTGCACGAGCGCCAATACGCACGGCGCGCCCTCGCCGGCAAGCTTTGCCGCCGTCGAGGGTCGCATCCTGGAGGGGGTCGATGTTGCCGTCGACGCCGGTGAGACCCCGTGTCGCGACGCCTCGACCATCGTGTCGTTCCAGCACGGCGGGCTCCAGATCCTGCGCCAAGGCGCACTTCCCGCATCAGAGATCGAACGGGTCCTGTCCGACCCGATGCAATAGAAAGGTGTAAGCGATGTCGTTGAATCTGGGCAGCCTGGGCATGGAAGATGCTTCGTTTAACTTTGGCGGTTCCTACATCATGGCGCTCGACTGCGGCACCACCTCGGTACTTGCGACCATCGTCGACGAGTACGGATGCATCGTCGCGCAGGCGCGTCGCAGCGTCAAAACCAGTTTTCCGCGTCCCGGTTGGGTAGAGCAAGACCCCATGGCGGTCCTCGCCAGTCAAATCGCCGTCATGATGGAAGTCCAGTTTAAGAGCGGTATCCACTCCGACCGCATTGCCGCCATCGGCATCTCCAACCAGCGCGAGACCACGGTGGTCTGGGACCGCGTGAGCGGTCAGCCGATCTATAACGCCATCGTATGGCAGTGCCGCCGTACCGCGCCGGCAATCGACGCGTTGGTTGAACAGGGTTGCGAGGAGTTGGTGCGCTCCCGCACGGGACTCACGCTCGACCCGTATTTCTCGGCCTCCAAGGTGCAGTGGATTCTCGACAACGTCGACGGCGCACGCGAGAGCGCGGCGGCGGGCGACCTCATGTTTGGCACCATCGACACCTGGCTCATCTACAACCTCACCGGCGGCCAGGTCTTTGCCACCGACTACACCAATGCCAGCCGCACGGCGCTCTTTAATATCCATACGCTCGACTGGGACGACGACCTGCTGGCGCTCTTTGACGTTCCACGTTCCATGATGCCCGAGGTTCGCTGGAGCTCGGGCGACTACGGCCGCGTCGCGAGCGACATCATGACCAACACGCCGCCCATCATGGGCGTGGCGGGCGACCAGCAGGCGTCGCTGTTCGGTCACTGCTGTTTCCGTCCCGGCCAGACCAAAAACACCTATGGCACGGGTTGCTTTATGCTCATGAACACCGGCGACGAGATCGTCGAATCCAAGAACGGCCTGGTCTCCACCATCGGTATCGCTGCGAACGGGAAGATCAGCTATGCACTCGAGGGCTCCATCTTCGCTGCCGGCTCCACCATGAACTGGCTTCGCAACAACATGGGCATCATCTCGAGCGTGAGCGAGTCGGCACAACTCGCCGCTTCGATTAACGACAACGAGGGCTGCTACTTCGTTCCCGCCTTTGCGGGTTTGGGTGCTCCCTGGTGGGACCCGCATGCCCGCGGTATCGTGTGCGGTCTGACCGGCGCCTCGAGCCGTGCGACCATCGTACGTGCCGCCTGCGAATCCATGGCATATCAGAGCTACGACGTGCTGCGCGCCATGGAGCAGGACGTGGGGCTTTCGATCGAGCGCCTGTCTGTCGATGGCGGTGCCTCGCGCAACGAGTTCATCATGCAATTCCAGGCCGACCTGCTGGATATCCCCGTGCTGCAATGCGAGACGGTAGAGACCACGGCAATCGGTGCCGCGTACTTGGCGGGTCTTGCCGTCGGCTATTGGGAAGACCTAGAAGAGCTGGAGCAAAATGCCCAGATCGTTAGGACCTTCCTTCCCCACATGTCTGCCGAGCGCCGCGAGCAAAACCTTGCGGGCTGGCGTGATGCAGTCAAGCGCTCGCTCAGTACCGCACAGTAGGGCTGCGATGGGCTGCTCGATACAATAAACCGCTAAACTAATGCATGGCGTTCGGCGGCAACATTGCTGCGCGCCTTGTCAGCAAGGCCGTTTTGCGGCCGCAACGAAAGGGGCAATCAACCCATGACCGTCACCTACGACGCGTCCCGTGTGACGCTTGTCGATCACCCGCTCGTCCAGCACAAGCTGTCGATCCTGCGCGACAAAAACACCGGCACCAACCAGTTCCGCCAGCTCGTGCGCGAACTCGCGCTTTTTGACGGCTACGAGGCCATGCGCGACCTGCCTATGGAAGACGTCGAGGTCGAGACCCCCATCACTACCGCCACGTTCAAACAACTCGCCGGCAAGAAACTCGCCATCGTGCCCATCCTGCGTGCGGGCCTTGGCATGGTCGACGGCATCCTCGACCTGGTGCCCTCCGCTCGCGTGGGCCACATCGGCATGGAGCGCGACGAGGTTACCCACGAGCCGCACGAGTATTACTGCAAGATGCCCAAGGATATCGACCAGCGCATCTGCCTGGTCGTCGACCCCATGCTCGCCACGGGCGGTTCGGCCGAGATGGCCATCAGCTACCTGCGCGAGCGCGGTGTCAAGGACATCCGCATGCTGTGCATCGTCGCGGCGCCCGAGGGTCTCAAGTCGCTGACCGAAAAGGACTCCGACGTGCATATCTATACCTGCGCCATCGACGATCATCTCAACGAGGCAGCCTACATCGTTCCCGGCCTGGGCGACGCCGGCGACCGCATCTACGGCACGCTCTAGTCGTCGGGCCTTGTCGGCTACGGTCACAAATACGAAGAAATGGTGCGCGCGGGCGAGAAAAAGACGTCCACGCGCATTCCTGTTAACGGACGTTTAGCCCAGAGGGGTTCGAGAAAAACGTATTACCTACCTGCGACATAAAGAAGGTCTTAAGAAAACGAACAGGTGAGTATTAACCGATGCTTTTTCGGTTGTACTTTAGCGATTGGCTCGTACAATAGTCACCAATGTTTGGCGGGAACTGTTCTGGGAAGCGTTAAAGAAGGAAAGTGAGGACGCCAGTGTTTCAGATAGCCGATCTGCTCGCTATCGTTGCAGGCGTCATCGCGGGCGCGGTCGCCTTTCTTCCCTTTGTTTTTACGCTCAAGCCGGTTCTTGACGATAAGCAGAATGCGGACATGCTCAAGGGCATGGTGAGTCTGGCGGTCTCGGCAATCGCCCTGCTCGTCTTTACCTTGGTTGTGTTTGTGTTGTTCGGAGAGGCATTTCGCATGTTCCTCCTGGGCGAGGCGATCGGCTTCGTGGCCTTTATGGCCGCCTGCACGGTTCGCGTCGCCAAGGCGCTGCGAGATCCTCATGAGGTCGAAAGGTAAGTCGTGGAAATTTTTGAAAAGCTGCCTGATGAGATTAATCATCTGGTTAGCGAGTTCAGCTCCACTCCTGTCGTGGGCGATCTGAGCTGCGGCATCACGCAGTACTCGTTTTGGCTGATCGTCTCCACGATCGTGCTCCTGATCGTCCTGGCCGTGTTCAAGAAGAAGCAGACCCTAGTTCCCAAGGGCTTCTTCGTCAACGGTTTCGAGTACATCATCGAGTACGTCGAGAACGATATCGGCAAGGGCGTCGTGGGTGAGAACTGGAAGAAGCACTTCCCGTTCCTGTGCTCGCTTTTCCTGTTCATCCTGATCAATAACATGATCGGCCTGATCCCGGGAATGAAGCCCGGCACCGGCGCAATCGGCTCCACCGCCGCGCTCGCCATCTTCGCCTTCGTGTACTTCATCTACTACGGATGCAAGGCTCACGGCGTGATCGGCTACATCAAGAGCCTCGCCCCGCAGGGCGTGAGCTTCCCGATGAACGTGCTTGTGTGGGTCGTCGAGCTTTTCTCGACCTTCCTGCGCCTCATCACACTCGCCGTCCGTCTGTTCTGCAACATGTTCGCAGGACACGTGGTCATGGGCTCGTTCGCCATCATGGCGAGCATGTTCATGCAGCCGCTGCTTCAGCAGGTTTCCGCGGCCCACGCCGTCGGTGCCCTGCCTTCGCTGGCCTGGCTTGCTATCCTCATCCTGATCTATGCGATCGAGCTTGTGGTCGGCGCCATCCAGGCTTACGTCTTCACAGTCCTTACCGCCGTGTATGTCTCTGAGGCAGAGGAGGTCGCGGAGGAGGAGTAGTCTTCCGTTCGCGTCTTAAAGGTAAGGCAATTCGTTAAACCGCCGGTGCCCGTACCCATGGAGCCCGGCAGTTATAAAAAGGTTATCCTGCGTGAAATAAGACACGCACGACAAAGGAGGAATCGTGGGAGTTATCGGTTACGGTCTCGGTGTTATCGGCGCTGGTCTTGCTATCGGCCTGTCTGCTCTGGGTGCTACGGGTGCTATGGCCCGTCAGCCTGAGGTCCAGGGCCGCGTGTTCACCGTCTTCATCATGGGCTCCGCCTTCGGCGAGGCTCTGGCTCTGATCGGCTTCGTTGTCGCGCTGATCGTTAAATAGCACGGAGCGTCAAGTATGAATCTTTCATCCCAGAAGAGCGCGATCGCACTCTCCGCGTCCGCGGCCGCGCTGCTCATGCCGGTTTCCGCGTTCGCCGAGGACGGCGCTGCCGGTGCGGACATCCTCATCCCTAAGATGGCGGAGTTCATCCCGGCGCTTATCGCCTTCCTGATTATCTGGATCGTGCTGGCCAAGGTCGCCCTGCCGGGCATCATGAAAACCATGGAGGAGCGCGGCAAGAAGATCGAGGAGAGCCTCGACGAGGCCGAGAAGACCAAGCAGGAGGCTATCGCCAAGCGTGCTGAGTCCGACTCGATCGTCACCGACGCCCGTCGTCAGGCTGCCGACATCGTTCTCGAGGCCCGTAAGGACGCCGAGTCCGAGCGCGCCCGTATCATCGAGGCTGCTCACAAGGAGGCAGAGGAGATCATCGCCAAGGCCCATACGACTGTCGAGGACGAGCGCAAGTCCATCTACGCCGGTGCCGCGAGCTCCATCGCCGACCTGTCCGTTGCCGTCGCCACCAAGATCGTGGGCGAGGCACTCGAGGACGAGGCCGAGCAGAAGAAGCTCATCGAGCGCTACATCCAGGAAGCAGGTAGCCTGAATGCCGACTAGCCGCTATCAGGACAAGGTGCTCGAGACCTATGCGCGCTCCCTTCTGGAAGCCGCCAAGGCCGAGAACCATGTGTTCGAGGACCTCGAGATGATCGAGCGCTTGGCTTCTGCCAGCCCCGAGATCATCGCCGTGCTCGACACCATGTCCAAGCGCGACCAGCTCGACCTTCTTCCCAAGGTGGCAGCTGCCTTTAAGTATGTTGCCGAGGAAGACGAGGATGTAGTGGGCGTGACCGTCACCACGGCGATCCCGCTCGACGACGAGCTGCGTCAAACCATCACTAAGAAATGCGAGCAGGACTTCGGCCGCAAGGTATTTCTTATCGAGCAGGTCGACCCGTCTATCGTGGGCGGCCTGGTGCTCGAGGCCCGCGGCGAGCGTCGTGACATTTCCGTCAAGACGCAGCTGCGCATCGCGCAGGAGACCCTCGCAAACTCTGCTAATTCGTACGGAGGTGAAGCCTAATGTCCGAAACCCTCAATGCCCAGGATATCGCCAAGAAACTGCAGGAGCAGCTCACGAGTCTCTCCGCGACGGTCGATACGCATGAGGTTTCAACGGTCGACGAGGTAGGCGACGGCATCGCGCGCGTCTCCGGCCTCAAGAGCGCCATGGCAGGCGAGCTTCTGGAGTTCAAGAGCTCCGATACCGGTGAGACCGTCTTCGGCCTTGCCCAAAACCTTGACCGTGACGAGGTCGGCGCCGTTCTGTTTGGTGCCGTCGACTCCATCAAGGAAGGCGACGAGTGCCGCACCACTGGCCGCATTATGGATATCCCTGTGAGCCGTGCTATGCTTGGCCGCGTCGTCAATCCGCTCGGCCAGCCTATCGACGGCCTGGGTGACATCGTCGCCACGCACCGTCGTCCCATCGAGTTCAAGGCCCCCGGTGTCATCGACCGTACCCCGGTGTGCGAGCCGGTTCAGACCGGCCTGTTGGCTATCGACTCCATGGTGCCTATCGGCCGTGGTCAGCGTGAGCTCATCATCGGCGACCGAAAGACCGGTAAGACCGCCATTGCCATCGACGCTATCCTCAATCAGAGCGGCAAGGGCATGGTCTGCATCTATGTCGCCATCGGCCAGAAGGCCTCCACGGTTGCCAACATCCGCGAGACCCTCGCTCAGCACGGTGCGCTCGACTACACCATCATCGTTTCGGCCACCGCTGCCGATTCCGCCCCTATGCAGTACATTGCGCCTATGGCCGGTGCCGCTATCGGCGAATTCTTTATGTACAACGGCGAGGATGGTAAGCCCGCCAACGAGACCAACCCCGGCGGTCACGTGCTCGTCATCTACGACGACCTGTCCAAGCAGGCTGTGGCCTACCGTCAGATGTCGCTGACGCTGCATCGTCCGCCCGGACGCGAGGCCTATCCTGGCGACATCTTCTACCTGCACTCTCGTCTGCTCGAGCGTGCCGTCAAGATGTCCAAGAAGAACGGTTACGGCTCCATGACGGCCCTGCCGATCATCGAGACCCAGGACGGCGATGTCTCGGCCTACATTCCGACCAACGTCATTTCCATTACCGATGGTCAGATCTACCTGCAGTCCGAGCTCTTCTTCCAGGGTCAGCGCCCGGCAGTCGACGTGGGCATTTCCGTGTCCCGCGTTGGTGGCGACGCGCAGACCAAGGCCATGAAGCAGGTCGCCGGCAACCTCCGTTTGGACCTCGCTTCGTATCAGGAGCTCGCCGGCTTTACGCAGTTCGGCTCCGACCTTGACGAGGCTACTCAGAAGCAGCTGACCCATGGTGCCCGCATGACCGAGCTCCTGAAGCAGCCGCGTTATAAACCATTTGAGGTTGGCGAGCAGATCGTTGCGCTGTTCGCTGGCAACGAGGGCTTCCTGGACGACCTGGAGATCGCCGACGTGCTGCCTTTCCGTGCCGAGCTCATCGAGTACATGGACAATGGCTTTGGCTTACTGCTCGACAAGGTTCGCGCCAAGAAGATCGATGATGACACCAAGGCTGAGCTCTTGCGCGTCATCGGCGACTTTAAGCAGCAGTTCATGGCCAAGCACCATTCGGATGTTTCTGGATCAGAGGAGAACTAAGCCCTATGGCCAACCTTCGCGACATTAAGAAGCGAATCTCCTCGGTTACCACGACCAAGCAGATCACGCGCACGATGGAGATGGTCTCTACGGCCAAGATCCGTCGTGCCCTCGATCGCTCCAAACAGGCCGAGCCCTATAAGGAGGCGCTGACCGACGTCATGTTGACGGTCGCCGGCGACGCCTCCTGTTCGGGCACCGATCCCATGCTGCAGAAGCATGAGAGCGTCAAGCATGGCCTGATTGTCGTCATTGCCTCGGACCGCGGCCTTGCCGGCGGTTTCAATACGACAGTGGAGCGTACGGCCGAAAAGCTCGCCGCTTCTTGGGCGAACGACGGCATCGAGTGCGAGATCATCGCGTGCGGGCGCAAGCCGGCCACGTATTTTCGCGACCGCGCAAACGTCATCATGCACTTTGAGGGCAACTCCTCTGAGCCCGATTTCAATCAGGCCCGCATGATCTCCTCTCATATCTGCGATGCGTATCGTGCCGGTGAGCTTGACCGTGTCGAGCTTGTCTACCACCACGCAAAGAACCGCGTGGATCAGGAGCTTCGCGTCGAGCATCTGTTGCCGCTCGACCCCGAGATGATCGCTATGGCCCACGGTCCGCGTAAGAACGAGACCGACGCCCCTAAGCGCATCTCGTCCACGTTCGAGTTCGTGCCCTCTCCCGAGCATGTTCTCGGCAAGCTTGTACCGTCGTATATCCTGACGGTCATCTACCAGGCCCTGATCGATTCGGCGGCTGCCGAGCAGGGTGCACGCCGCAAGGCCATGCACTCCGCGACGGAAAACGCCACCGCGATCATCTCGACCCTTACCCGCACGTATAGTCGCGTGCGCCAGGCTTCGATCACGACCGAGATTAACGAGATCGTCGGCGGAGCCTCAGCATTGGAGGAACAGTAATGGCTAATAACACCGTAAAGCTTGCGGTCGAGGAAGCCACCAAGAAGACGACTGCCGGTGATGGTCGCATCGTGCGTATCATCGGCCCTGTCGTCGACGTCAAGTTTGACGGCGCGGTGCCCCCGATCTACAACGCGCTCACGGTCGAGGCCGAGACCCCGATCGGTCATCTGAGCACGATCCTCGAGGTCGAGAGTCAGCTTCCGGGCGGCGTCGTCCGCACGGTCGCCATGTCCTCGACCGACGGCCTGCAGCGCGGCCTCATCGCCACCGATACCGGTGAGCCCATGAAGATGCCCGTTGGTCCCAAGACGCTCGGCCGCATTTGGAACGTCATGGGCAAGCCCGTCGACGGCAAGCCCATGCCCGAGGTGGAGGAGTTCTACCCCATCCACCATGCAGCGCCCCGCTTTGACGAGCTCACCACCAAGACCGAGATCTTCGAGACCGGCATCAAGGCCGTCGACCTGCTTGAGCCCTACATCCGTGGCGGCAAGACGGGCCTGTTCGGCGGCGCCGGCGTCGGCAAGACCGTTCTGATTCAGGAGCTCATCAACAACCTCGCCCAGGAGCACGGCGGCACCTCGGTGTTCACCGGCGTCGGCGAGCGTACCCGCGAGGGCACCGACCTGTTCCTCGAGATGAGCGAGTCTGGCGTTATCGACAAGACCTGCTTGGTCTATGGTCAGATGAACGAGCCGCCCGGAGCGCGTCTTCGCATCGGTCTGGCCGGCCTTACCACCGCTGAGTATTTCCGTGATCGTGGCCAGGACGTTCTGCTGTTCATCGACAACATCTTCCGCTTCTCCCAGGCAGGTTCCGAGGTTTCCGCACTGCTGGGCCGTATGCCGTCCGCCGTTGGTTACCAGCCCACGCTGGCAACCGAGATGGGCGACCTCCAGGAGCGCATTACCTCGACCAAGACGGGCTCCATTACCTCCGTCCAGGCTGTCTACGTCCCCGCAGACGACCTGACCGACCCGGCGCCTGCCACGACGTTTACGCACCTCGACGCCACCACGGTTCTTTCGCGTAGCATTTCGTCGCTCGGCCTGTTCCCGGCTATCGACCCGCTCGCGTCTTCCTCCGACGCTCTCGATCCCTCGATCGTCGGCGAGGAGCACTACCGTGTCGCCGTCAAGGTCCAGGAGCTCCTGCAGGAGTACTCCGACCTTCAGGACATCATCGCCATTCTGGGTATGGACGAGCTGTCCGAGGAGCAGCGCCTTACGGTCAACCGCGCTCGTAAGATTCAGCAGTTCCTCTCGCAGTCCTTCCACGTCGCTGAGAAGTTCACCGGCAACCCCGGTGTCTACGTCCGCGTCGAGGATACCGTCCGCTCCTTCGCCGAGATTGTCGACGGCAAGGCCGATGACCTGCCCGAGCAGGCTTTCCGCTATGCTTCCACGATTGAGGACGTGCGCGAGCGCGCCCGCAAGATGGGGGAGAAGTAGGTTATGCGTATCCGCATCGTGTGCCCCGTGAGCTGCGCCTATGAGGGCGACGCTGCGTTTGTGTCGATTCCGTCCACGGATGGCGAGTTTGGCGTTCTGCCTGCTCACTCCAGCGAGATCTGCACGATCGACCGCGGTTACGTTCGCGTTTCCGATAAGGCCATGGGCACTGTCGACCACACGTTTGCCGTGGCCGGCGGCTATGCCCAGGTTGCGGACGATGTCGTGACCGTTCTCGCCGAGCGCGCTTGCGATCTGGCGACCGTCGATGCCGACAAGCTTAAAGCTGATATTCAAGGTTTTGAAGAGAAGCTGGGTAATTTGTCGGAGGATGATGCACGCCGCGCCTACCTCTATAATGAAATCGCATGGTGTAAGCTCAAGCTTGCCCAATAGTCAAACGATTTAACGTTCGACCATTTGCGAACACATCATGCCCGGGATGGCCCAGCCACCCCGGGCATGCTTTTTGAAAGGGTAGACCTTGGATATTATCCGCGTTGAGGGTGGCCATGCCATCGGAGGCTCCGTGCCCGTTTCGGGTGCCAAGAACTCCGCGCTCAAACTCATGGCGGCAACGCTTCTGGCGCCGGGCAAGACGACGCTGCAGAACGTGCCCGATATTTCCGATGTCCACGTGATGGGCAAGGTGCTCAAGGGCATGGGCGCTACGATCGATGTTCTCGACGAGCACACGCTCGAGATCGATACCTCTCAGGCCGATTCTTGGGAGGCCCCCTACGAGCTCGTTGCCAAGATGCGTGCTTCCACCGCCGTCATGGGACCCCTGCTGGGTCGCTTCCATCGCGCCAAGATCGCCATGCCGGGCGGCTGCAACCTGGGTGCTCGCAAGATCGATATGCACATTCTGGGTCTTGAGGCCCTGGGCGTAGAGTTTGATACCGCCCACGGCTACATCAACGCCAGCGCGCCTCAGGGCCTGCGCGGCACCACCGTCACGCTCGAGTTTGCCAGTGTCGGTGCGACCGAGAACCTCATCATGGCCTCTGTGCGCGCACAGGGCACCACGGTTATCGACAATGCCGCCCGCGAGCCCGAGATCGTCGATCTCGCCAACATGCTCAACGAAATGGGCGCCAAGATTGTCGGCGCCGGTACGCCTGTCGTGACCATCGAGGGCGTGGAAGAGCTCCATCCCGTTACCCATCGCGTGGTGGGCGACCGCATCGAGGCCGGTACCTTTATCGTCGCCGGTGCGCTGATGGCTGACGATCGCGGTGTCGACGTCACGGGTTTTTGCCCCATCCATCTGGGCATGGTGCTCAAGAAGATGGAGCTCATGGGCATCGATTGCGAGCGTACTGACGACGGCGTTCACGTGAATCGCGCCGAGCGCATCAAGCCGGTCGACATCCAGACGCTTCCGTTCCCCGGCTTCCCGACCGACATGCAGGCACAAATTATGGTGCTCTCCGCCCTCGCCGATGGCAGTTCCGTTATTACCGAGAACATCTTCGAGAATCGCTTTATGTTTGCCTCTGAGCTGGTGCGCATGGGTGCCGACATTCGTATCGAGAGCCATCATGCCATGATTCATGGCGTCAAGGGCTTCTCGGGTGCACAGGTCACCTCGCCCGACCTTCGTGGCGGCGCGGCGCTTGTGGTTGCCGGTCTTATCGCCGACGGCGTTACCGAGGTCTCTGCCATCCATCACATCAAACGTGGCTACGAGCAGTTTGTCGAAAAGCTGCAGGCGCTTGGCGCGCATGTCGAACATGCCACCGTCCCCGATCCCGTCATCTACTAATGCAGGTTGCCTATGTTTAACAAGAAGCCCCTGGCGGATAACACCCGAAGACCCTCGACTGGTGCGCAGGCCAAGATCTACAGCCGCGACAACGTCGCTCGCTATTCCGAGCGCGCCCGCCAGCGCCGTCGTAGCCACACGATTCGTCACGTCGCGCTCATTGTCGTGCTTGGCGTGCTGCTGAGTGCCACTACCGCTGCCGGCCTGTGGTTTGCCACCATTATGGGCAAGCTCGGCGATTCTAATGTCATTACCGACAATCTGCGTCGGGTTCTGGTTGACACCGATGAGGCAAAGGATCCGTTCTACGTGCTGCTTCTTGGCACCGACGGCCGTCCGGGCGAGGATACGTATCGTGCCGACTCGATTATCTTGGCACGCATCGACCCCACGCAAAAGCAGGCGACGCTCATTTCCGTTCCGCGCGATACCAGGGTCGTGTACAAGGGCGAGACCATGAAGATCAACGCCTGCCATACCGTTGGCGGCGCCGAAGCCATGGTCGAGGCGGTCAACGAGCTGTGCGGTGTTCAGATTTCCCACTATGCCGAGGTCAGCTTCGACGGTATGCAGGCGCTGATTGATTCGGTTGGCGGTATCGACATTAACGCAACCGATGATGTTGACGACCCCGAGCACCTGGATATTAAGATCACCGCTGGTCAGCAGCATATGGACGGAGCTACCGCCCTTACCTATGCCCGCTGCCGCTACATCTATGCCGACGGCGATTACACGCGCATGCGCCACCAGCGTCAGGTGCTTGGCGCCCTTGCCAACCAGATTCTCAATAACTTCGATGCCACGAAGATCTTTGGCCTGGTTAATTCGCTGTCCGATATGCTCGTAACCGATATGAGCGTTCAGGATATCGTGTCTACGGTCAACGCCATGCGCGGTATGGATGTCGACGGTATCTACTCGGCCAACCTGCCCTCGTACGCCGACGACAGCACCATGATCGACGGTGTGAGCTACGTCTTTGTCTACGAGGACGAGCTCAAGGAAATGATGGAGCGTGTCGATGCCGGCAAGGATCCCAAGGGTCCCAACACCATGGGTCTTTCCGACGGTTCCAGCTCTACGATTGGCGACCTGAACAACAATACGTCTGACGACTACGCAAACGGTACCGCAACCTCATCGGTCAGCTCTGACAATTCCGATGACTCAAGCGATTCGAGCGATTCGGACTACTACGAAGAGCCCACCGGCGACGGTAACGGCTACGAAGCCAACTACTAAGTTACGGCGTTTTACCAAACGCCGTAACGGCTCGACGCTGCGCGCCGCCCAAGGCGACAATTTGTCATTCAAAAGGCAGGGCATGACCAGAAGGTCAATGCCCTGCCTTTTTCATGCCAACTTGTTCGCCTTGGACGTCGCTCGCTGACGTTGGCTCAACCTGCGATGTTGACTACTCCCCTTGTATCAAAAACCGCCCCGTTCTTGGTTGAGGACGGGGCGATTCGTCTTTTGGACTTATGCAGCCAGGCTTATGCAAAGCGGGCGACGAGCTCCTGGAGCACGTCGGTCATCTTGACGAGCGAACTGACCGGGACGAACTCGTTGACGCCGTGGTAGCAATAGCCGCCGGTGGAAAGGTTGGGGCAGGGCAGACCGCGGAACGACAGCTGGGCGCCGT
Organism: Collinsella sp. AM28-11LB; assembly: GCF_003469895.1. Lineage (NCBI taxonomy): Bacteria > Bacillati > Actinomycetota > Coriobacteriia > Coriobacteriales > Coriobacteriaceae > Collinsella > Collinsella sp. AM28-11LB. Next base: position 27,982 of record NZ_QSKJ01000015.1, read on the forward strand.
CGGTGCCGCCGCGAATCGGCAGCACTTGGGGCTCAACGCCGCAGGCAAGGTAGGCTTCCTTGGCAACATCAATAAGCTCGGGATAGTCACGAACGATCTCGGCCATATTTCGATACTGCTGCTTAATCTCGACCGTCACGCGCTCCTCACCCAGACGCTGGTTGAGCATCGAGGCGGCGGCATCAATAAGGTCGAGTTTCTGCTGGAACTTGGCGGCGTCATGGTCGCGGACGATATAGCGCGCTGTGGCGTGATCGACGGTCGCAGATACACCCTCAAGGTGATAAAAGCCCTCGTAGCCTTCCGTATACTCCGGGCGCTGCGCGTAGGGGAGCAACGCGTTGAAGTCGCAGAACAGATTGCCTGCGTTGACCATACGGCCCTTGGCGTCGCCCGGGTGGATGGACTGGCCCTCAAAGCGGACGGTCGCCTCGGCGGCGTTAAAGCACTCCCACTCCAGCTCGCCGATGGGGCCGCCGTCGACCGTGTAGGCGTACTTGCAGCCAAAGGCATCGATATCCAACAGCTCGGCTCCGTGGCCGATCTCCTCGTCAGGGCAGAAGCAAATGCCGAGTGTGGGATGGGGCAGAGAAGGGTCCTGAGCGATACGCGCGACAAGCGACATGATCTCGGCGACGCCTGCCTTGTCGTCCGCGCCCAGCAGCGTGGTGCCATCGCTGCAGACCAGGTCCTCACCCGCGAGGTCGTTCAGGGCGGGAAGCTTGGCGGTACTCATGGCAACGGGCTTACCGTCAACCGTGCCGCAGACCAGGTCGCCGCCTTCGTAGTGCACGATGTGCGGCTTCACGCCGGCGCCCGGTGCAACTTCGGTGGTGTCGAGATGGGCGATCAGGCCCAGGGCAGGCTTGTTCTCAGCGCCCACACTTGCGGGGATATGTGCGCAGACATAGGCGTGCTCGGTCACGTGGGCATCTTCCGCACCAAGCTCGCGCAGCTCTTCAGCCAGCACGTTGGCAAGGTCAAACTGAACGGCGCTCGAGGGTACCTGGTCGCAGTTTGCATCCTCGGACTGCGTGTTGATCTGGACGTAGCGCAAAAAGCGCTCGAGGACATCGGGGTTCGTGGTGGTGTTTTCCATAAAGACCGCTCCAATCTTGGTCGTCGTGTGCAACAAGAACTCTAGCACGGTATGCCACGGCATACCGCGACGCTTGGATGGGGTAGAATCAGCCAATGAATGCAGAAGGGACGGAAGATCATGGATACGACAAATAGCTCGCGCGAACTACATCTGACGGTGGCGAACGAAGACTACTTGGAGTGCATGGTTCGCATTGAAAGCGAAGAGGGGGAAACCAACGGCGTGCGATCGGTCGACATCGCGCAGCGCCTTGGCGTCTCCAAGGCATCGGTCAATAAAGCGGTTTCGGCGCTCAAGGCATCCGAGCTTGTCGAGCAATCGCACTACGGCAAGGTGATCCTGACCGATCGCGGCCGCGAGGTTGGCACGGCTATCTGGTACCGTCATCGCCTCATCCGCACGTTTTTGGTTCAGGAGCTCGGTGTCGAATTTGAGCGAGCCGATTCCGAGGCCTGCATGATGGAGCATGCGCTATCCGAGGACACGATGAGCCGCTGGCTCGCCTATCTCGAAAAGCAGGGAATCAGCGTCGAGGAATAGCGGGATATATATGGATACGAGTTATTACAACCGCTTTGGTGCCGAGGAACTTACGCGCCGCTTGTCGAGCGAGACCTTGTTGGCGCAGGGCCCCATGGGCAGTGTTCTGTTGAGTGAGTACGATGCCGCCGACATTCCACCGGCGTTTTGGAATCTGGCAGAGCCGCAGACCGTTTCTCGTATCCATCGCTTGTATGTCGCCGCCGGCGCGCAGGTGCTCATTACCAACACCTTTCAGGCATCGAGCTATGCCCTCAAGCATGACCAGATTGCGCCGTCCGTGGCGGAGGTCAATCGCGGGGCCGTCGACGATGCCCGCCAGGCGCACCCTCAGCTGCTGCTGGGCTCGATGGGCCCGATCGGTATTGAGTGGTTTGCCGAGGACTCTGCCGAGTATCGTGAAATCCGAGGCATTGCGCGCGAACAGGCGCACGCCTTGCTCAACGCCGGCGTTGACGGTCTGCTGATCGAGACGGTGACGTCTATCCGTAATTTGCAGCCCATGCTTGCCGGCGCCCGAGATGCCGCCGATGGCATGCCTGTTCTGGTGAGTTTTGTCGTTGACGATAAAGGCGACCTGTTGGGCGATGGCCTCAACATCGAGGCAGCCGTTTTGTACGCCGAAAAACACGGCGCAAACTCGGTTGGTGTTAATTGCTGTTCGCTTGCGGCCGCGAACGCGGCGGTGCCCAGGATGGTTGCATCGGCGACTACTCCCGTCACGGTGCGTCCCAACGTAGGCGATCCGGTCCAGACTCAGGATGGCCCCGTATGGCACGAGAACCCCGAAGCTTTCGCGCGCGCATGCATCGAATGGAGACATGCCGGTGCCGCAATGGTGGGCAGTTGCTGTGGAACCACGGCAATCACTACGGCAGCGATGGCCGAGGCGCTCGATATATAAAGGGCAAAACCGCTCCATACGGGGCGGTTTTTTTTATTGCTTGCATGTCCTCGGCAGCATTTGCCCAAATGGTGAATGCTGGTGCCGGCAGGTTGCCGAGTGCATGTTGCGGGTATACCCCATGCGTACCATGATCCAAACACTGTGAGGTGTCTGCGCGTGTGCGCGATAATTCATTTTGGAACTGACGGTTGGCGCGCTCGCGTCGATGAGGACTTCACTGCCGATAACGTTGCCCGTATCGCCGATGCCGTCGGCGAGTTGTGGCAAAAGACCAATCCGGGCAAAACGGTATATATAGGGTTCGACACCCGGCCCCTGGCGAGCGAGTTCGCTGAACTTGCGGCGGGCGTGCTAGCAGCGCACGGGCTGGACGCCGTGCTCGCTTCGCGACCTGTTCCGACCCCTGCCCTTACGTGGGCGGCGGCTTATGACGGTGAGGCGTGCGGCGCGCTCATGGTGACGGGGTCCCATCATCCGCAGGGTTATCTGTGCCTCAAGATTCGCATGGGTGACGGCTCAACCGCCAACCAGGATGTCATCGAAGAGCTCGAAGAGACCATGGCTCCCGAGCCAATGGGGATCGAGGGGCAATATCGCACCGCGGATATCATTCCTGACTATATGCAGGCGGTGGCATCATTTGTCGATGCCGAAGCCATCCGCGCCGCGCACCTGCGCGTGGTTGTCGATCCCATGGGCGGCGCGGCCCAGGGCTATCTAGCCGACTTGCTGCGCGAGCTTGGCGTTGAGGTGCACGAGATTCACGCCGGGCAGGGACCTGACCAAGAAGATATCTGCCCCGACCCCGTTGAACCGTGGGTGGACGCTTGCGAGCGCACGGTTATCGAGGACGGAGCTTGCGCTGGCCTGGTGACCGACGGCGACGCCGACCGTATCGGCGCGGTTGACGAGCGCGGCAGATATATACATCCGCATCAGATCATGGCGCTCGTTTTGGGCGACTTGGTTCAATTTCGTAATTTGGAGGGGCGAGTCGTCGTCAATCTTTCATGCTCGACGCTCGTGCGTCGCATTGCCGAGGCGCTTGGCTGCCGCGTGACCGTCAAACCAGTCGGTTTCAAATATATAGCGGCGGAGATGAAGAAGGGCGGCGTCCTCATGGGCGGCGAAGAAGCCGGTGGTATCGGCATCGCCGCGCATATGCCCGAGCGCGATGGAATCCTCGCCTGTCTGATTCTGTGTGAGCTTATGGCAAAGACGGACGCGCCTTTGGGCGTTCTGGTCGACCAACTCGAGGACAGATTTGGTAAGACGAGTTACGGTCGACGCGATTTACGCCTTGAGGCCGAAGATGCCGAAACGTTACGAACCCTGCTGCCGGGTGTAAACCCCAAGTCGATTTGTGGCAAGGTGCCGCAAAACGTTAGTCATATGGATGGCTTGCGTTTGGCATTCGAGGATGACACGTGGCTGCTGGTCCGTCCTAGCGGGACCGAACCAGTGGTGCGCGTCTACGCCGAGGGGTTCTCGGTGGAAGAACGTGATGAGTTGCTCGATGCTGGCTGTGCTTTAGCTAGGGGGACGTATCCGCTTTAACCATGAGACTGCCTTATATAAAGAGATGCTCGGCGAGCGGTAGTTAACGGCTGGCAAACGTTAGTCGCATCACAAGATATGTAGGAAATGTGTACGCCCAGATTCCCGCCCCCGGGGCCCCTCCGGTCTGGCAATATATCTCCTTGCCG
>NZ_QSKJ01000016.1:0-19616 GCF_003469895.1 Collinsella sp. AM28-11LB
TGCCTAGGCTAGCCCCTTGTCACACAAACTACCGAAGCCTCAATCATTTCCAAATTAGCTACCCCTTGCGCCATCATTCTCCAGGATTGATATTCGCGTAGAACTCAGCCCCATCATCGAGCCGCAGGATACCTACGCGGCCAAACTCCGACCCAGTGGCGGCGGCGCAGTCGATGTCGATGCGATCGGGCACGCCGGCGGTATCCTCGCCGCCCAGGCGCACGATCTGCCCGCGGCCCGACTCCTCATCGAGCCCCGCCAGGCCGCCGACCTCGCAATAACGCCCGAGCGACACCGTGGGCGTGTGGCCGCTCACCACGACCGGGCCCTTGCCCTCGACAGAAAGCAGCCCCGTCGGCGCATCCCAATAGCCATGGCGAATCCACAGCAGGTCATCGGACGACTGCACCGCAAGCATCTGCTGCAGCAACTCGGCATCGGCATCGACCGCTCCCCTGCCGTTGCCGCAATCGACACCGTGCTCAAGCAAAAACGCGCGAGCAGCCTCGGTCTGGATGCCGGCATGCACCAGCAAATACGGGCGCTCGGCAGTCTGGGCCACCGCATAGAGCGGCAGGGCGGCAGCCCAGCGGATCAGCTCCTCGTACGCCTCAAATTCCATGTCGTTGAGCTGCTGACGGGTAGTCCAACCGCCGTTGATATCCCAGGTCTCGGCATCGAGCGGATCCTGGCCAATGATGGCGTCGAGCATGATCTGCTCGTGATTGCCCTTGAGCACGCGAGCGTTGGGCAGCGAGCGCACAAGCTTAATAACGCCGACCGGATCGGGCCCGCGATCGATCATGTCGCCCAGCACATACAGCGTATCGTCGGACGCCAACGAAATCTTGGACAGGGCCTCGTCAAGCGCACGCACGTGCCCGTGAGCATCGGATGTCACATAGATCGCCATGGAACGCCTCTCTTTACATTGCGGCCGAAGCCCGGAGCCGCAACTAAAACTTCAAGTTGAACTTAAACGTTACCCATTGTACTCCGTTGCAATAAAGCTGGAAAGGGTTTCCGAGCAGAGGCAAAGACGGCAGCCGTCTATGACGATATCGCGCACGCCCGCAATCCAACCCCATAAACCCACCATCTTTGGGTACAAATACCGCAGACAATTGACCGTGCCACGCCAACCACCCAGGAGCGGACACCGTCCATGAACCAGATCCTTCTCTTTATCGGCCTCGTCATCATTTTGTGCCTGACCATCAAACCTGTCGGCAAAAAGCTCCCCTTCCCCACCCTGCTCATCTTTATCGCACTCGGCATGCTGCTGGGCGTCAACGGCCCGGCGCATATCGACTTTAGCGACTATGCGCTCACCGAAACCGTCTGCAGCACGGCGCTGCTGTTCATCATGTTCTACGGCGGCTTTAACACCAACATCGACCGTGCCAAACCCGTCGCCGTGCCCGCGGTGCTGCTGAGCACGCTCGGCGTGGTCATCACCGCCGGCATCACCGGCGTGTTTACGCACCTGGTTCTGGGCTTCGACTGGATCGGCGGCCTGCTGCTGGGCTCGGTTGTGGCGTCCACCGATGCGGCGAGCGTCTTTAGCGTGCTGCGCGAGCACAACCTGTCGTTGCGTGACGGCACCGACTCGCTGCTCGAGGTCGAATCGGGCTCAAACGACCCCGTCGCCTACATGCTCACCGCGGTGCTCGCCACACTCGCGGCCGGCGGCAATATCGACATCCCCATGCTGCTGGCCAAGCAGATTATCCTGGGCGTGGGGCTGGGCCTTGCCATCGGCTGGGCATCCAGCCGCCTGATTGAGCGCGCGCATGCAACAGCCGAGGGCGCGCAGACCATCTTTTTGTTTGCCGTGGCCATCGTGGCCTACGCACTGCCGAGTTACCTGGGTGGCAACGGCTTTTTGGCCGTGTACCTTGCCGGCATTGTGCTGGGGGCCAGCGACATCACCGGCAAGGTCGAGATGGCGCACTTCTTTGATACCCTCACCGAGATGGCCGAGATGACGATCTTCTTCTTGCTCGGCCTGCTCGTGACGCCCGCCCGCCTGCCGCAAATACTGCTGCCGGGCCTAGCACTCATGGCATTTATGCTCTTTGTGAGCCGCCCCATCGCCGTCAGCGTGCTCCTAGCGCCCTTTAAGACGAGCCCCCGTCAGGTCGCGCTCGTAAGCTGGGCGGGCCTGCGCGGAGCAGCTTCGGTCGTCTTTAGCCTCTTTGCCGTGGTGGCCGGCGTTCCCGGTGGCCACGACCTGTTTGACCTGGTCTTTGTGATTGCCGTGTCGAGCATTGTGGTACAGGGTTCGCTGCTGCCGGCGGTGGCGAAAAAGCTCAATATGATCGATGCGGCCGGCGATGTGCGCCGCACCTTTAACGATTACCGCGATGAGAACGGCATGTCGTTCGTCAAGCTCAAGGTAGGCGCGGGGCATCCGTTTGCCGGGCGCTCGCTCGCGGATATTGGCAGCGCGACGGACATGCTCGTGGTCCTGGTGCTGCGCGACGGGGCGCACCCGGTGCTGCCCAATGGCAATACCGTGATTGAGGAAGGCGACCTGCTGGTGATGGCCGCGCCGACGTTTGAAGAGCGTGCCGAGGTTACACTGCGCGAGGTCACCGTAACGCCCCACGGTCGGCTGGCCGGTCAGCGCCTGCGTGACGTGCCGCAGGGCAAGCACCCATTTATCGTGGTGATGCTCAAACGCGAAGGCCAAACGATCATCCCCGACGGCAACACCCATATATACGCCGGCGACAAAGCCGTCATCGCCACCCTGGCGTCGTAGTGACCAGGAGGTAGCTAATTCGCGACGAAAAGATCAAGCGCCTAGAGAACCCCATGCCTTCGCTCGCAGATTTGGATTTGCCTGAGAAGTAAAGCACCCCTCCCCCATGTAACCATCCTGTAAATCATAGCGGCGCAGTCGAGTTTTACCGTGATGCGGTCGTGCCTGGCGCTCCACTGTGCTAAAGTATCCCGAACGTTCAAACGACTACGAGGGGGAACTAGAAGATGGCACGTGTGCACAACTTCTCAGCTGGCCCGGCCGCACTGCCTACAAGCGTGCTCGCCGAGATCGCCGACGAGATGATGGACTACCGCGGTTGCGGCATGTCCGTGCTCGAGATGAGCCATCGATCTAGCATGTACCAGCAGATCATCGACGACGCCGAGGCAACCCTGCGCCGCCTGCTGAGCATCCCCGACAACTACCGTGTCCTGTTTTTGCAGGGCGGCGCCACGCTGCAGTTTGCGGGCATCCCCATGAACCTCATGCGCCGCGGCCGCGCCGGCTACGTCGTGACCGGCAACTTTGCCAACAAGGCATACAAAGAGGCCTCCAAGTACGGCGAGGCCGTGTTGCTCGCTAGCTCCGAGGACACCAATTTCGACCGCATACCCACCATGGCCAATATCAACGCGCGCATTGCCGCCGAGGCCGCGGGCGAAGGACTCGACTACGTCTACATCTGCCAGAACAACACCATCTTTGGCACCATGTTCCACGAGCTGCCCGATTGCGGCGACGTGCCGCTGGTCGCCGATGTCTCGAGCTGCTTTCTGTCGCAGCCGCTCGACGTCGAGCGCTACGGGCTCATCTACGCCGGCGCACAGAAAAACGCCGGCGCCGCGGGCGTGACCGTGGTCATCGTGCGCGACGACCTCATCGCCAAAGGCCCCGCTTTTGCGCAGACGCCGCAGTACCTGGACCTCAAGACCCAGGCCGCCAAGGGCTCCATGCTCAACACGCCCAACACCTTTGGCATCTACGTGTGCGGCAAGGTGTTCCATTGGGTTGAGCAAACCGGCGGACTCGCCGCCATGGCCGAGCGCAACTGGGCCAAGGCCAACCTGCTCTACGACCTGCTCGAGAACAGCAAACTATTCCACGGCACCGCGCAGACAGGCAGTCGCTCCATCGCCAACGTCACGTTCCGTACCGGCGATGCCGACCTCGACGCCGCCTTTGTTGCGGGCGCGGCAGAGCACCAGATCCAAAACGTCAAGGGCCATCGCCTCGTCGGCGGCATGCGCGCAAGCGTGTACAACGCTGTCACCATGGAGGACGTGCAGGCACTGACCTCGTACATGAAGGACTTCGAAGCGCAGCATAGTTTGAGCCCGCGATCTAACTAGCCCGCAACACGCGGGCCGACCAGCCACCTCAGGCCATCCTGTTTAGATCAAAACCTGCTAAGGAGTTTTTCCATGCGTAAGATTAAGACCATCGACGACATCACCAAAGACGGCAAAGTCGAGTTTGGCGAGGGCTACGAGTTTGTAAGCACCGCCGAGGAGGCCGACGCCATCCTGATGCGCTCGACCGACCTGCACGGCTACGAGCTGCCCGAGGGCATCCGCGCCATCGCCCGCTGCGGCGCCGGCGTCAACAACATCCCCGTCGAGGAGTACGCCAAAAAGGGCGTCGTCGTCTTTAACTCCCCCGGCGCCAACAGCAACGCCGTCAAGGAGCTCGTCCTGGGCATGCTGGTGCTTTCAAGCCGCGGCGTGGTGCAATCGATGAACTGGGTACGTGACAACGCCGACGACCCCGAGATTCAGGTCGATGCCGAAAAGGCCAAGAAGGCCTTTGTGGGCCGCGAGCTCAAGGGCAAGCGCATCGGCGTCATCGGCCTGGGCAACGTAGGCTCCAAGGTCGCCAACGCCTGCGTCGATCTGGGCATGGACGTTTACGGCTACGATCCGTTCATTTCCGTCGAGCACGCGTGGGTGCTGAGCCGCGAGGTGCAGCGCGTGGGCACGCTCGAGGACCTCTGCCGCGGCTGCGACTACCTGACGGTGCACGTGCCCAGCAAGGCCGACACCATCGGCATGATCAGCACCGAGCAGATCGACCTGCTGGCACCGGGCGCCGTCCTCATTAACTATGCGCGCGAGACCATCATTGACGAGGACGCCGTCGACGCCGCCCTGCGCGCGGGCAAGCTGAGCTGGTTTAGCTGCGACTTTGCCACGCCCAAGACGGTCAAGATGCCCAATACGTTTATTACCACGCACTCGGGCGCCGGCACCGGCGAGGCCGAGGCCAACTGCGCCGACATGGCCATCAGCGAGCTCAAGGATTACCTGGAAAACGGCAATATCGCGCACAGCGTCAACTACCCCGCCTGCAGTATGGGCAAGGCGCGCGCCGCAAGCCGCATCGCCTGCCTGCACGCCAACGTGCCCAACATGATCGGCCAGATCACGGCAATCCTCGCCAAGGACAACGCCAACGTGCAGCGCATGACCAACGAGTCCGCCGGCGAGAACGCCTACACCATGTTCGACACCGACGAGCACCTGGACAGCAGCACCATCGAGGCACTCAAGCAGATTCCGTCGATGTATCGCGTGCGCGTGATCAAATAGCGCCGGCGGCAAGCCTGCCAGGCAGGCCATGAAGCCCCATTCGGCCCCCGTTTTCGCGAAACGGGGGCCGATTTCGTTGCTCCGGACGACTTTAAAATGATACCCAGAACAAGTTTTTTCGGATAATCGACAGTAAGACCCAAATCACCAAGCACACCCGCTTTGATAAAAAGCTTTATCAGGGACTTTAGTAGGTAAAAATCAATCTCTATATACCACATTCAAGTTGACTGTCGATTTTCCGAAACAACTGTTTATGGATAGCATTTTTAAAGCCCTTCCAAGGCAAAATTGAAACCTTTTTGCGACCAAAACTCTAGCTCGCGCGAGCGTTTTCTGCCTGCGCGACTATATTCCCGCCCAATCGATAAAAATTTCCTCACGAAGCCGCCGTTCGAGCTCCTGCTGCCGCGGCGTCTTGTCTTTCAGCGGCACATCGAGATAGGACATGATGAGTTCCATCACTACGCGGAAGGCATCGGAGTCAACCAGCTGGCCATAGGTCATCAGAACGACGGGATATCCCATCGCTTGCAAGGCCGTCGTTCGATCGGAGTCCGAGATCTTGGATTCTATGGATCCATGAATGGCTTTACCTTGACATTCAACCAGGCACTCTCGGCTGCCGTCCTTATTTGCCAGCAGGATATCGGCATAGCGCCTATCAAGCCCCGAAATCAGACGGGCACTGCGCGTCATACGAATCTCAACGTTATTGGTAAGGCGCAGCCCTTCACCGCCGCGCAACCTCGAAAGACCAAACAGCATCGAAGCCTGGACCTCGAGCGGCGATGCCGCCACCCCCGTAACGCATTTTGCGGCACGTGTGAACGATTTAGCACCGCGAAGCCCCCGGATCTTATCGACGTACTCTGCAAGTTCAGAGAGCTCAATCAAGGGAGGTCGTTTCCACAAGTCCGTTGGATTCCCCGAGGCATCCTTTACGTTTTCCCAGCCCAGCCGGGCATCGCCCCACCGGTCCCCGTATGCCTGTTCAAGCGCCGACTTTACCTGAGACGCAATCTTGCACACGGCAAAGGTGCCGCACATCTCATACATGCACATGATCAGTCGCTCGTTTGAGACCGAGGAGGCCAGTGTCAGCAAGGTAAAGAGCGGGGACGCGATATCGAGACCAAACTCTGCCTGCCGCACGGAGCCAAACGGCCTCCCCCCGTTCCAAACATGCCTGACGATGCGATCGCCCTTACGTCCGCAGCTGCCCTGTGCCAACACATGTAACGGGGTGCCCAGGAAATGCGTGACGAGCGGATGCTCGCATAGGTGCTCCCTGCGCGGATCGTCCGCAGAATCGGGCAGGTCTGGCATTATTGCCAAGACCTGTGGAGGTATCCGGTGATACCGAAAGGCAGATATGTCGCACAGCATGTCGTCCATGAAGGGTACGTACCCACTACGTCGTTTGTGAGCCCGCTCGGACGGCAAACGCGATGGCTCCGCCTGCGAACGGTAAATACCGCCACGCGCGCCGCGGATCTCTCAGGAGGCTTATAATCAGTTTGGAAAGCAGACTAATTGTGAGGTTACATATGGTTGATGAGGACTTTGCCTGGCGGCTTGCGCAGGACCTTGTGAAGGTTGACAGCTCAGACCCGGGCGCATATGAGGACGAGATTGAGCGCTTCATTAAGAGGCTCATTGAGCAGCAGCTGGCACAACTTGATAGTTCTACGCTCGAGGCCGTGCAGATTGAGGAGCTCGAAGTGCTCCCCGGACGCCGCAACCTCATGGTCACCGCGCCCGGTTTGAGCGACGAGCCGCGGCTGGTCTATATCTGCCATATGGATACCCTTACGCTGGGCTATGGCTGGGACGCGGACATTCCGCCGCTCGGGGCAACCGTGCGCAACGACAAGCTCTATGGCCGCGGTGCCTGCGACATGAAGGGTGGCCTGGCCTGCGCCATTGCCGTGATTGTCCACGTACTCGAGCGCATAGCGACAAGCGGCGAGCTGCCCCGCCGTGGCTTCTCACTCATCTGCTCGGTAGACGAGGAGGACTTTATGCCGGCTCCGAGGCCGCCATCGGTTCCGGCTGGATCGGCTCGCACGAATGGGTGCTGGACACCGAGTCCACCGACGAGCAGATTCAGGTGGCGCACAAGGGGCGCACGTGATTCGAAATTGAGATGGCCGGCGGCACGGCGCATGCGAGTCAGCCTTGGAAGGGTGCAGACGCCGTCGCCGCCATGGCCGAGGTCGTGTGTTCGCTTCGCCATGCGTTCGCGGCGCTGCCCGTGCATGATGAGCTGGGGCCTTCGACCATTACGTTTGGACAAATCGAGGTCGGCTATCGCCCCTACGTCGTGCCCGACCACGCCAAGGTCTGGGTCGACATGCGCCTGACGCCGCCGACCGATACGGCCGCCGCAATCAATATGGTCAAGCAGGCCATTGTCGCTGCCGAGGCCGCGGTTCCCGGCTGCCATGGCAGCTACGCTGTGACGGGCGATCGCCCCGCCATCGAGCGCGACCCGAGCTCTCCCCTTCTAGCTGCACTCAAGCGCGCAACAGACGATACGACGAACGCGGACACGACCGTCGGCTTCTTTACCGGCTACACCGACACCGCCGTCATTGCCGGCAAGACGGGCAACCGCAATTGCATGAGCTACGGCCCCGGCTCATTGGCACTCGCGCACAAGCCCAACGAATATGTGCCCCACGCCGATATCGTTCGCTGCCAGAACGTGCTGATCGCGCTTGTCGATAACACGCTCTGGGACGCGAGCAACCAAGTTGGGGCATAATAAGCCGCGAACAAACCGACTCGCGCGTTAGGACCGCCCATGAAAGCACTTCCGTTTCCCTGCATCCGCCCAGCCCAGGATCGCGTGCTCGAAGCGCTGCCGCAGATGGGCGGCATCCTGAGTGGCAACGACGCCCTGCGCGACGCCATTGCCGACGGGCTCATGCTCAAAGATCCGGGCTCGGCATATTACGTGTACGAATGCTCCGGAGAGCCAGGGCGCGTGACGGGCGTTGTGGCGATTTGCCCGGTCAGCGTGCTGGCGGGCGACGACGCGGCCTGTGACGGCGACGCGGCCTCCGCAGATGTAGCAGCGGCCGCCCGTGCAATCACCGAGCTTAAGGTGCAGCCTCACCCTGTTACGCTCACCTACAAAGCCTCGCCCGTCATGGATATCATCCTCGGTGCCGCCAAAGAGGGTGCGTCACTCTATGCCGTCACCGACCCCGCCGGCATTACGCATCGCGTGTGGGAGGTCAAACGCAATGACGCCGTTGCCGCCATCCACGCTATGCTCGACCAGGCACCGGAGCCTGCCCCCGCAGACGATCCGGCCTATGTCGCCGCGCTGGCAGGGGCGGCACAGCTCTTGGCAGACGAGGCCCGCGCGGCCGGCACCTACACGGGCAAGGAGCCGTTCAACTTTGTCATTTCCGCGCTGTTCCCTGCCGCGCAGGTCGCAGGCGGCGCGCCGCAGGTTCCAACGGGTCTGCTCACTCACCAGATTGCACGATACTAGCAGGACTTAAACGCTTAGCGCAAAGACTCGGCAGTCCAACAAACGAAGGGCGGAGATGCAATGCCAGCGCATGCATCTCCGCCCCTTTTGCATCGAGCAAGTATGTCGGCGACCCGTATCGTCACGCCTGCGTTACCCGCGCTGTGGACCCGCTGCCGCCGTCAACGGCTCAAGACCCAGCTCACGCGCATAATCTTCCTGCGTAAAGACTTCAACCAGCTCAAATGTTTCGGTCGCATCGTCAAACGCAAAGTGCAGCACCGAACAGTTGCCCGGCACGCGCTCACGCTCGTCGGCCGCCGCTCCCCTCACATGATCCAAAAACTCCTTGATGGCCGAGGCGTGGCTCACCGCGAGCACGCACGAATGGTCCGGGCGTCGCATCAGATCGGTCAACGTCGCCACCATGCGCTCGCGCACCCGCATCTGCCCCTCGCCGCCAAACTGGCGATAGAAGTCACGCCACGGACGCTCGGGCATCAGCATCACGCGTTCGGCCTCAAAGTCGCCAAAGAACCACTCGCGCAGGCCATCCAGGCGCTCGTAGGCAAGGCCCGGCCACAGGCTGGCGATGGTCTGCTCCGTGCGATGCAGCGTCGAGGTGTAGGCATGATCGGGCTCAATGCCGCGCGCTCGCAAGAACATGCCGGCGCGCGCCGCCTGGTCGCAGCCCAACTGCGTAAGCGGCGAATCGCTCCACCCCTGAATGATGCGCTTAAGGTTAAATATTGTCTGTCCATGACGGACCAGATACAAGTCTTTATTCATAGGGGGTCCTTCCGTTCGTTACCAATCAAGGAGCGAAAACGCCCCGTCGCAATAGCCAAAATGGAGCACGGCACCGTTGTCGGGCTGCTCTCCCCCGCCAGTCACATACTTAAGAAACTCCTGGCAGGCTGAGCCGTGGGAGACTGCTAACACGCAGTTGTGCTGCGGTCGGGCCATAATGCGGGACAGCGCCGCGACCATACGCGCCCGAAGCTCGCCTTCCGACTCGCCACCAAAGGCCACCGGATAATCGCCCCAGGGCTGCGGCGGCATATCGCGATTTGATGTGCCCTCCAGCGTGCCCAGGCGCCACTCGCGCAAATCATCGACCGGCTCTATGGGAAGATCCTCGCCAACGATCAGCTCGGCCGTGTGGCGCGCCCGACCCAACGGAGACGAATACGCGTGGTCAAAGGAGATGCCGCGCGCCTCAAACGCCGCGCGCGTCGCCAGTGCCTGCTCGCGCCCGCGCTCCGTGAGCGGCGAGTCTTGCCAGCCCTGCAAAATGTTCCGCACGTTAAGCTCGGTCTGCCCATGCCGAACCAAATACAGATCGGACACACGCCCTCCTCTCGCACCACCACAAAGGGGACAGGCACCTTTGCGGTGGCTTGCCGCCGAATCGCGCCGCAACGACGCAACTACACCAGCACGTCGGCAAGCGGACGCTTGGGCACGTGATGCACCTGCGCCTCGTCGCGCCAGTAATTAATAGAACCGTCGGGGTTGGAATCGATCGCGTCGATAACCTGGGTCTCGGCCGGCACGCCAAAAGCCATGATCAGCTTGAGCTCATACTTGTCGCCGTCGAGCCCCATCGCATCGATCGCGCGGGGCGTAAAGGCCTTGAACATGCAAGCCGCCACCTCAGGCGTTGCGCTGCGCGCGGCGAGCATCATCGTCTGAGCCGCGATGCCCGTGTCGACCTCGGTGATAGGCGCGGCGGGTTTGCCGGGAACGGTGCGCTCGGCAAGAACTGCAATGTAGCCGGTCGGGCGCTCGCCCTCGGCAGGACCCGGCCAGTCCTTGAGCGCCCCGGCCCATGCGAGCTCGTCAAACACGCGAGCGCAGTCCTCGGCACCGCTCACCACATGAAAACGCAAGCGCTGAGCATTGGCGCCACAGGGAGCCAGGTGCGCCAGCTCTGCCAGCTCGAGCAAAAACTCGCGCGGCACGCGCATGGACTCGTCAAAACGGCGGCATGTGCGGGCGCGACGGATCAGCGCATCAAACGCATCCAGGCCAAGCTTTTCGCAACCCTGCTTTGCCATCGACTCGGCGCTCAACGGCACCACGGGAACTGCTTCGTTCATAGGGACCCCCAAAAAGCCAATTGTTCTTAGGAAAATCTAACCTAAAACGCAGGCAATAACGAACAGAGCTGCAATGTTCTACACCTGTTGAATAGAAAATCGCAACGTGGGGAACAACGGAAACAAATCGGGGCCTTTGGGTTGCGTTTCGCCCTCCCCGGCCCATACGCCAGCGCCTTTAGGCGATACTGGTTGTAACGATCGCGGCTTACGCCGCACGGAAAGGAGGCCTCATGGGCATCTTTAAGAATGACGACCAACAATCGAGTCTGTTTGGATTTGACGAGAAGAGCATGGCAGGCAAGGCGATTAAAGCCGTGCGCTGGATCTACGCCGCCACGGGTGTCATCGCGCTCATCGCCGGCATCGCGCTGCTGTTTGCACCCGCTAAGACCCTCGTCTTTTTGACGACCGTACTGGGCTTCTACTTTGTAATCACGGCTGGCGTCAGGCTGTTCACCGCCATTTTTGAGCCGCTGCTGCCCGCCGGCTGGCGCGTCACGAGCATCCTCGCCAACCTGCTCATCATCTTGGGCGGCGTGGTGATCCTGCGCAACCAGGCGCTTTCGACCGCGACGCTCAGCACGCTTGTGGTGGTCGTGGCCGGCTTTGGCTGGATTGTCGAGGGCATCATGTCGATTCTGGAGTCCGAGCTTTCTTCCAACCGCGCCCTCGCCATCCTGAGCGGCGCGCTCTCCATCATCGCCGGCGTGTTCGTGTTCATCTATCCGCTGTGGTCGGCAAAGATGCTCGTCATCTTTACCGGCGCTGCGCTCCTGGTGTTTGGCGTAACGCTGGTTATTCGCGCTATCCGCTTTGGCAAGCTGGTGCACTAGATGCCGCGAACGCTGTTTATTGATGCCGACGCCTGCCCGGTCACGCGTGAGTCGATCGACTGCGCGCGACGGGCGGGCGTCGCCGTGGTTGTTGCCGGCAACAGCACGCAAAACCTGGAGCGGCACATTCGCCGTGACGACCCACGCGATGCCGAGCACGCGCGACGTGGCTTTTGGGTCACAACGCTCGACGTGAGCGTAGGCGCCGATAGCGCCGACTTTGCCATTGTCGAACGCCTGCAGACTGGCGACGTAGTCGTGACGCAGGACATAGGGCTGGCGAGCATGGTGCTCGGACGAGATGCCGCCGCCATCGGCGTGCGCGGGCGCGTCTACGACAAAGCGACCATCGATATGCAGCTGTTTATTCGTCACGAAGAAAAGAAGGTGCGCCGCGCTGGCGGTCGCACCCGCGGGCCGGCAGCCTTCACCAGCGAAGATCGCGCCCGCTTTAAGCGCAACCTCACCGAGCTGCTACGCTGACCAAGGTAGAATTTTGGGCTTAGAGACCAAAGGCGGAGAGAACGAGTCCCCAGCCGGCACCGATAACGTACATCATGATCAGGAACAGGACGTTTTCGCGGGCGCTGCGATTGGTGCGGAACAGCACCAGGTAGCCCACGCCGGCAGAGATGAGCGTGCCGGCGAGCATCGGGGCCAGCTGCAGCGCGCCTTCCAGGTACAGTTGCGTGATGACCACACTCGCAGAACAGTTGGGGATCAGGCCGACAAGCGCCGAACCCAGGACGGCGAGCGTCTCGTTGCCGCGCAGGAACTGCTCGATTGCGGACTCGCCGAAGGTCTCGAGCACGGCGACCAGAATCAGCGTCACCAGGAAAATGAATACCGATACCTGCACGGTATGCGAGATGGCGCTGCGGATAATCGACACGGCGGGCGCACCTTCGTGTGAGTGGGAGCGACCGTGGCCATCATGATGTTCATGCTCGCCCTCATGACCGTGATCGTGGCCATGTCCGTGTTCGTGCTCGTCCTCGTCTTCATCACAGCCGCAATGGTCGCGCTCGCACAACTCGTGGATGTGGTCGGCGCTCACGCCCGCCTCGGCCACCTCGTCGATGATGTCACCGCCAGTGTGGTCATCGTGCGCGCAGTTCACGTGGGCCGGGTTGGCCGCGGTTCCCAGCACGGTACGGCGAATCGCCGCATGCGCGCGAGCGTTACGACGCAGGCCGCGAATGGCGGCATCCACGATAAAGCCCGTGACCAGCGCGATCAGCGCCTTCGAAGCCAAAAGCATCGCCATGGTCTGCACGGGAACTTGCTCGGCTAGCAACAGCGGCAGCATCTCGTCTGAGGTCGAGAGGAACACCGCAACCAGCGTGCCCAGCGTCACGACGCGACCGGCGTACAGCGTGGCCGCCATGGCCGAAAAGCCGCACTGCGGCACCATGCCCAACAACGAGCCAACCACGGGGCCCGCAGCGCCAGCGCGCTTGATGGCGCCGTTAACGCGGTCGCCCGCAACATGCTCGAGCGTCTCGAGCGCAAGGTACGTCACCAACAAAAACGGCACCAGCGAGAGCGTGTCTTTGCCGGCATCGAGCAGAATATCTATCAGTAAATCCATGACGGATGGAACCTTTCGTGTCTTTCGGCAGCATTGTAAAAGTCCTAGCGGTCAACTAGGGTATTGTAGTAGTCCCGGGCGCGGTGCCAATAGTTGCCCATGGTAAACTATCATCTCGCCACAACTCAGTAACCCCGAGCCGCGCGACGCGGCCCGTCCAAGGAGCAGCCTATGAACGTTTCGCAAGCACTCGAATACGAGCGCCAGCCGTTTATTCCCATGTTTATCTATGGCGATCACGGCGCCATGGAGTCCGAGCGCCAGAAGGGCGAGGAGGCCCTTAAGGCGCTCGAAACCGAGTACTTTACCGCCGAGGGCGACCCCGGTTTCGACTTTGCCACCGTGCGCGACCTGGCCGACCGCAACCGCGACCTGTGCGATCAGATCGGCGAGGCGCGCCTGCGCAACGTGACGCCCGCGACGCTTTCGCGCGGCCTGTCCGATGCCGACACCTGCGCCGCCATCGGCAAGATGCAAAAGCGCACCGCCGCGTCCGTTATGCGCGAGATCCGCGGCGACCGCGACGCGCTCGGCGTGGCCTACGCCCGTAAGCCCATCCAGGGCACCGTGCTCGGTATCGACATCGAGACCACCGGCCGTGCACCCGAACGCGGTTATATCATCAACGTCGGCTGGGAGATCATGGAACTCACTAGCGACGCCGTCCCGCATGACGCCGAGGCGCACTACTGTGGCCTGCCCGACATCTACCGCGGCGAAGATGTGCCGCTGTCGAATATCCACCACATCACCTGGGACGACATCGACGGCAAAAAGCCGTTCCGCGAGAACAAGGAACTGCAGAAGCAGCTGCTCAAGCTTATGAAGAAGTACCCGTACATGGCGCATAACGCCGCGTTCGAGGACAGCTGGTTCAAAATTCACCTGGACGGTTACGCCGAGGCGCGCCGTGCCGGCAAGATTATCGTCATCGATTCGCGCCAGATCTGCCGCAGCCTGGATGCCGACGTCCGCTCGCTCCCCCGCGAGTCCGCCCCCGCCGCGCTCGAGAACTGGGCGCGCCGCCGCGGAACCCTCGCCGCCGATGCCAACGAGCAGCATCTGGGTCTGGACGACACCGACCTCATGCTCCGCACCGTCCAAGCCGAGTTCAACCTCAAGAACCTATTCGCGAAATAACCGATCCATCTGCGGGAGCGCCTGCCAGGCACAGCGCAATCCGTCTGGGCGCACCGGCACGCAATAAACTAGGGCGCAGCCTTATGGCTGCACCCTAGTTTTCATCAAAACAAGCAAATACGCGTGCTTCACACAGTCGACAGGTTGGCCCACCTACATTTTTCGAGTTGTTCGGCCAGCTGAACCACTAGTCAAGGCCCCTTGAACCGCAATCGAGTGCTGTAGTCGCCTTAATTTCGCAACCAAGCCCCATTAATCTACCTAAATCAATTCAAATAGGACATTGCAATCGCACCATTCCTATAGGAAAAGGCCGAATAACTCAAATTATGTTGGTGAGGCATCTGGGCGGTCGGCAAAAACGCTTAGAAGCTACGAACCCGCAACTAAAGTTCACCAAAAAAGGCGCAGCTGGCAGAAACCTCCCCGGCCGAAGCTGCCCCCCCCTCAACACGACAGCTCAAAAACCCACCGTTCGCAGAAGATAAGCCGCACCCCAATACCATTGCCCGAAGTTTCGGGCGTATGTGGCGTCCGCTATGCCATCATGCGCGTATGGGAATCGTTCTGTCACATACCACGGCACGCGCTGTATACCAAACAGCCAACTCGCTCGCAAGCTACGCGACCGATCCCATACCTATGGAAAAGATCAGGGCGTCTGCGCCGACCACATCCGACCTGGAAGCGGCACGAGCATGGCTCAACAGAAAGAATGTCGATTCTGAAAGCATCCATGTGCTGACGTTTTCCAATAATGCCAAAAGGCACCGCAAGGGCTGCATCTGCCACTGCACGCGCTATACGTTTAATGCAGAAAGCTACCTAGAACTCGAGCCGAACGTCTACATCGTCGATATCAAGCTGTGCGCGTTAGAAGCAACAGCCGACCTCAACCTTTCGGAGCTCGTTGAGTATTACTTTGAAATCTGCGGCTCCTACGCGCTTGAAACGTCCAACGAAACTCAATATCGTGAGCGCCCGGCCCTAACCAGCGTTGAAGAGCTCAGAGCCTTCTTTTCAAAGGCGTCGGGGTATCGTGGATCTAATAAAGCCCTTAAGGCACTTTCTTATGTACGCGAAGGCTGTCGCTCCCCACTCGAAACGGCGTTTGTCATGATGCTGACGATGCCCAAGTCAATGGGTGGCTTAGCCATACGCGCTATCAAAACGGATTATCCGATCCTAGTCCCCAAAAGATACGCCGCCCTAACGCGACGGATGGTTTTCTACCTCGACGCGCTGCTCGAGAATTCGATGACCGATATCGAATACAACGGCTTTTACCACGACGAGCCCGAGCAGCAATCAATTGACGAGGAACGCCGCAACACGCTGCGAAACATGGGATATGCCGTTATCACAGTTAGTCGTCATTCGTTTTTCAAGCAGTCCGCTTTTAGACGGGTCATGGAAGCGATTCGCATTCGCGAGAAGATCTGGCCTGGTCGACTCCCGGATAGCTTCGCCATCCTGCAAGAAACTCTTCGTCGATTTGTCTTGCGGCGCTACTTCGAATACGGTCGCCGCGTCCTGGAGGCTCTCAAAGAAGAAGAGTCCGCCAAGCGCGAAATTGCAAGCCAATATCCGCAAGCTGATGACCCGAGCATCAACGATGTGCCCGAACCCGACGACATGCAACACGTCGGGGCCCTTGCTGAAGAAATCAATGGGCCTTGGGAATGCGACATGTCCGCAAAAATCGATGAAAACCGCACGGAAGACGACACGATTATTAATCTGATTGAGAATTCACTCTTCTAAAGTCGATCTCTGCGGATGTCCACCTACATTTTTCGACTTATTCGGCCGCCGATGTGCCGGATTTGCCGCAGCAATGCTCAATATAACTTTAGATAAAACTGATTCTGCAGGAACTCCCGTAGAGAAAGAACTGATTCTCACGATATTTAACAAGATTAAGTACAAATATGAACAGTTCTAATGCTTCTCGAGGCGGCTATCTTAGCATGCTGGCCGAACATCTCAAAATATGTTGGCGAGCATTGCGTCGATGCATCCCAACCCACAGAAAATCGCAGAGGCGGCAAGCAGCCATCGAAATTATCGCAAATTGTATTGACATGTGAACATGCGCTCATATAATCGGAAGTAAGTTATATGAGCGCATGTTCATATGAAAGGATATTGCAATGAGCATCCGCGTTGATGAAACGAAACCCGACATCGAGGCCACCGAACCCGCAATCCCCACCACCTGCTCGCCCGAGGACCTTCCCGACGAGGAACTTCTCTACGACCTCGCCGACCTGTTCAAGGTCTTCAGCGACACCACGCGCATCAAGATTCTCTACGCTCTCATGGGCCGCGAACTCTGCGTGGCAGACATCGCCGAAGCAACCGCGACGTCGCAGTCCGCGGTGTCGCACCAGCTGCGCACCCTCAAGCAGTCGCACTTGGTCAAATTCCGGCGCGACGGCCGAAACATCCTCTACTCGCTCGCCGACGACCATGTCTACACCATGCTCAATCAGGGCATGAGCCACATCTGCGAATAGCGACCAACCACGGCACCAACGCGGCCAGCATCCAAGCCGCAAAAGCAGGGAAAGGAACCCGCCATGAAAAAGCAGTTCAAGCTCGACGAGATCGACTGCGCCAACTGCGCACGCGAGCTTCAGGACGAACTCGCCAAGCTCGAGGGCGTCAAGTCCGTATCGGTCAACTTTATGACCCAGAAGCTGACGCTCGAGGCCGACGACGCTGAGTTCGACGAGGTGCTCGACCGTGTCGTGGAGTTCACCGCCGACGCCGAGCCTGACTGCGAGATCATTCTCTAGTCCGCGTATACGCTGATTGGCAAGGCCGCGGTCGACGCGGCCTTTGCCCGCGATGTTATATGAGCGAGTGTTCATACATTCAAATGGGAGGTTTGAATCATGGCAACCGCCGACTCCAAGAAGAAAAAGAAGAAACGTAAGAAGAAAGAGTCGCTTGAACACAAGCGCAATCGCATCTTGATAGCACTGGGTATTTTTGTCGTTGTCTATGCCCTCGACGAGCTCGGCGCCCTCACGGCCACATTTGGCGAACCCGCCGACGTCTATGCCAGCTTCGTGCTGTTCCTCGTGCCGTTTTTGATCGCCGGCCATGACGTGCTGCAAAAGGCATTCAACAACATCCGCCGCGGCAAGGCGTTTGACGAGAGCTTTCTCATGGCCGTCGCGACCATCGGCGCGTTTGCCATGGTGCTCTTCCCCGACACCGATCCGCACATGGCTGAAGGCGCCGCCGTCATGCTGTTCTACCAGGTTGGCGAACTGTTCCAGGCCTACGCCGTGGGCAAGAGCCGCAAGTCGATCAGCGCCATGATGGACATCGCCCCCGACTACGCCAACGTTGAGCAGGCTAACGGCATGCTCGAGCAGGTCTTTCCCGACGACATCACCGTCGGCACCGTTATCGTCGTCAAGCCCGGCGAGCGCGTGCCCATCGATGGCGTCATCGTCGAAGGCGAGACGCAGCTCGACACCGCCGCCCTCACCGGCGAGTCGGTCCCCCGCCCGGCCAAGACCGGCGACGACATCATCAGTGGCTGCATCAACATGACGGGCCTCATCCGCGTGCGCACCACCAAGCCATTTGGCGAGTCCACCGTCGCGCGTGTCCTGAAACTCGTGGAAAACGCCAGCGAAAAGAAGGCGCGCACCGAGAACTTCATCACGCGCTTCGCCCGCGTCTACACGCCCGCCGTCACCGGCGCGGCCGCGGTGCTCGCGCTCGGCGGCGGCTTGATCACCGGCGCCTGGTCCGACTGGATCCTGCGCGGCCTGACCTTCTTGGTCGTCAGCTGCCCGTGCGCGCTCGTGATCAGCGTCCCGCTGAGCTTCTTTGGCGGCATCGGCGGTGCCTCCAAGCTGGGCGTCCTCATCAAGGGCTCCAACTACCTCGAAACGCTCGCCGATGTGGACACCGTCGTCTTTGACAAGACCGGCACGCTCACCAACGGCACGTTTTCGGTCGTGGCGGTACACCCCGAAGCCGGCTATACCGAGCAATCGCTGCTCGAAGTCGCAGCCCTTGCTGAGTCGTTCTCCGATCACCCCATCGCGCAGTCCGTACGTGTCGCCTACCAGGGCGAGGTCGACCCCAAGCGCGTAAGCGACTCCACCAACGACGCGGGCCATGGCGTGACGGCAACCATCGACGGCAAGCACGTCGTCGTTGGCAACGCAAAGATGCTCGCCGCGGCCGGAGTCGAAGCGCCCGATTGCGAGGTCGTCGGCACGATTCTGCATGTGCTCGTTGACGGCGTGTACGCCGGCCACATCGTGATTGCAGACACCGTCAAGGCCGATGCCGAGCAGACGATCAGCGACCTGCACGCCGCCGGCGTCAAGCGCACCGTCATGCTCACGGGCGACCGCGAGGAAGTGGCTGCTGCGGTGGCCAAGCAGCTCTGCCTCGACGAGTTCCACGCGCAGCTGCTGCCGGGCGACAAGGTCGAGCGCGTTGAAGCGCTGATCGCGGCCGAAAGCGGCAAGGGCAAGCTCGCCTTTGTCGGCGACGGTATCAACGACGCGCCTGTGCTTACGCGAGCCGACGTCGGAATAGCCATGGGCGCCATGGGCTCCGACGCTGCGATCGAGGCGGCGGATGTCGTGCTGATGGATGACAAGCCGTCCAACATCGCCCGCGCGATCCGCGTGGCTCGCAAGACCATGTCGATTGTTTGGCAGAACATCATCTTTGCGCTGGGTATTAAGCTGCTGATCCTTGTGCTCGCGGCGCTCGGCATCGCCAACATGTGGCTCGCTGTCTTTGGCGACGTGGGCGTGGCGATCATCGCTATCCTGAACACCATGCGCGCGATGGGTGTCAAGAACCTGTAGCGTTCGTGGGCTGTCCGGCCGGGACCGGGCTTGGTTTTGAAAACGTCCTCGCGCATGAGGCCCGTCTTTCCTGCTCCTACGGAGCAACGGAAAGACGGGCCTCGCGCTGCGGAGTGTTTTCAAAACCAAGCCCGGTCCCGGCCTGCATTGACACAGCTGGCGGTTCTTGGGCATCGCTTGCTGGCGAGGTTCCTTGTCTGAGTTGAATTTGGTTGGCGGGACCTTTCGTCCCGGCCGCTGTCCCGCCCCCTC
>NZ_QSKJ01000016.1:19671-27848 GCF_003469895.1 Collinsella sp. AM28-11LB
CGCCTTCGGCGCGGGAGACGCGTCTCTTTGGGATGGAAGGGCGGCGCTGCTGAAAGGATGCTACATCCCGACAGGTTTACTGTGGACTCGGAGAAAGTCCCTTCTGCTAGAAGTCTCTATCCCCTTTTCGCTGGTTCGCGCTTTGCGCGAACTCCGCGCTACTGAGGACCTGTTAGGATTCCGTTGTTGAGTTCGACGTCTCTTCCCTGGCGAGCATAGCCCTCAGCTTCTCGAAGCTTTCCTCACTCAGGCAGTGCTCCATGTAGCAGCCCTCTTGCGACGCGACCTCAGCCGAAACACCCGCATCCTCCAGCAGCCCCACGAAAAAGCAGTGACGCTCCCACATTTGGCGAGCGACCTCCAGACCACGCTCCGTCAGATGAACGTCGCGCTTGCCCATTTCGACATAGCCGTTGCTTTCCAGCGTCGCCATGGCCTTGGAAACGCTCGCCTTGGTTACGCCGAGGTACTCCGCGACGTCGATCGAGCGCACGA
This sequence comes from Collinsella sp. AM28-11LB, assembly GCF_003469895.1. Lineage (NCBI taxonomy): Bacteria > Bacillati > Actinomycetota > Coriobacteriia > Coriobacteriales > Coriobacteriaceae > Collinsella > Collinsella sp. AM28-11LB. The sequence goes on from NZ_QSKJ01000016.1 coordinate 20,167, forward strand.
TGCCCTGACGTTCCGACAGAACGTAGATCGATTCGAGATAGTCTTCTCCGGATTCACGTAGGGCCATGGGCCGCCTTTCGCGATGATTGCTAGTTAGCCGTTGGATACTTTCCACGGCTTACTTTACCGCAAAAGTTGCCCATGTCTTACTACTTTACCTAAAAGTTAGCCGTGTTTCACAAAACGTGCGGGATGAAACAAAATGGGAACGCCCCGCAAGGAGTGTCCCCAGCTGCCGGCAGAAAAGGACCGTCCCCAAGTGCCGAGCCGCAGCTATAGCAGCCCAAAGTGCTTTGCGGCGTTGTAAATTCCGTCGTCGTCCACGGCGGTCGTCACGTAGGTCGCCGCGGCCTTCACGGTGTCCTGCGCGTTGCCCATGGCCACACTCGTGCCCACGGCGGCAAACATCGACAGGTCGTTCTCGCCGTCGCCAAAGGCAATCGCCTCGCTCGCGTCGATACCAAGCCGCTCGAGCGTCGCCGCCACGCCCAGGTCCTTGCCGCCGTTAGCGGGAATAATGTCGCAGAACAGGTCGCACCAGCGCGTGGTGAGCGAATGCGACACGGCGTCGGTCACGATATGTTCGTCGGCCGGGTCCACAAAGGCGCAGAACTGGTAGACCGGTGCGTCAAAGGCGTGCTCAAACGGCTCCTCGTGGTAGACGATTCCCGCGTTGCTGCCAGCCGTCACCACGCGCTCGGACAGGCGGTTCACAAACGAGTTCTCGCCCTGCATGCACAGCGAGTCGTAGCGCCCCTGCGCCACCTGGTCCACAATCACCGCGACGTCGTCCGGATCGATCGGGCAGCTGCGGTAAACTCCCTCGGCATCAAAGCAGTGCTGGCCCGAAAGCGTAATGTACGCATCCCAGCCCAGGTCGAACAGCCAGTCCGGCATCTGGTAGGTCGGACGGCCCGTGGCGATCACGCACGCAATCCCCTGCTCGCGAAAGCTGTCGAGCACCTGCTGCGCCGACGCCGGAATCCGGTGGGTCTTAAAGCTCAGCAGCGTACCGTCGATATCGAAAAACGCGGCTTTGATCATTCTCGCTTACTCCTCGCCCTCGAGCTTTTCGCTCGCCTCGAGCCACGCCATCTCCAGCTCGTCCATGGCGGCGTGAGCCTCGTCGATCTTTGCCTGCTGCTCGCCGAGCGCCGTGTAGTTGGTGGGATCGACCTGGGCCATCGCGGCCTCGGCCTCCTCAACGCGAGCGCGCTGCGTCTCCATCTTGCGCTCGAGCGAGCTCACCTCGCGGCGGAGCTTCTGACGTTCGGCGTTGGAAAGGCCATTGGGCTGCCCGCTCGTCTTGGGCTTTTCGGCCGCAGCTGCCGCGGCACCGGTGTCAAACGTGCCGGTCTTGGCGCTCGGCGCGCCCACGGGCTCGCCCTCGGCGGTAGCGTTGCACAGGCGCAGGTACTGGTCCACGCCACCGGGCATATGCGTCAGGTGGCCGTCGAGCAGCGCCCACTGTTGGTCGGTCACGCGCTCCATCAAAAAGCGGTCGTGCGTCACCAGGATCAACGTGCCGGGCCAGCCGTCGAGCAGGTCCTCGACAATCGCGAGCATGTCGGTATCCAGGTCGTTGCCGGGCTCGTCCAGGATGAGCACGTTGGGTTCGTCCAGGATTGTCAGCAGCAGCGACAGGCGACGGCGCTGGCCGCCCGAAAGATCGCCGATGCGGCTCCAGAGCTGCTGCGTCGTAAAGCCCAGACGCTCGCAGAGCTTCTCGGGCGAAGTCTCCTTGCCGTCGATGACGTAGTACTTCTTATAGTTGCTGAGCACCTCGCGAATCGTGTCGCCCATGAAGGGCTCGAGCTCCTCGAGCTGCTGCGACAGCACGCCAAAGCGCACTGTCTGGCCAATCTTCACGCGGCCGCGCGTGGGCGCAATTTTGCCCTGGATCACATCAAGCAGCGTCGACTTGCCAGCGCCATTCTCGCCCAAAAGACCATAGCGGTCGCCCGCACCAATGAACCAGGTCACGTCGGAGAGTACCTGCTTGGGCGCGCCATCGACATCCGCATAGCCGGCGTCCACGTCGACCACATCGATAACCTGCTTGCCTAGGCGGCTCACGGCGAGGCGCTTGAGCTCCAGCTCGTCACGCACGGGCGGCACGTCGGCGATCAGCTCGCGAGCGGCATCCACGCGAAACTTGGGCTTGGTGGAACGAGCCTGGGCACCGCGGCTCAGCCACGCGAGCTCCTTGCGCGCCATGTTGCGACGGCGCTCCTCGGTAACGGCGGCCATGCGGTCGCGCTCCACGCGCTGCAGGATGTATGCCGAATAGCCGCCCTCGAAGGGATCGACCTGGCCGTCGTGGACCTCCCACATGCTGGTGCAGACCTCGTCCAAGAACCAGCGGTCGTGCGTGACCACGAGCATGGCACCCTGGCCGCGCTGCCAGCGGGCCTTTAAGTGACGCGCGAGCCAGTTGATGGTGCGCATATCCAGGTGGTTGGTGGGCTCGTCGAGCATGAGCACGTCGTAATCGCCGATCAGCAAGCGCGCGAGGTCCACGCGACGGCGCTGACCGCCCGAGAGCTCGCCCACCGTGCCCTCCCAGGGCACATCGCTGATGAGGCCGGCGAGGATCTGGCGCGTGCGGGGGCTCGACGCCCACTCGTACTCGGGGGCGTCGCCCACAACGGCATGATGCACGGTATCAGTATCGACCAGGTCGTCCTTTTGGCCGAGCAGGCCGATCGTGGTGCCGCGGCGATGCGTCACGCGGCCGTCGTCGGGCTCCAGCGTGCCGGCGAGCACGCTCAGCAGCGTCGACTTGCCGTCGCCGTTTTTGCCGACGATACCAATGCGGTCGCCCTCGCCCACGCCGAGCGTCACGCTATCGAAAATATGCTTGGTGGGAAACTCTAGGCTGACGGAATCGCATCCCAAAAGAATCGCCATATGCCCTGCTCCTTCGTAGAAATTCAACGTTGTCCATGATAGCGAAAACCACCACAAAGGGGACAGGCACCTTCGTGGTGGTTTTGGGCAGGCGCCTCGTTATTCGAAAAACCACCACGAAGGTGCCTGTCCCCTTTGTGGTGGTCGATTCGGTCGCAGAGCAAAAAGGCGGGCCATCTCGCAAAAGAGATGACCCGCCTCTCCAATCAGTCCCACGGCAACCATGGCCGCCACGGGCCTCAAGCATGTCCCGGACTAGGAGAACATGCCGGTGAGGTAATCATTCAGCCGCTTATCCTTGGGCCGTTGGAAAATCTCGTCGGTCTCGTCGTACTCAACCATATCGCCCATGTAGAAGAACGCCGTGCGATTGGACACGCGCGACGCCTGCTCCATGTTGTGCGTCACGATGACGATGGCGCGGTCGGCAACGATCGAAGACATCAGGTCCTCGATCGCCAGCGTCGAGATGGGGTCGAGCGCCGAACAGGGCTCATCAAACAGAATCACGTCTGGGTTGAGCGCCAGCGTGCGCGCGATGCACAGACGCTGCTGCTGGCCGCCCGAAAGCGCGCAGGCGCTCTTGTCGAGCTTGTCCTTGACCTCGTCCCACAGCGCCGCACCGCGCAGGCTTTCCTCGACCATGCGATCAAGCTCGTCGCGGTCGGTAATGCCGTGACGCTTTGGCGCAAACGTGATGTTGTCGCGAATGGACTTGCGGAAAGGGTTGGGCTGCTGGAACACCATGCCAATGGAGCGACGCAGCTCGTACGTGTTCTCGGTCCTGGTGTTCACATTGCGTCCGCGGTAGTTAATCTCGCCCTCCACGCGGCAGCCGCGAATCTCGCGGTTCATAAGGTTGAGGCTGCGCAAAAAGGTCGACTTACCGCAGCCCGAAGGCCCGATGAGCGCCGTAATCTCGCCCTTGTGGAAGTCGAGCGACGTGTCGTACAGCGCATGGTGGTCGCCATAGTACACGTTGACGTCCTTGGTAGAGAGCACGACCTCGTCGCTCGCGGCCTTGCCGCTCACGCGCACGCGCTTCTCGCTCTCCCCCACACTCGACAGGAAGTCCCGGGTCTCGGACGATGCTGCTTCGGTTGCGGGCGTTGTGCTCATCTCGCTCATTCGGCCGTCATCCTCCTTGCCAGTTGCTTGCCCACGATACGGGCGACTACGTTAAACAGCAGCACGCAAATCATCAGCAGCGCCGCGGTGCCCCAGACGATCTGCTGGGCCTCGGGGCTGCCCTCGCCATAGATCTTGTAGATATGCACGGCGAGCGACTCGCCAGGGCGGAACACGTTCCAGGCACAGGTGGGGCTCGACAGGTTAAAGCTCAAGAAGTTCAGGCGAACCGGCGAGCTCATACCCGAGGTAAAGAGCAGTGCTGCGGCCTCGCCAAACACACGGCCGGCCGAAAGCACGATGCCGGTCACGATGGCGGGCATGGCCTCGGGAATCAGGATGTGCAGCGTGGCCTCCCAGCGGGTAAGGCCCATGGCCAGGCATGCATCGCGCTGGGCCTGTGGCACGTCCTCGAGCGCCTGCTGGATCACGCGCACCAGGATGGGGATATTGAACATGGTGAGCGCGACAGCGCCGGAGATGATGGAGTACTTCCAGCCCAGCTGCACCGAGAACACCAGAAAGCCGAACATGCCGACGACGATGGAAGGCAGCGAGGACAGCGTCTCGATGGCGGTAGAGGCGATGTCGCGGATAGGGCCGTTCGGCGCGTACTCAACCAGGAAGACCGCTCCGCCTAGGCTGATGGGCACCGAGATGATCAGAGTGATCAGCAGCAGGTAGAACGAGTCGAACAGCTGGTAGAGCACGCCGCCCTGCGTTCCGTTGGCGCGCGACGGCTCTGTGAGAAAGCCCGGCTGGAACAGCGTCGAGATGCCCTCGAACAGGATATAGGCCACCATGGAGATGACGATGAGCATGACGATGGCGACGATCGCCGTCAGCACGCCCGTGGCGATGCGATCCTGTTTTTGGACACGCCCGAGCCTCGCCTCGTCGATGTGGATGCGCGTGCTAGCCACGAGCCTTCGCCCCCTTGCGGCCAATGAGATGGATGATCAGGATGAAGATGAGGCTCATGCCCATCAGCAGCAGACCGAGTGCCCACAGGACGTCGTCCTGGGCCGAGCCCTCGGCGTAGACCGCCATGGACGTGGTGAGCGTGGTGGTGATGGTGGACGCCGGCGACAGCAGCGACGTCGGCATGGCCTCGATGCCGCCGATGACCATGCGCACGGCGAGCGTCTCGCCAAAGGCACGCGTCATGCCAAGGATGACCGCAGTCATGAGCGACGGCATGGCGGACTTGAGCACCACGTGCCAGATGGTCTGCCAGCGGGTGTAGCCCAGCGCGAGCGAGCCCTGACGGTAGCTATCGGGCACAGCGCGCAGGCCATCGACCGAAAGCGTGGTCATCGTCGGCAGGATCATGACGGCCAGCACGATGGCGCCGGGCAAGATGCCCAAGCCCGTGCTTACGTGGAAAACGCTCTTCATAAGGCCGACGACCACGTGAAAGCCGATCAGGCCAAAGACAACCGAGGGAATACCGGTCAAAAGCTCAATAAGCGGCTGAAAGACCTTGGAACCAAACTTAGGCTGGATCTCGACCGCAAAGATGGCAGAGCCGATAGCGATGGGCAGTGCGATGAGCGTGGAGAGTACCATGACCGCAAACGAGGTGACGATCAGGGGCAGGGCGCCGGTGTAAGGCAGACCGTTTTCGGCTGTGTTAGCCAGGTCCCACTTGGTACCAGTGAAGAACTCGACGACCGAAACGCCATCCTTAACAAAAGCCGAGAGGCCCTTTTGGGCGACCATGAAGATAAGCGCGGCAACAACAAGCGTCACGAGCGCTACGCACGCGCCCGTGACGCCCAGGCCCACGTTCTCAAGGTCGCGCTTTGGCAGCTGTTTTGCCATTGCAAACCTTTCCGGGGGCGATTACCTATTTAGCGGAGACCTTACCGCTGGCGTCCTTGACGACCTTCATGGCAGAGACGGGGATAAAGCCCTGCTCCTCGACAAGCTTGCCCTGGACGTCGTCGGAAAGCATAAAGTCCAGGAAGGCCTTGGTGGCCTCGTCTGCGTCCTTGGCGCAGTACATGTGCTCGGTAGCCCAGATCTTGAAGGAGTCGTCGGTGACGTTCTTGCTCTTGGGCTCGACGCCCTCGACCTTGACGGCGTTGAACTTGGAGTCGTCGAAGTGCGAGAAGTCCAGGTAGGAGATGGCGTTGTCGGTACTGGCCATCTGGGTCTGGACGTCGCCGGACTTGTCGAGCTCGGCGTCGCCCTTAAAGTCGACGGCCTCGTCGCCAAAGACGGCGGCCTCGAAGGTGGCGCGGGTACCGGAGCCGGCCTTGCGGTTGAGGACGACGATGGTGGCGTCGTCGCCGCCGACCTCCTTCCAGTTGGTGATCTGGCCAGAGAAGATGCCCTTGAGCTGCTCGAGGGACAGATCGTCGACCGTCACGTTCTTGGAGACGACGGGGCCCATGCCCACGACGGCGACCTCGTGATCGACGAGGTTCTTGACCTGGTCGGCCTCGAGCTTGGTCTCGGCGAAGACGTCGGAGTTACCGATGGTGACGGTGCCGGCGGCGACAGCGGTCAGGCCCTTGCCCGAACCGTTGCCCGAACCGGAGATGGAAACGTCGGGGTTGGCATCCATGAACTTCTCAGCAGCAGCCTCGACGAGAGCCTGGAACGAAGAGGCGCCGTCGTAGGTCACCTCGCCGGAGACAGACTCGGCAGCGGCAGCGGCGCTACCCTTGTCGGCGGCGTCGGATGCGCCGGAGCCGCCGCAACCAACGAGACCGAGACCGACGATGCTGGCAAGACCACCAGCGAGGCCGAGGAACTGACGACGAGAATAAGCCTGATCGAGCATGATCTTCCTTTCATACATGCGATTCGCGGGCACCCTGCCCGCTTTGCTGTTTGGAAAGATACGGCCTCGATCGGGCAGTGCCCGCGCCAACTGCGGTTTTTTACGGGCATTTGATAGACCCTTACCGCAAGCGCGGTTCAGCTTTACAAACAAATAACAAACCCGCCGACAAGCATGGTCCACCTTTTACAAGGTAGTCATTGGGGACGTTCTTAAACAAGGTAGTCATTGGGGACGTTCTTAAACGACTAGTCATCGGGGACGTTCTTGTTTGACTAGTCATTTAAGAACGTCCATTACAGTCGAAATTGTCAGCCCGGGACCGTCTCGGGCTACGATTGAGGCGCGCCCAGAACGGGCCGCCGACCGGGCGCCCGCGCACGGCCGAACGTCCCTGCCCCCGAGAGGGCCCGTTGGGTGCTGCCGGCGCGGGACGCGCCGCCCCCGACGGCTGATAGGAAAGTGCCGGGCAGGTGCCGCGGCTGGTAATGTGAGTGCCGAGGGGGAGGCCATCCGGTCGAACGACTACCGGAAGGATACCACCGTGAAAGCGCCACCCACCAGACCCGCGGCCGTGCTCGGCCTGGACGTCGGCAAGTCATCGCACTGGGCCTGCCTGATCGACCGCGACGGGGAGGTGCTGGCCAGCGCCCCCGTCCGCAACAGGGAGGCCGAGCTCGACGCGCTGTTCGCCTCCGCGCCCGCCGGCACGCTCGCCGTCGTCGACCAGTTCCGCAACATAGGGTCCCTCGCCGTGAGGCGGGCCCGCGCCGCGGGGCTGGAGGTCGCCTACCTGCCCGGGCTCGCCGCCAGCCGCGCCGCGGGCCTGTTCGCCGGCGAGGCCAAGACCGAC
>NZ_QSKJ01000017.1:0-11964 GCF_003469895.1 Collinsella sp. AM28-11LB
AATAGGATGCTCAGCATGAGCAGACTCTGGACGTCCGGATATGTTTTGTCCCGCTCCCAGTTGCTGATCGTCTGGCGCGATACATAGAGTTTCTCGGCAAGTTGCTCTTGCGAGAGGCCCATCGCCTCGCGTCGTGTCTTGATTTGGTTGCTGATGTCCATCGTCACCTCCCGGTCGTGAAGAAGCGTCCCGCGATCACGCCGCGTGCGCTATCGAATCTGTTGTACATCTTACGCGGAACACTTCACCGCCCGCTGCAAAATCTGTTGTACACGCTTGTGAGCTGGGAGATTCATGAATCGTGGTGCGATTGGAGTGATGTGCGCCCTATATGCGGGCCTCTTTGATTGGCTAGATACGCACCGAGCTCTTTGAAACGTTGGGCGCCCAATGCGCATCTCATTTCATCTTCGGAGCACTTTGAAAACTTCGGTGCACCTGAGCATGATAAACCGAATGGAAAATGGTTCACAGATGCACCGAAGATCCGGTAGACGCACCGAAGATCCGGTAGACGCACCGAAGATCCGGTAGGCGCCCAAAGATCAGATGGGTGCACCGAAAGTGCCGGACCCGTACGGCCCTTTATGGACATCTGGTTCAACGTGGTGGGCGACACCGCTTGGCCATGCTGACGCGCAGGACCATGGCGGTGTAGCCGATTGCGGCGTAGGCGATGCCGTAGAACGCGATGTCCTGGCTGCCCTCGACCGCGAGGGGAAACAGGAGGGCGAAGGCGGCCCCGAGCGCCGCGGGCACCCAGAAGAGCGTTCGCGCGGAGCCCGCGGCGAGCATGCCGAGGGCGACCGCAATGATTGGGAGAAGGGCGTAGAGGAGCGCCATCATGGCGAACATCCCCGCATCGGGCGGGACGGCGCCGACCGGGAGGGCGGGAACCGCCCAGCATGCGGCGGCGATGGCGGCTGCGGAGATGAGCGATGCGCGCGCGGTTGCGTTCATGGGGCCTCCTCAACGAGAATCGCCCCCATTCTGCCACGAGGGGCGGGAACGGGGGCGATCGTGCCGGCGAAAGGCCATCCGGTCTGCAGATCTACCTAGCTCAACATCTTGGCGAGCATGCCGATGCCGACGCCAACCATGCCGCCGGCGATCGCGCCGAGGATGATCTGCACGCCGTTACGCGCGCCCTTGACCCAGGGGTTCATCTCGCGCTCGCGGTGTCCCTCGAGCGTGTCGCGCTCGACCTGCTCGCCGCGGCTGAACGCCAGCACCTCGCGGTACGTGACGAGGTCGTGCTGCTTCTTCATGCGCTCCATATACACGAACGCCACGAGCATCACGACGAGCGCCACGGCGGCGAACGCCGCGGTGGGCGCGATGTGGGCGCCCCAGCCCCATTCGAACTGGAACGCCGCCCACGCGCTCAGCGCCAGGAACACGACCGCGCTCGCGACCGTGATCGTGGAGAGGGCGTTGTACTTCTTAACTGCTTCGTTCATTACCTGTGCCATGGTTTCCACATCTCCTTTGATGAGGGAGTCCACGGTCACCCCGAACACGTTGGAGAGCAACAGCAGGCTCTGGACATCCGGATACGTGCGGCCGCACTCCCAGTTGCTGATGGTCTGGCGCGACACGTAGATGCGCTCCGCCAGGTCGTCCTGGGAGAGGCCGAGCTCCGTCCGATGCTCCTTGATGTGCGAGCCCAGCTCCATGCGTCTGCTCCTTGCGGGTCGGGGTGACCCCTGTCGAGGGCCACCATGGCATTGGCGGGCAAATCGTACCATCAAAGGTCTTTATATCGATGCCCCAACGGGTCGATTTGGGTTGCCAAAAGGCTTTATACACGCTTCTGAGCTGCAGGTTTTACAGTTCACATTGTTCATCAGCTTCGGTGGCTTCGGAGCTCGATGGTGAGGCGGCCGCCATCCGTCTTCGCCTCGAGGGACATCCCCATGGCCTCGGCCAGCTTCGCGGACGTCGCCAGGCCGAGTCCCGACCCCCCGCCGCGCCGTGCGGAGTCTGCCCTGTAGAACCGATCGAAGAGATGCTCCACATCCAGTTCGTCGGGATCGTCGATGGGGTTCGAGATGGAGAGGACGGGCTGGTCGGGCGACGCCGCGATGCGGAGCTCGGGTGCGCCGCTGCCATGCCTCAGCGCGTTCGCGACGAGGTTCTCCACGATGCGCCCCAGCGCCTGGCGGTCGGCCTCCGCGATGCACGGAGCTCCGGTCCCCGTCACGACCGGCTCCCATCCGAGGCGCTCGAAATCCGGATAGTGCCCGAGCAGGCATTGCTCGACGATTTCGCGCACGTCGATGGGCTCGGCATCGAGGGCGAGGTCGGGGTCGCTCGCCTTGGTGTAGGAGAAGAGCGCGTCTAGAAGCTCGGAGGTCCGGTCGATGCGCTCGACCGCGGCGTCGATGCGCCGCTGCTTGAGGGCGGGGTCCGCCTCGTCCGCGGCGAGCTGCAGGTGGCCCTTCGCCCCGGTGAGCGGGGTCCGTATGTCGTGCGAGAGCGCGGAGAGGTCGCGCTGGAAGTCCCGCTGGGCCCTCATGCCATCTATATGCGAGCGCATGGCGCGGTCGAGCTCCCCGTTGATCGCCTCGGCGAGTTTGGCGACCCCTGGGGCGTGCGCGCCTATGGTTATGCGCGCGTTGGCGGACGCGCTGCCGTCCCGACGCGCGTCGAGCAGCCGCGAGATTCGGCGGAGCTCGGGTGCATATGCCGCAGTCGTGACGAGCGCGCCCGCGAGAACGCCGATGATGAGCATGAGTACGGCGAGTGCGCCTGGGGACACGGTGCCTCCTTGGTATCGTGCCGCCCCCCTGACGAGCAGGTGGGCGGCGGGGAGCTTAAAGATAGGATAGTCGGGCCTCGTCGCCGTCTCGGTGCGGACTCGAGGGCGGGCCTGAGCGGAGACTCATCGAGCACCTGCGGATCACACGTCTCGCCTGCTTGCGGTGAGGAGAAACGTGCCGCCGCCGATGACGGTCCACATGAGGCCCGCCAACGCACCCCACAGCCACGTGGGGACGGCGCCGATGAGCGGCAAGGTCTGCGCTGGATCGAACATGGCTCCCGCCCCGAGCTTGAAGGCGGCGATGACCATGCTCGGCATCCAGTTCGCGATGCCGGTGAGGGCGGAGAACAGCGGCTCAAGCACGGGAGCGGCTTGCGCCCCCATATTGGACGCGAACATGAGCGCGACGGGGACGACGCCCATGATCAGGATGAACGTGAGGGTGTAGGCGGGCAGCTTCTTGCGGAAGAGCAGGACGACGGAAAGCGGGATCACCGTGAGCGCCCACACGGCGAGCCAGCCTCCGAGGAGCCACAGCGCGAGCTCGGCCGCCCCGTCGAACGAGGTGAAGGAGAGGCCCAGGGGAAGGGTGAGGAGCAGGTGCATGCAGACGAGGTGGCACACGATGCCCGCGATGAGCATCATGGCCGCCCAGATGCCCGAGAACACGACCTTCTCAGTGAAATATGACAGGCGCCCGGCGAGCGAGGAGACGAGCGATTTGACATAGCCGTCATTCAGATCGGCGAATATCCACTCGACCATACCGTAGGCGCTTGCCAAGCCCACGACGGAGACGGAGCCGAACATGGACCAGCCCAAAAACACTGAGGGCGTGGCGAGGGATTCGTGCACGCTGATCGCTTCGAGCTCACCGAGTCCCTGAGAGATGATGAGGGCGTTGAGCCCGACCTCGAGGATCGCGACGCCGAGGACGACGGAGAGATACTGCCACAGGGGTCCGCGTAGCCCACGGAAGCGCGTGCAGCGATAGAGGTCCGAGCGAAGGAGATTCAACATGGTTTACCTGCCTTTCCGGGCGGCGACGAGGATGTAGACGAGGAACGCGACGAGCGCGATGTCGATGAGGAGGTTGATGACCGGTGCGAGCCGGCCGAGTGTCGGCGGCCATGAGGGCGTGAGCGCGGACGGCGCAAAGGCGCTCGGGAGGGGCGTTGGACTAAGCATCCGCCCCGCCCATCAGCTCGACGAAGTACTCCTCGATGTCGCGTTCGACGTGGCTGAGCTCAAGGATGAGCAGGCCATGCTCACTGAGGGCCCTTGCCACGTCCTCCGCGGAGGGCGCCATGGGGGCGACAGCGGCGCCCCCGAAGCTCGTGGCGGCGTGGCGTACGGCTGCGCTCGCGAGAATCGACCCGTCCGGCTCCGCGCGCAGTGCCGTCCCCGGCAGCGATTCCTCCAGTATCGCGAGCGTTCGTGCGGGGTCATTCGTCCTAATGCGGATGGAGTTGCCGCACTCCCGATGCAGGTCGTCCATGGAGAGCTCGCGCACCATGCGGCCCGACCTGATCACACCGAAACTCGTCGCCATGCGGTCGAGTTGGTCGAGGACGTGGCTTGAGATAACCATGGTCACGCCCCGCTCCCGGTTGAGACGTACAAGGGCGCCTCGCATGGCCCTCGTCGATTCGGGGTCCAGCCCGTTGAATGGCTCGTCGAGCAGGAGTAGGTCCGGTCCGCCCACGAGCGCGAGTGCGAGTCCCAGGCGCTGCTTCATGCCCAGGGAGAATTTCTTGACGCGCAGGCTTCCCGTGTCGGCAAGGCCGACAAGCTCCAGTAGTTCGCGACAGTGCGCATTGGGGCGGACGACGCCGAGGGCGAGCGCCTTGCACATGAGGTTCTCGAGTGCGGAGAACGTCGGCAGGATGCCGGGGTCCTCGATGAGTGCGCCGACGTGGGAGAACCCCTCGCGTGCTCGTCTCTGCGCACCGAAGAGCTCTACGGAGCCCGAGGTCGGGCGCACGAGTCCCGCGATCATCTTCATTGCGGTCGACTTGCCTGCGCCGTTCTTGCCCACGAATCCGTATATTTCGCCGGCAGCGACGCACATGTCGAGGCTGTCGACGGCGCGCCTCTTGCCGTAGACGCGCGAGAGCGCATGGGTTTCGATGATGTTCATGGTGCCTCCTTGCAGTTCAGCATCAACTTGATTACAAGGATGCGGTCCATCTCTTGATAAAGTCCGAAGCAACCCTAAAGAAAGGGTAAAGTTCGGCTTGGTGGGTTAGCGTTCATCTTCGTCGAGCCTGAAGCCGATGCCCCAGACGGTTTTTATGTACGCGTCGGTGCCCGACGGCTTGAGCTTGGCGCGGATGTTGGATATATGGACCGTGACCGTGCTGTCATCGCCGGCATAGGGTTCACCCCAGGCCGCCTCAAAGAGATCCTGCTTCGAGAAGGCGCGCCTGGGCTGGCGCATCATGGCCTCGAGGAGGTTGAACTCGATGCGGGTGAGTTGAAGCGGGGAGCCCGCCACCAAGAAGGTGCGTGAAGAGGGTTCGAGCATCCATTCGCGAAAGACGAGCGTGCCGCTGGCTTTCTCGTGCGGCGTTCTGCTCTTGTTCGTGTGTGGTCCGCGTTGCTTCGACCTATGTCGGAGCTGTACCTCGACGCGTGCTGTGAGCTCATCAAGGTCGAATGGCTTGGTGAGGTAGTCGTCTGCACCGAGCTTGAGCAGCTCAACGCGGTCGGCGGTCGAGGTCCTCGCCGAGATGACGATCACGGGCAGCGCGGAATCGATTCCCCGAACGGTGTCGATGATCTGTTCGCCCGTCGCCCCGGGGAGCATGAGGTCGCATATGACGAGGTCGTAGGGGAGCGGGCCGCCGCCGGCGTCGAGTCGCATGAGCGCCTCGGTCCCGGAGAACGCCTGCGTGCAGGTGTGCCCATTTCGCGAGAGCTGGGTGGAGATGATCTCGTTGATGTCGGCGTCGTCTTCGACGACCAGGATGTTCGTGGTCATACCGGTCTCCTTGTCTGCAGTATGTCCCAGGCGCGTTCATTATCGTCCACAAATTGTAACAATCCCCTTGAAAGCAGATTCCTTTCGAGGGGATTGCATGCGGTTGGTTCGCTTACGGCGTAGGATCGCCCTCCGGTTTCTCCTTCGCGTCGCGCGAGCGCCCTTCCTTCTTCGGCAGCCTTCCCGCGCGCTTGAGGGCGTCGCGCAAGATCCACTCTACCTGGCCGTTGGCGCTGCGCATCTCATCGTCCGCCCAGCGTTGGACGGCCTCCCATATGACGGGGTCTATGCGAAGGGGGTATTGCTTGCGTGCCATGACGTGCTTTCTTATCGAGCTGAGGTGCGTGTGGCTGGAAAACCTCAGTTTAGGGACTGTCCCTAAACTGAGGTTGGGTGGTTAGTACAGAGAACCTGCGTTCAGGACCGGGTGCGCCTCGGATTCGCCGCACAGGACCACCATCAGGTTGCTGGCCATATTTGCCTTGCGCTCGTCGTCCAGCTCGATGGTGCCGCCCGCGGCCATTTCCTTGACGGCCATGTCGACCATGGAGACGGCACCCTCGACGATCTTCTTGCGCGCGGCGATGACGGCCTCCGCCTGCTGGCGGCGCAGCATTGCCTGGGCGATCTCGGGGGAGTAGGCGAGGTGCGTGAGACGGGCGTCGTCCACCTCCACGCCGGCGGGTGCCAGGCGCATCGCGAGCTCGCAGCGCAGGGCTTCGGAGACCTCTTCCACATTGGCGCGCAGCGTGATGGCGCCGGCGGCATCGGACTCGTCCTCCAGGTGGTCGTAGGCGTACACGCTCGCCACGTGGCGCAGCGCCGTCTCGGCCTGCATGGCGACATAGCTCTGGTAGTCGTCGACGTCGAAGAGCGCCTTGGCGGTATCGGCGACGTGCCACACCACGACGGTTGCGATCTCGATGGGGTTGCCCATTTTGTCGTTGACCTTCAGGCGCTCGCCATTCAGGGTGCGCACGCGGGTGGAGATAGTGGTGGGGTTGCCCTTGGCGGCCTTCTGCGCCGCGGCCTTGGCGGCCTTGGAATCGCTCATCTCGAGCTCGATCATCTCGCCGATCCCGGCCGATCCGCCCATGCTCTTGCTAAAGAACGGGTTGGCCCAGAAGAAGCCCTCGTCGCGGACGGTGCCCACGTACTTGCCGAACAGGATGCACACGCGCGCCTGGCCGGGCTGCAGCGAGAAGAATCCGTTGAGTGGGATGAACCACAGGCAAAACGCGAGGATGCTGAGGCCGAGCCCCCATCCGTAGACTGCGGGCGCGTCGACGCCGTCGGGCGTGCTCGCGAGCCCGATGGTGCTCCAGATAAAGAGGCCGATGATGACGATGAGCGCCACCGCCACGGCGACGAGCATGCCGTAGCCCGACTTGGCCTTGAGTTGCTTTTCCACGCTCATTGTGAGTTCCTTTCATGACTGCGCCGGCGTTTGCGTGACGTCCCCGGCGCCGCGCTCCAGATTGCGATGGGGAGGAGGCGAGTCCCCGAGCAGTCCGTGCGACTGCTGATTGCTTTGTGATATCACATTGAGACCAAGTCAAGGAGAATCGGATGCCGTCTCTCATGGCATAAGTGGTTCGGGGCGCCCGGCATCTACGCTCCGTAGAGGTCTTCCTGTTGCATCTTGGCTCGCAAGTCCCTATAATAGCCCCACTCACGGCTGAAGGTTTACCTCTAGATTTGGAAAGGGGAGCTGCACCATGCTTGCTTCCATGAGGATTTGGCTCTAGCCACGGTCGCGTGAGCGACCGGTACTTCGCTGCATACCACCGATCGCATCAAAGGATTATTCCATGACACAACCGAATCCCTGCGCTTCTTGGAAGCGCTCGCTCGCCATCGTCTGGATCGGCGAGTTCTTCTCCGTGCTCACGAGCTCCATTCTGCAGATGGGTCTCATCTGGCACGTCACCCTCACCACCGGCTCCGCGAGCGCCCTGTCGTTCGTGAGCCTGGCGGCCTTCTTGCCCATGGCGCTCCTCGGCGCCTTCGCGGGCACCATCGTGGACCGCACGTCCATCAAGCGTCTCATGATCGGCGCCGATCTCTTCATCGCGGCCGTGAGCCTCACGCTTGTCTTCGGCTCGCTTCGGGGCGACCTTTCTGTCGCCGTTGTGGCGGCGGTGCTGTTCGTCCGTGCGCTGGGCAGCACGCTCCATACGCCCGCCTTCAACGCGCTCACACCGCTCATCGCCCCGCCCGAGGTGCTCGGCAAGCTGGCGGGCATGCTGCAGTTCATGCAGTCGGGTAGCTATATCATCGGCAACGCCATCGCCGCGGCGGTCTACCCGGCGTTTGGTCTGACTTTCATGATCGCGCTCGATGTCGCCGGGGCGGTGCTCGCGAGCATCGCGGTGGCGACCTCCGGCATCAAGACGCCGGCGCCCGAGCGCCATACGCCCGAGGAGAACGCCGAGGCGTCGCACCGCGCGGTGCGGGCCTTCCTATTGGAGACGGCCAACGGGTACCGCGAGCTCAAACGCCATCACGGTCTGTTCGCCATGCTCTGGATCGGCTTCGCCTTCTCGGTCCTGTTCTCGCCCATATCCGCGCTGTTCCCGCTCATGGTGTTCGACCATTTTGGGGGCACCACTACGCAGTCGGCTATCGCGGAGATCGCGTTCTCGGTCGGCATGATCGCGGCGAGCGGCTGGATCGGGGCGACGGGTGGCCTTAAGAACCGCGCGCTTTCGTGCACGCTGGCCATCGGCCTCTTCGGAGCGGGCACGCTCGCGGGCGGCCTCGTGCCCCCTTCCGCGCTCGTTGTGTTTCTGGGGCTTACGTTCGCGATGGGGGTCTCGAGTCCGCTGTACAGCGCGCCGCAGATGGCGCTCATGCAGGAGCGCGTCGATCCCGAGTGCATGGGCCGCGTCTTCGGTCTGTACGGAGCGGTCTGCAGCTGGGCTATGCCCGTGGGGCTCGTCGCATCGACCTTGTTCGCGGACGCCATCGGCGTAAGCGCGTGCTTCGTGCTTATCGGTGCTGCAATGGTGATCCTAGCAGGCATCACCTGGGCGATCCCGAGCATCCGCAAGATTGGGTAGCGCTCTGGCGGAGTGCGTTTCGTTTCGGACGGCTTGTAGGGTCGCTGCGACGTGAAGGGTGGTCGACGGTGCGCCTGCGAGGGCGCCGTCGACCACCCTTTTGTTTAATTCGTCTGGCCCGGCGCCGATCATCATCTGTTCGCCGGGCGATTGCGATGCCGCCGCTTGCCGATACGCGGCTCCTTACGTTGTGCGCATCCCATCGTTCTGGCAGCGTTTCCTGCAGTTAATCTCCAGAGCCCGAGGCGGTGGCCCCTATGAGTAATCTGCTCGAATCCATTCTGCGCGTCGGTATGACCGTGTTCATCGTCGGCCCGCTCACTGCATGGGTCGCCCGCCGCGGCGCGCGCGAGCGCAGCGAGGCAACGGACAGCCTCGATTGCTTCACGGTGCGCATGCCCGCAGCCATCCGCACGATCATCGCCTGCTGCGCCGTCGCGTTCGAACTGCTCATGCTGGGTGTCTACGTCTGGCAGGGCGTCTCGCTGGGCGAGTGGGACCACGAACTTGTGTGGTTCGGTCATGCCATGGCGCTCGCGGGTATGGCTATCTGGGCCTTGCTGAGCATCCCGCGTATCGACGTGGACGGTGGGCGCATTCTCTCGCGTAACGCCTTCGGCATCCGCAAGGAGACGACGTTTGGCAACATCACCCGTGCAACGCTTCACGCGCAGATGATGAGGATCGACCTGTTCGAGGGCGACCGGAAGTTCTGCTCGATAAGCCTCGAGGGGGTGTGCTCGCTCAACCTCCTCGCCCGTCTGGAGGAAGAGGGCATCGAAGTCTCGGACGCCGTCGACGGTCCCATGACCAAGGCGGGCCTGTGTTGGTCTGCCATCAAGCCGTTGACGATTGTTTTCAACGGCATGGCCCTCGTCTTCTCGCTCGTCCTCGCCTTCATGGCGGTCTTCACCGACGAGGGTGCGCGTCTGCTCGTGCTCATCCCGTTCCTGTTCCTGTTCATAGGGGGGTTCCTGCCCCTGCTCATGCTCGGCATGCCGGCCCGCGGCATCCTCGAGATCGGCAGGCAGGAGCGCACGCTCGGTTTCTCCTTCTCCGAGGAGATGGCAAGCCGAGGTGCCACGGGTACTTCGCTTGTCGATGACGATTGGTTCATCGAGATCAGCAACGCCCGCGTCGTGGCGTTTCGCCGCGATTACCTCAAGAAGATCACGGCGCACGAGAACAGCGAGAGCGGCGACCGCTGCACGGTGACCACGAGGGGTGGTCGCAAAATCAAGGTGTATGCAAGCGGGCAGCACGCTCGAGGACCTGCGCACGTGGTTCAAACAGGGTGCCAAGGTCAGAAGCACACTCGACCGCGCGGGGGACGCACTCGAGGCGACCGTTTGATTGGGTTGCCTGCCAAGGATCCAAAACGGGAAGGGGCGCTGTCGGCGCCCCTTGTCATACCAGGCCCGCTGGCCAGCGAGAGGCCTGCAGGTCGACATGTCCGTTGGCGAGGAAGGCAACGCCTTCGTCCTCGAGCAGTGTGCGCTGCGCCTCGGGCCCACCGAAGGCGAACCCCTCCGCGAGGCGTCCGTCGGCGAATACGATGCGATGACAGGGGATGGTGCCGGGTTCCGGATTGACGTGCAGGGCGTATCCCACGTATCGGGCTCGACGGGGCTCACCAACGAGCTTGGCGATCTGACCATATGTGGCAACCATGCCGCAGGGCACCTGGCGTACCATGTCGTATACGCGGTTGAAGAATCCGTCGGTGTCCCGGTCTGCCATGCCGCCCTCACTTTCAATCGATATCGCCATTGTAGTCAAGAAAGGCGCCCCACATGTGCGGGGAGCCTTTCCAAAGAGGTGTTGCGCGAGGGGAGGGAAGGCGCAACGTTCGTGTCGAAGGTCTTTAATTCGCCTGTGCCTTCATTAAGTTAACTATAGCTAATTCTCTGAGACCCAAGTCGTAGACCGACGAGCACACAGCCTCTCCATAAGTTAATCAAGGGTTACAAATAGAAAGACACAGTGACATGTGGTCGTTAGGGTTCAAGGAATCGCTCGATGAGTTCGGAGAACGCACCCTCAGTCCCAGCCGTTTCAAGGACGACATCGCAATACGGCCGCACGTCGTCGGTGACATTCGCCACGCCGACGCCCAGTCCCGCCGCCTTGATCATGGAGAGGTCGTTTGCGGAATCACCAACGGCGATGACCTCGGACATCGGAATTCCCAGCATATCGGCAAGGCGCGTGAGCCCCGTCCCTTTGTCAACGCCTGCGGGCATGAGTTCGAGGTAGCGCTTGGAGGAGAAGGTGATGTCAACGCCGAGTCGCTCGGCCATCGGCGCGAGCTTGCGGCCCAATTCCTGCAGCTCATCGAAGTCCCAGTCGACGTACAGGATCTTCACGATGCCACGGCCTTCAAGGAATGAGAGGTCGGGATGGTCAGATCCGCGAAAATGAGTGACCCCGGTGATCGATTCCAGATAGTCGCGCTCCCGTGTGGGTGCGTCATTCACGAACACGTGGCCGTCGGCGACGTTGACGTGCATGCAGAGTCCGAGTTCGAGCCCCTTTGCATAGATCGCGTTCGCGCATTCGTTGGAAAGGCCGCAGGTGGTGAGCGGGGTGGGGTCTCCCACGCGGTTGATGAAGCCGCCGTTATAGGAGAGCACATAGCCGTCTTCGATCAGCTCGCGGGCCTCCCCCGAGAAGTTGTCCATGATAGAGGAATACCATCGCCCGCTCGAAGGGACGAACAGCACACCGAGCTCCCTCATGCGTTTGAGTGCTCGGAGATTGGACGCCGGGATGGCGTGGTCGGCATCGAGAAACGTCTCATCCATATCGCTGGCAACAAGTCGGTACATGCAATCCCCCATACAACGTAAAAAACGAGGCGGGCTTATTATCGCCCACCTCGTAAGACCTTGGCTATGTCGAAGGCGTGGACACGTGAAGATGGCCCATTCGCGTGTCGCGGCGCGTTTCCGCGAGCCGGATGGCTTAGTACACCATGCCCATGGCCTCGCGCACCTCGGCGAGCGTGGCCTCGGCGACCTCGTTAGCGCGGCGGTTGCCCTCGTGCAGGACGTCCTTGACGTAGTCCATATCCTGCACGAGCTCCTCGCGGCGCGCGCGGATGGGGGCGAAGTGCTCGTTGACCGCCTCGGTCACGTACTTCTTAAGCTGACCGG
>NZ_QSKJ01000018.1:0-8770 GCF_003469895.1 Collinsella sp. AM28-11LB
TATGCCGGAATCTCTCCCACAGAAACCACCGAAGAGCCAAATGATTTTTCTGGGACGGGGATTAAATAATCATTTGGCTGCCCGCTGGCTAAGTGAGTAGGCTTTTTTGGAAATGCCGAGCACCCAACATATTTGCCTCAATAAAACCGCAGATCACAGACTTGTATTATGTCGGTGTGGTCGGGGATTCGGTAAAAGTCTACTCACTTAGTTTTGCGTGATGCATATTGTCCGCAACCGGACCCCAGCCGGGGTGATTCCATCGCAAATTCCGGTTCCGGGGGCAGCTAATTAGGCTCCGTACGGGTTCCGGTCTCGCTCGATGCGCTGACGGATGTGGGCGTACTCGATTATCAACAACACCAGCAGTAGGGCCATGACCGCCAGGTAGCTCACCACAGCGCCCATCAGACCCAGCAGCTCAATCAGGATCACCGGCAGCACTACGCTCACGGCGAAGCAGATCAGGTAGATCTTGGTGACGTCGCCGGCGTGGCGCAGCACCGTGATGATGGCGTAGATAAAGTCGATTGCCGCGGTGACGCCGCCGGCGACAACCATCAGCAGTGCCAGCGTGCGGTAGCGCTCAAAGTTAAGGCCGTACATAAAGCTCATGATGGGGATGCCGGGGCCTGCCATAAATGCGGCGCACGCTCCGGTGATGATTACGATCAGCGCCATAACGGCAACAATAATCAGGTCAAAGCGGCGACGCTTGCGCGGATTCGCCCAAATGCTCGATAGACGCAGGAGCTGCGGTTTATAGATAAATCCAATGCTCAACAAAATAGCCTGCGCCGGAAAGAACAGGGCATTAAAGTACAGCTGATACTTGTAGGCCAGTGTGCCTTCCATCACGAACTTGGGCATGCTCTCGATTAGGTTGAACAGGAACAGCGCGCCAAAAAGCGGGGCGCACTGGACAAACAGGTGACCGACCTCGCGCAGACTCATGCGGCGTGATTTTTCGGTCTCGAGCAGGGCGAGCGGCGCGGTGACCAGTACGAGCGAGGCAATCGCGGCGATGCCCATTGACATGGCTGCGATGGGCATGCTGCGCGTGAGGAGCAGGGCAACGCCAAAGACCGCGATGACGCCAACGGAACGCAGCGTTTGGCTCATACCGGCCAGGTAGAGTTTATCGGCCTGCTGCAGGCGGCCTTCGTACGCGTCGGCGACGCCGTCGATGACCTTGTAGAGGTAGACCCCAAGGCCGATCGTCGCCATATGCGCGTCATAGCCGCGGACGCTGCTATAGAGCAGGCCGCAGCCCAAGGCTAGGGCCCCGCAGATCCAACGATTGAGCTGGTAGGAGGCGAAGGACGTCTTTTCGTCGATGTCCGAGACCTGAAAGTTGCGCACGCCGTAGTTGCACGCGATCATGATGAGCGTGCCGGTGACAAAGGCGATGGAGAACTTGCCGGCCTCCTCGGCGCCCACGAGCTGCGTAGACACGATGGTGAGCAGGGGAAACGTCATGCCCCACACGGCGGTGCCGATGGTGTTCCAAAGGTAGTCGCGATGGGTGGCGTGATCTTCGTACTCGGCTTCTTGTGCGGAGAAGCCGCCGCCGTAGACGGCTCCGAGCAGGCGGTTCCACCAGGCATTGACCATGCGGTGGATGGGGCCGGGCTGGCGATTGCGCTCGCGGCGACGGCGTGTGGCCTGGCCGTTGTCGGGACCGCCGGCGTTACGCTGGCTTAGCTCTTGGATGCGTGCGAGCTCCTCGGCGGTGTGAGATGCGGGGAATAGACCGTTCTCGATGCGTCCACCCTGCCCGTGCGCCCCGCCCGATACGGTGGGGTCGGTGACGCCGTTACGGCGGGCGATGGTGCGGCGGATGCTATCGAGGGGCGTGATGCTCAAGGAGATTCCTTTCTATTACTGCGCTCTAGTATAGTCGCGGTGGTATCCATTCGTGTTTTTGAACAGGTTGTTCAATAATTTCGGCGGGCGGCTGTAATTTGTCGGCAAACGTGCGGTATCCTGATGAAGTTTTGTGACCCCCCGATACCGCTTGCGCGGTACCAAGGAGTTTTTACCCATGGATGTCGCTGCGTTTTTGCTGGCTCTTGTGCCGATTATTTGGCTTGTCGTGATGCTGCTGTGCTTTAAATGGCCCGCCTGGAAAGCCGCTATCGGATCGTTTGTCCTTTCGTGCGTGCTTGCCCTTGCGTGGTGGCATTTGCCGGCGGCGCAGATAGCCACGGCCTCGCTCGAGGGCTTTTTGATGGCCCTGTGGCCCATCGTGCTCGTGATTATCGCCGCCGTCTTTACGTATAACCTGTGCGTGCGCACGGGTGCCATGGACGTGATCGGCAGCATGATCACCTCCATCAGCAGCGACCGTCGTCTGCTGGCGTTGCTCGTGGCGTGGTGCTTCGGCGGCTTTATGGAGGGCATGGCCGGCTTTGGTACCGCCGTTGCCATTCCCGCCGGCATGCTCGCGGGCCTTGGTTTTGAGGCCGTGCCCGCCGTGCTGATCTGTCTACTGGCCAACGGCGTGCCCACGCCCTACGGCTCCATCGGCATCCCCACGGTGTCCGTTGCCGACCTGGTGGGCCTGGACCCGCTGCATTTGGCGACCGTTCAGCTGGTGCAGCTCGCACCGTTCTTTGTGGTGATGCCGCTGCTCATTGTATTGGTCGCGGGCCGTGTCGCCGATGATCAAGGCAACGTTGCGAGCGTAAGCGAGCGTCTGCACGGCGTTGCCGGCGTGGCGCTGCTTTCCGGTGTGTCCTTTGTCGGCGCGGCCCTGGTCGTTGCCATGTTCGTGGGTCCCGAGCTTGCCGTGGTCGTGGGCTCCATCGTATCGCTTGCGCTGACCGCCGCGCTTGCCATGCATGCCGAGAAGTCGGGGCATCTGGATGCACGCTTTCACATGAATATCGAGGCCGGCGAACAGCTCACCGCTAAGTCGGCGCTTTCTGCCTGGTCGTGCTTCATCCTGATTTTTGTGCTGCTGTTGGGTACCTCCAACCTGGTGCCCGTCGTGCACGCCGCGCTCGCGCCGTTTGCGAGTTACGTGCAGGTGTATTGCGGTGAGAACCCCGGCACGCTTACGTTTTCGTGGATCAACACGCCGGGTGTTTGGATCTTCCTGGCGGCATTTGTCGGCGGCGCCATTCAGGGCGCGTCGCCGCGCTTGATGGGCGAGGTGCTGGCCGCGACCGTCAAGCAGATGATGCCGACGGTCATTACCATGCTTACGGTGCTGGGTTGCGCCAAGGTGATGGGCTATGCGGGCATGATCTCTTCGATCAGCGCGTTTTGCATTGCGGTCGCCGGCGGCCTGTACCCGATTCTGGCTCCGTGGATCGGCGCCGTCGGTGCGTTCGTGACCGGTTCGGGCACGTCCTCAGGCATGCTGTTTGGCCCCATCCAGAGCCAGGCCGCTACGGCGCTGGGTGTGAGCGACTACTGGATGGTCGCGCTGAATGCGCTTGGCGTTGCCGCCGGTAAGATGATTTCGCCGCAGACGCTCGCGATCGGTCTTGCCGCCGTGCATGTACGCGGTAAGGACGCTGAACTCCTGGGCGCGGTGCTGCCCTACGCTGCCGGCATGCTGGTCCTGATGAGCGCCATAGCCATGCTCGGCCAAAACCTGCCGCTGTAGTTGACACTTGGGGACGTTCCTTTTGTGCCGGCACTTTGGGAACGTCCCTAAGTGCCGGCATCTGGGGACACTCCTTGGTTGTTGCCTGTTCAAGAGTGTCCCTGATGGCTAGTCGTTTAAGAACGTTCCCAATGACTAGGCCGCTTGCGTGCGATTTTTGACCGTTGGGCGGGTGCTTCGCGGTTGCCGCAAAAACGTTTTTGCATATCGGGTACAACGGGCTTTATGTGAGTAAAGTGCGCGCCGCGTCCACGTGCCGCGTTTTTAAAGGAGGCCCCATGTCTGGTGTTACCCCTGCAGAAGTTCTGTCCAACTTTGGCATTACGCTGGTCGAAGATCCCGCCGAGAATCAGCCCCGTCTGCTGGTCGATTTGCCCGCGGCGGAGCTCGTCGAGCACGCCATCCGCCGCGAAGAGGGCCGTATGGCGTCCAATGGCGCACTCGTGATCGAGACGGGGGAGCGCACCGGTCGTTCGCCCAACGATCGCTTTATCGTCGACACGCCCGACGTGCACGACAAGATCGCCTGGGGCGCCGTCAACCGACCGCTTTCGATTGAGAGCTACGAGACCATCAAGGCCGGTATCGTCGACTACCTCAACGAGCGCGACGTGTTCGTCACGCGCGGCATGGCGGGCGCCGACCGCAACCACACGCGTCGCCTGCTCGTCGCCTGCGAGCGTGCCAGCCAGGCGCTCTTCATTAAGCAAATGCTCGCCCGTCCGCTCGCTCGCGAAATTGCGCGCACCGGTGAGCCGGACTTCTGCGTGCTCGCCGCGCCGGGCTACCAGTGCGATCCTGCCATCAAGGGCCTCAACTCCAGCGCCGCCGTGGTCATCAACTTCCAGGAACGCGTGATTCTGGTCGCCGGCACCGGCTATTCCGGCGAGATCAAAAAGTCCATCTTCAGCGTCATGAATTACCTGCTGCCTGTCGAGGACGATGTGCTGCCCATGCACTGCTCGGCCAGCATGGATCCCGTCACGCACGAGACCGCGGTGTTCTTTGGCCTGTCGGGCACCGGCAAGACCACGCTTTCGGCCAACCCCACGCGACTGCTGATCGGTGACGACGAGCACGGCTGGTCCGACATGGGCATCTTCAACATCGAGGGCGGCTGCTACGCCAAGTGCGAGGGCCTGGACGCGTTCCACGAGCCCGAGATCTTCAACGCCGTTCGCTTTGGCGCCATCTGCGAAAACGTGGTGCTCGACGAGAACCGCAAGCCCAACTATGATGACGTCTCGATCACGCACAATACGCGCGTGGCCTATCCCGTTGAGCATATCCCCAACGCGTGGACCAAGGGCATGGGCACCATCCCGAGCGTCGTGCTGTTTTTGACCTGCGATGCCTTTGGCGTGCTGCCGCCCATCTCGCGCCTAACGGCCGATGCCGCCATGTATCACTTTGTGACAGGCTTTACGGCCAAGATCCCCGGCACCGAGGTCGGCGTCACCGAGCCCACGCCCACGTTCTCCTCGCTGTTTGGCGAGCCGTTTATGCCGCTCGACCCTATGGTCTACGCCAAGATGCTCGGCGAGCGCATTGCCGACGGCCGCACGCGCGTGTACCTGGTCAATACCGGCTGGATCGGTGGCGGCTACGGCGTTGGCCATCGTATCGAGCTTGCCTACACGCGCGCCCTGGTGGCCCGCGCCCTCGACGGTACCATCGAGGACAGCGAGTTCGTGCACGACGATATCTTTAACGTCGACATTCCCACCACGTGCCACGGTGTGCCCGACGGCATCCTGGTGCCGCGCCAGTACTGGCAGAGCACCGCGCGCTACGACGAGGCCGCGCACAACCTGGCGGTGATGTTCGAGGAGAACTTCGAGAAGAAGTACTCGCACCTGCCCGAGTCCGTCAAGGCCGCCGGCCCGCACGCCCAGGTGCCCGCCGAGGCCCGTCATCGCGGCCGCGGCCTGCTGGGACTTCGTCTCTAGCATCGCCGCGAGTTCAAAACCACCACAAAGGGGACAGGCACCTTTGTGGTGGTTTTGCTCGGGCGGATGACTCGGGTTACAATACGCCTGACATATCGCCCCCTTCTCCGGATGGGGGCAGCGTAAGCGCTCTTGTGGCGGCACCGTAGGACTTTGAAGGTGGCCGTCGTAAGGGCGCTTTTTGTTTAGGCGCCCGGGCTCGGGCGCACGCTATGAAGGGAGAGCACATGAAGAGTTTCGTTGCCGAGGATTCGTTTTGGGAACTGTTTCCGCAGGCGGCTATCGGCGTTGTGGTCGTAAAGGGCATGAAGCCCGCGGCGCAGATTTCCCAGGAGGACGTGGATGCGATTGCCGCGCTGCTTGACCGCGCCAATATCGATGCGGAGCGTCACCTGACGAGCGATACCATCAGCGAGAATGCGCCGGTCAAGGCATGGCGCGAGGCGTATCGTCTGTTCAAGACTAAGAAGGGCGCGCGTTGTTCGATTGAGAACCTGCTTAAGCGCGTGCTCAAAGGCAAACCGGTCGGTCATATTACGCCGGCGGTGGATATCTACAACACGGTGTCGCTGACCTATGCGCTGCCTGTTGGCGGTGAGGATGTGCACGCGATTGAGGGCAATCTGCGCTTGGCGGTGACCGATGGCGCCGATGCGTTCCTGCCGCTTGGCGAGGAGACAGATGATCCGACGCTTTCCGGCGAGCTCGCCTATATTGACGATGCGGGCGCCGTGTGCCGCTGCTGGAACTGGCGCGACGGCGTTCGCACGGCGCTGTCCGACGATTCGGCCGATGCATTCCTGGCGATTGAGTGCGTGGAGCCCGAGCGGATGGGGGATTGCCAGGCTGCCGTTGATCGCCTCGCTGAGTTGCTTGAGCGCTATCTGGGAGCGACGGTTGTCGTCAAGACGCTTGTGACTCGCGACAATCCTTGCGTGGAGCTGTAGCGAAGTCTGCGGATCAAACTCGACGGTCAAAACCACCACAAAGGTGCCTGTCCCCTTTGTGGTGGTTTTTATGTTGATGGGTTAACAAATGGGGCGTGTGGGGCTGCCGGTCGCTGAGTACGGCTAAGATGTTTACTCGTTAGCATTATGCAAGCGAAAGGCGGTTGTCTCCCATGCAGCAGAGCGACGAGACACGTTTCGAGGACTTTGTCGGACTGATCAGCGGTCTCTACAAGGAGATCCAGCGCATTAAGGCATCTGAGGGCGCAAGGCTGGGCCTCAAGGGCTCCGATGTTATGTGCCTGTACTATCTGGAGCGCAGCAAGGACGGCTTGACTGGGGCCGACCTCGCCCGCATGGCAGGCGTGACCCGTGCCGCTGTCTCGCGCACGCTGGCGCATCTGGAGGAGGGCGGCTACGTCGAGGTCGAAGATTCGGGCGATGCTGCCGTTAAATACCGTGCCCCGGTTCGTCTGACCACGTTGGGTGGCGAGAGCATGAACGAGGCCGATCGCATTATTCGCGAAGTGCTCGACACCACCGGCAAGACCATGGGCGTGGAGCAGCGCGAGCAGATGTACGCGTCGTTGCGCACGATTCTCAATACCCTGCGCGAGCTGTAGAGCCGCTGGGGCATTTGCTTCCGATAAACAACTGCAGAGTCCCGTTTGAGCGCGTTCGCCGTGCCGGGGCATTGCTGTCGAAATTCCCTGCGCGAGGCCCGCGCAAGAAAGGATCAACTATGTCTGTCCGCATTATTACCGATTCCGCAAGCGATATGTCGCCGGCCGAGCATCCGGCGCTGGCCGTTTTGCCGCTGTCCGTCACCTTTGGCACCGATGTGTACATGGATGGCGTCGACATCGACCACCAGCGTTTTTACGAGATGCTCGTGGAGCGCGATGAGCTGCCCATGACCGGCCAGGTCAACCCGTATGCCTTTTCGCAGGCGATTGCCGAAGCACGTGAGGCCGGCGACGAGGCCGTGATTATTACCGTGGGCGCTAAGCTTTCGGGCACCAATCAGAGTGCCCGTACCGCACTTGCCGAGGCGCCAGGTGGCGACGTGTTCGTGGTAGACAGCAACAACGTCACCCTGGGCGAGCGCGTCCTGGTCGAGTATGCGCTGCGCTTGGTGGACGAGGGCCGCAGTGCATCTCAGATCGCGGCGGCTGTCGAGGCCGTGCGCGACCGAGTTGTGGTTATTGGCCTGCTCGAGACGCTGGAGTATCTGGTGCGCGGCGGTCGACTGTCTGCTGCGGCGGGCGCCGTGGGTACGCTGCTCAACGTAAAGCCCGTGGTGGCTGTAGAGGACGGTCTGATCGTACAGCTGGGCAAGGCGCGCGGCTCCAAGAACGGTCGTAACCTGCTGAACCAGAAGGTCGAAAAGGCGGGCGGCGTCGACTTCGCCATGCCCCTGGCGCTTGGCTATACGGGACTTTCGGATGCGGTGCTCAAGAAGTATATTGAGGACAGCGTGGCGCTGTGGGCTGGCCACATCGAGGGCGAGCTGCCCGTCCATACCATCGGCGCCACCATCGGCACCCACGTAGGTCCCGGCGCCGTAGCCATAGCCTTCTTCCAGCTTACCAACTAACCGACCTGCCATAAACCACCACAAAGGGGACAGGCACCTTTGTGGTGGTTTATGCTTTTCCGGATGGAAAGGAGTGAGCAATGGCGTCTGAGGGCTTTTTTGAACGGGTGTACGAGGTGGTCGAGCAGATCCCCGAAGGGATGGTCGCCACGTACGGTCAGGTGGCGCTGCTCGCCGGTCGTCCGCGGAGCGCGCGGTACGTTGGGTATGCCCTACATAGCAATCCGCGCCCCGGCGAGATTCCCTGTCACCGTGTGGTGTTTGCCGACGGGCACATTTGCGAGGGTTTTGCTTTTGGCGGTCCCGATGCTCAACGTGAGCTTTTGCTAGGGGAGGGTGTGGCGTTTAAGGACGACATGCACGTCGATCTGGGCGCCTGTCGCTGGCCTGCCGGACTCTAACGGTTCTGCCGTGGCTAAAACCACCACAAAGGTGCCTGTCCCCTTTGTGGTGGTTTTAGTTTACCCTAGCTAACTTATGGAGAAGGTGTGGCGGAGCATATTGACGCTACAAAGTAAACAACGGTGAACTATATTGTATTCAGCAACGGAGCAGGCAATAGGCGATGAAAAAGCCTGCCCTGTTAAGTTTGATTCGCATTCCTCCCCTCTGTGCGATTCAACGGTGTACTTCGGGAACGGGCCCGCTGGCAACTGACTGC
>NZ_QSKJ01000018.1:8817-9104 GCF_003469895.1 Collinsella sp. AM28-11LB
AACTGACTGCCAGCGGGCCCGTTCCTGTTAGGGGAGGATTTAGCCTCACCGTCTCTGCGTGTTCAAATCCCGGCGACAGCGCCGCAGAACATATCCCTAGTACACCATACCCATGGCGTTCTGAACCTCGGCCAGGGTCTGCTCGGCAATCTCGTTGGCACGACGGTTGCCCTCGTGCAGCACGTCCTTCACATAGTCCAGGTCGTTCTCATAGCGCTGGCGACGCTCGCGGATCGGCGCGAAGTACTCGTTGACCGCCTCGGTCACGTACTTCTTAAGCTGACCGG
>NZ_QSKJ01000019.1:0-4166 GCF_003469895.1 Collinsella sp. AM28-11LB
ACCTCAAGTACCGCCGCTACTACCACCAGTTCGACTACTAATTCCATTTGGGGGAAACTGTAATGAGGCAATACATCTTCGCCAGCCACGCGCATTTTGCGACCGGCATTAAAGAGAGCACCGAGCTGCTCTCGGGCGCGCGCGATAACGTTCACGATCTATCGATGTTTGTCGACGGTCGCACCGACGTCGCCGAGGAGGCCGCAAAGCTGCTGGCGACCATCGACCCTGCCGATGACGTGATCGTGTGCACCGACCTGTTTGGCGGTAGCGTCAACAACGAGTTCACCAAGATCGTTCAGACGCGTCCCAACACCTACCTTGTCGCCAACATGAACCTGCCGCTGCTGATCCAGCTACTGTTCTCGGACCAGGAGGCTCCCGCCGATCAGGTTATCCGCGAGATAATCGCGGCTGACGACACGCGCGTCAAGTTTGTCAACGATCTGCTGACCGATGCGGATGACGAGGAAGAGTTCTAGTCTCCGCCTGCTATTAATGGGGCCGGGTTTCCGGCATGAGACCTTTGGGGGTCAATCATGATTCAACTGCTTCGCGTCGACCATCGTCTGCTTCATGGCCAGGTGGCCGTCTCTTGGGTCCAGGGCCTGGGCTCCGACTGCATCTTCTGCGTCGGCGACAAGGTTGCCAACGATCCCGTTTGGAAGACCACGCTCAAGATGGGCAAGCCGGCCAACGCCAAGCTCGTCATCAAGGACATGGAACACGCCATCGAGGCAATTAACTCTGGTGTCACTGATAAGTACAAGATGATCATCTGCGTCGCCAGCATCGCCGAGGCCAAGCAGCTTGCCGACGGCTGCCCGCAGATTACCTCGATCAACCTGGGCAACACCAAGTCCAAGGACGAACAGCGTCCCGACGCCCGCCAGGTTTCGCGTCAGGTCTTTGTGACCGCCGCCGAGGAAGAGGAAATCCGCGAGCTCGTCGGTCGTGGTGTCGAGGTCGAGATTCGCGCTCTGGCCGATGACCCCAAGGTCGACGCTATGAGTGTCCTGTAACTTGGGACCACGGGGCGGCACGCATGGTGCTGCCCTATCCGTGGAGTAGCGGATAAACGCTTTACCCGGTAGTCCACCTACCGTTCACCGGAAGTACCTGCCCGTTGAGCGATTGGTATTAAATAGTTTCTGCATGACTATATAATTGGTATGAAATCATTTGTACCGGTTTAGGTGTTAACAGCACGCCGGTACAAGCTGGATCTGCCTAGGCGATTGTCGGCATGGAAAAGGGCGCGCTGACAAGTCGGGAATCGCCGACCGGATCCAAGAGGGATCAAAAGGAGGAACAATGCTTGTTCAAGCGATCCTCATCGGACTTATCGCTGCTTTCGGTAAGCTCGATTATCAGCTCGGTACGCTCTATGCGTTCCGCCCGATCGTTCTGTGCCCGCTCGTCGGCATAGTCCTCGGGGACCTGCAGTCCGGCCTCGCCATCGGCGCGAGCCTCGAGCTGCTCTTCATGGGTTCTATTGCCATCGGCGCTTACGTGCCACCTGATGAGACGATTGGCGGCGTGCTCGCTTGCGCCTTCGCTATTCAGCTGGGCCAGAGCACTGAGGCCGCTATCGCGCTCGCGATGCCCATCGCCACCCTGTGCCTGGCCATCAAGAACGTCATCAACGCCGGTATGCCCCTTCTGGTCGACCGCGCCGACGTCTTTGCCAGCAAGGGTAACCTCAAGGGTATCTACGCTATGCACTGGGTTATCGGTCTTGTGATTGTCGCCCTGGCCTTCTTCCTGTGCTCCGTCTCCTTCTATCTTGGCGCTGACGCCGTTCAGGGTCTACTCGACTTCATCCCGACGTTTGTCCTTGATGGCTTTGGCGTCGCAGCCAACATCCTGCCTGCCATGGGCTTCGCAATGCTCGGTCGTCTGGTGCTTACCAAGCAGCTCGTGCCGTTCTACTTCCTGGGCTTCCTGATGTGCTCCTATGCCAACGTGCCCGTCCTCGGTGTCGCTCTGATCGCAATCATCATCGGCATCAACAAGTTCGACCTGCTGGGCCTTGGTGGCGCCCAGCCCCAGCTTTCTGTGGAAGGGGATGAGGACGATGACTTCTAATTCCGAGAACCAGATTACTCGCTCCGACCTCATTAAGAGCTCTCTGAGCACCGGCGCTCTGGGCATGGAGTTCTCCTGGACCTACTACAAGCAGATGAACATTGCCTTCTGCCTGATGGTCGCCAACATGCTCAAGAAGATCTATGCCGGCCGTCCCGACGATTACGCCGAGGCCCTGCACCGTCACAGCGCATTCTTCAACATCACCCCGCAGCTCGCTCCCTTCGTGGGCGGCATCGCGATGGCCATGGAAGAGAAGGTCGCTCGCGGCGAGGTTGAGCCCGAGAGCGTCAACGACATCAAGGCCGCCCTCATGGGCCCGCTTTCCGGTCTGGGTGACTCCTTCTTCCTGTCCACCCTGCGCGTTGTTGCCGCTGCCGTGGGCATCAGCCTGTGCCAGGCCGGCAACGCCTTTGGCCCCATCGCCTTCCTGCTCATCTATAACATCCCGGCGTTCCTGATTCGTATCTTTGGCGCTATCAAGGGTTATGAACTGGGCATTGGCTTCCTCAACGAGGCTCAGAAGACCGGTCTGATGCAAAAGATCATGGCCTGCGTCGGCATCGTCGGCGTCATGGTGGTCGGCGCCATGAGCAAGGACATGTTCTGGGCTTCGCTGCCCGTCGCCATCGGTCAGGGCGACTCCGCCCAGACCCTCCAGGACATCCTGGACGGCATCATGCCCGGCATGCTCGGCATGGCCGCCTTCTGGATTTACTACTGGCTGCTCTCCAAGAAGATCAACCCGATGGTCCTGATTCTCTGCACCATGGTCATCGGCATCATCGGTGCCTTCTTTGGCGTGCTTGCCTAATATGTTTAAATCGCGCTTCCATCGCGTCTAACGGTTGCGTCGATCTTTGGGGGCTTGTCGCATGTGCGGCAGCCCCCTGTTTTTTAAAAGCCCGTACGAAAGGGGAGGACTATGGCCGTACCCGAGCTTTCGCTCATGAACATCAACCATCGTTACTACAGCATCGAGACGTTCTTTAAGGCTGCAGGCGAGGCGGGTTATCGCAATATCGAGCTGTGGACTGGCTCGATGCACCTGTATGTGGATTGCCACGAGCACGATTCGGTGGATAAGATTCGCGATCTTGCCGCCCAGTACGGCATCAAGATCGTGTGCGTGTGCCCCGAGCAGAACAACCCCAAGCCGTGGAATGTCGCGGTGCGTGGTGAGGCGGGCCAAAAGCGCATACTCTCGTACTTTAAGAATGTCATTGACGTTGCCGTTGAGCTGGGTGCGCCGCAGATTCTGGTGACGAGTGGTTGGGCCTATCTGGACGAGCCGGCTGAGGACGCCTGGGCCCGCAGCGTTGCCATGCTGCGTTCGGTATGCGACTATGCCGATACGCGCGGCATTCGCGTTGCGCTCGAGGCGCTGCAGCCGTCGGAGTCCGTGCTGGTCAACACCGCGCAGGACGTCGCGCGCATCCTCGAGGCGGTCGATCGTCCCAACCTGAAGGCTTGTATCGACTTTGGCGCCATGGAAGTTGCCGGCGACACAATCGACGGCTACTTTGAGGTCCTGGGCGACAAGATCGTCCACACCCACTTTGTGGATGTCGGCGGCGGCACGACGCATCTTGCCTGGGGCGACGGCGAGCGCGATATGCGTGCCGACCTCGAGGCGCTCATGCGCCACGGCTATACGGGCTATGCCTCGGCCGAGACGTGTGACGGCCGCTACTATCAGGATCCGTCTAAGGCGACAACTCAGGTTATCGATATGTATCGTCGTGTGATAGCAGAGATGGAAGCCGAATAACCGAACTGCGGGGTTGCGCCGGAAACACTAGAGCGGGTTTGGCGCAACGTAGTTTTAGGTGGCGAGTTGCGGAGTGTTCGTTGCAGTGCTTCTCGAATTAGACAACTAATGGCGTTGTAATACCACTCGGGCGAGGAAACCGACCGTTCGCCGTAAATCTGCGTGAGTTTAGATTGGTATTAAATAATGAGCAATCGTATGGCTATAATTGGTATCAGCAAGAAGCGCGATGTATAGAATCGCGCACATGTGATGGGAGGACACACATGAAGGAGACCGAGAAGATCGAGATCATGCACTTCGACCA
>NZ_QSKJ01000002.1:0-160544 GCF_003469895.1 Collinsella sp. AM28-11LB
CCGGTGGGGCGGTCGCCGGTGAGCATGGTGAACTTCTCGGGGTGCTGCGGCAGGTCGGCGCGGATCTGGTTGCTGCGCTCGAGGCTGACCTCATAGCTGAGCTCGTTGGGCATGCTGTCTCCTTTTGGGTTGAGTGCCTGGCCGGCATTGTCGGTCTTGGTTGAAGATGAAGCTACCAGAGAAACGGCGTCTCTTGCCGGAATCAACGATGGTTTTCGCCGTGTCGTCCCGCAGGGTCGTTTCCCTTCTTGGGAAGGAGCCCCTCGATATGCTCGAGCCGCTCCTCATGGGCCACGTGCGCCGCGCGCTCCTCGGCGGCGAAAGCGGGGTCTCCGGGCGTGACGGTCTCATCTCGCTGTCGACTCCGGTACCACCGCGACGGCGCTCCTGAGCCTGCTCGTCGACAAGCCGGTGACTATCTACACCACCAACGGCTATGCATGTCGGTTTACGGGCGAGCTTGCTGCTAAGGTGGTGGTAATTGGCGGCGACTTCAACCCCGTTACCTGCTCGCTCACCGGTCCTATGGTTGAGAGCGCGCTGCGCGAGCTGTACTTTGACCGGGCGTTTATAGGTGTCAACGCGGTGGACGAGGACCGCGGCATCATGACGCCAGGTTATCCCGAGGCTATCAAAAAACGTATCGTGATGCAGAATTCCCAGGCGAGTTACGTACTCGCCGATAGCTCCAAGTTCCACGTGTTTTCAAATGTAAAGGTGTGCGACCTGGAGGGCTTTACTGTTATTTCCGACAAGCGCGACGCCAAAATCGGCGAACGCGTCAAAATGATCACGGCCTAGGACACTGGGGCATCGCATCTTGCCCTCAAGCCGTTGCCCACGTAATGAAGCGTGGGGCAAACGTGCGCCCCATTCCTGATTTGGGGACTAGCTTAGTTCGTCGGCTATTTGGTGCTCGTAGAAGGCTTCTGCTACGGCGTTAAAGTCGCGGGCGAAGTCTTCCATGGTTCCACGCCAGGTGGCTCGGCCGGGCTTTCCTTGGCCCACATAGGCGGTTTGAATGCCGCAGTCGGGGCTGGGGAAATCGCGCTTGGGGTCGTTGCCCACCATGAGGACCTCATGTGGCTCGAGCCCCATGACCTGCAGCTGCTCTAGATAATATGTGGCATCGGGCTTGCAGCGCGTAGCGTTGCCCATGTGCGTTACGAGCTCGAAGGGCGCGTCTGTCAGCTCGCCCCAGCCCATGCGGCACTCGATGGCGCCTTGAGGAAAGCTGGGGTTGGTGAAGAGCGCGCAGCGCAGCCCTGCGTCCTGTACGGCTTGAAGCGCGGCGTGCGCACCCGGCATGGCTTTTGCGTTGATCATGTCATCGTTCTTGTACGGCAGAACTTCGTGATCGTAGTAGGTAAACGCCTCGTAGATAAGTGGGTCCGAGAGGCAAATGCCGCACCGGCGCTCGACCTCGGTCTGGTAAAACTCAAGATTGGTGCGATTGTCCGTGCTGCTGCGGCGATTGGCGTTGAGGTCGACCAGGATGGTGCCGAGGCGCGCCATCGTGCCCCCGCGGCTGCGACGTCCGATATCCGCGAGCATCGACGAGACATCCTTAAAATAGCGAAGGATGAACGCGTTGAGGTTGATGCTAAGAAGCGTCTCGTCCATATCGAAAACGACTGCTTTGAGCACGCGGGCACCTTTCTCGAAAAATCGTTCCAGAATCGTATGTCTGGGATACTTTACCCCAAAGCAGTGTGCCTAGCTGCTCATCGTCAACTTGTGGAGACAGTCGTTCACAAGATTGCGAAAAAGTCTCCATACGAGTAAAAAATCGCAGTTCACGCTTGAAATCGAAGCGATTTCCCCGTAATCTATACGAACGTGATTGCATAAGCGTCACATCAGTATCTGTCGGCTCCCGAGTGTTCCTAAACGTTGTGTGCTTGTCGCACCCTTCTGTAGGTCCTAGCAATCGGGGCCCCGTAGTTCGAAAGGGGTCCACCTTTGAGTGAGATTCAGAACTCGTCCATTTTCTCTCTTGACGATGTCAACGAGGAGGAGATGAACAACCTCATCGACGGTACGATTACCGACTTTGATGAGGGCGATCTCGTTAACGGCACTGTCGTTAAGATCGAGCATGACGAGGTGCTCGTTGACATCGGATTCAAGTCCGAGGGCGTTATCCCGGTCCGCGAGCTGTCCATCCGCAAGGACGCTAACCCTGCAGACATCGTTGCACTCGGTGATCCCATCGAGGCCCTGGTTCTCCAGAAGGAGGACAAGGACGGTCGTCTGGTCCTGTCCAAGAAGCGTGCCGAGTACGAGCGTGCTTGGAACCGCATCGAGGAGAAGTTCAACTCCGGCGAGAACGTCGAGGGCGAGGTTATCGAGGTTGTCAAGGGCGGCCTGATTCTCGACATCGGCCTGCGCGGCTTCCTGCCCGCTTCCCTCGTCGACCTCCGTCGCGTCAAGGACCTCACCTCTTACATGGGCACCCGCATCGAGGCCCGCGTCATCGAGATGGACCGCAACCGCAACAACGTCGTCCTCTCCCGTCGCGTCGTGCTCGAGGAGTCCCGTAAGGCCGAGCGCTCCGAGATCCTGTCCAAGCTCAAGTCTGGCATGCGTCTCCAGGGCACCGTTTCCTCCATCGTCGACTTCGGCGCCTTCGTCGACCTCGGCGGTATCGACGGCCTCATCCACATCTCCGAGCTCTCCTGGAACCACGTCAACCATCCTTCCGAGGTTGTCAAGGTCGGCCAGGAGGTCGAGGTCGAGGTTCTCGACGTCGATCTCAACCGCGAGCGCATCTCCCTGGGTCTCAAGCAGACCACCGAGGATCCGTGGCGCGCACTGGTCAAGAAGTATCCCGTCGGCGCTATCGTCGAGGGCACTGTGACCAAGCTTGTCCCGTTCGGCGCTTTCGTCGACCTGGGCGAGGGCATCGAGGGCCTGGTGCACATCTCCGAGATGGCCAACAAGCACGTCGATCAGCCTTCTCAGGTCACCCACGTAGGCGACAAGGTTCAGGTCAAGGTCATGGAGATCGACCTCGACCGTCGTCGTATCTCCCTGTCCATGAAGTCCGCTGCTGAGACTCTGGGCGTCGAGATCGAGGTTACCCCGCTGCCTTCCGAGAAGAAGGACGAGGAGACCGACGCCGAGTAAATCGGTTTGACGATCACTTGTTTTAAGGGATCCGTCCGTAATGGACGGGTCCCTTTTTGCATTTACTGCCGAGATGTTCGGTAGTGCCTGCGCGTAACGCTGCTTGGGCTATTCGCTTGCTATTGAGTTGTCGGTGCATGAAAAAACGCCGACATCCCGCCTCGGGGAGGAGGCGGGAACGCACCGAGTAGACGGAGGGGTGCGGAGCGCGGTCGCGTCTCGACTGACAACGTTGCCCATCGGCGTTCCTATTGTACTGCATGACATGGTTCTTGGTTTATCGTGTCGAGCGCTTGTGTTGTGCCGCTGCCTATGCTGACGGTGTGCTACACTCTTGCACTGCTGAGTGGGCCAGACGGTCGCGCGATGTGCTGCTTGCAGCACGCGTGAGGAAAGTCCGGGCTCCAGAGGGCGGGATGCCGGCTAACGGCCGGGCGGAGTGATCCGACGGAAAGCGCCGCAGAAAAGAAGACTCCCACCTGCGCCGCAAGGCGTAAAGGGAAAAGCTGAAACGGTGGTGTAAGAGACCACCAGCGTCGTGGCAACACGGCGGCTTGGCAAGCCCCATCCGGAGCAAGCGCGAATAGGAACGCTATGGGCCGGCCCGGTCCGCGTTCGGGTAGCGTGCGTGGAGCTGCACGGTAACGTGCAGGCAAGATAAATGACCGTTCACGACAGAACCCGGCTTATAGGCCTACTCAGCTATCTTGTTGACGCTGCGACGGCGTCAGCTGGCCGATTTGGCGCTCATTCGTCGGTCGCCGCCATAAGGCGTGCTCCCTCCTCTTTCGGGCCAAATCGACTCAGCTGACGCCGTCTCGCTGTTTTTGCCTGGTCATCGGCGTCGCCGTTCTATTTACCGGGGTAAACGGTACGGCCTTTGCCGTATTATTGAGGCTGTTTGTTGCTTTGCTTGTTGTTGAGGGGCTTTGTTGGACAGCTATTTTACTCTGCAATCGAATATTGAGGCTTCGGGCGAGTTTGTGGACCGTAAGAGCCGGTTTATTGCCCAGCTGGTCCATATTGAGTCTGAGGATGAGGCGAATACCTTTATCGAGATGGTCCGCAAGCGTCATTACGATGCTCGACACAATGTTCCCGCTTGGATTTTGGTCGATGGACGCGAGCGTCAGAGCGACGACGGTGAACCGAGTCGAACCAGCGGCATGCCGACGCTCGAGGTGCTTCGCGGTGCTGGGCTCAAAAATGTTTGCTGCGTGGTAACGCGCTATTTTGGTGGCACGCTGCTGGGGCCTGGTGGCTTGGTGCGCGCCTATACCGCGGCGACGCAGGCGGCGGTGGCGGCGGCTCAGGAGTCCGGGCAGATCGTCGAGATGACGAGCGTCGTGCCTGTTGACGTGCGTGTGGCCTATCCGCAGTATGAGCAGGTGCTTCGTTTGGCGCAGGATTGTGGTGCCAAGGTTTCGGATACCGATTACGCGGATGCCGTGACGATTCATTTGGTGTTTAAGGCGGGGGAGCAGGAGTCGTTTTGCGCCAAGATGCGCGAGCTTATGGCCGGTCGCGAGGAGATCGAGGTCGGCGCTCCCGAATTTGCTGAGTTCTAACGGCGACGGCCGGCGTGCTTTTGGATGGATCCCAAGCGTGCCGGCCGTCGTTTTCTGTTGCTGCCGTTTACTCGGCGAGCTGCTTTAGCATATCGCAGGCGATCTCGACGGCATCGTCGATGCAGCCGGGGCAGCTGCGGAGCGGACCCTTATCCGATCCGATGCCCTTGAGCGTGCCGCAGACGGTCGTCGTGTTCTTCTCGCCAAAACGCTTGGCGATCTCGCGCGACAGCTTGTAGGTCTTGCCCTTGGACTTGGGGTTTTCCATGCCGTCGCTCATTACAAAGCCCATGATGGCCACGGCGCCCGAGATGGCGCCGCAGGTTTCGGTCATACCGCCCATGCCGGCGCCAAAGCCCTCGGTGAGGGTAAAGGCGACCTGGGGGTCGAGTCCGACGGCAGGCGCGAGCGTGCAGGCGACGGCCTGTGCGCAGTTAAAACCGCGGGCGTGGTATTCGGCAGCCTGAGCTTGGCAGGCGGCGGCGTCGAGCTGGGCAGTATCGATTTGCTTCATCGTTGTCTCCTTGATCACGGTGTACCCGCCTATGGTACCCTTGCTGGCGCACTCACTCATCGAGACCCCAGCGCATATCTTATTGTTTTTCGCCATCGAACGCTTTCTTAAGATTTGGGACAAATAAACCTGATTTATTTGTCCCATAACCTATTGGCGGGATGGGTTGAGAGGGGTGCGGGGTAGCGGTATCGTGAACCGAATAAAACAAAACCCAAGTAAGGGAGTTGGATATGAGCGAGCAGACCATCGGTACCACGTGTGTTCAGGGCGGTTATCGCCCGGGCGATGCGGAGCCGCGCCAGGTGCCCATCTACCAGTCCACCACGTGGAAGTACGACACGTCCGAGCACATGGGCAAGCTTTTTGACCTGGAGGAATCGGGCTACTTCTACAGCCGTCTGCAGAATCCCACGTGCGATCTGGTTGCCGCCAAGATCTGCGAGATGGAGGGTGGTACCGCTGCGATGCTCACGAGTTCGGGCATGGCTGCGAACTTCCTTGCGATCTTTAACGTGGCCGGCGCCGGCGATCACGTGGTCGCCAGTTCTGCCATCTATGGCGGTACCTACAACCTGCTCGCCCATACCATGGGTCGTATGGGTCTGACTTGCACGTTTGTGGCCCCTGACTGCACCGATGAGGAGCTCGAGGCTGCCTTCCGCCCCAACACCAAGCTCGTCTTTGGCGAGACCATCGCCAACCCCGCCCTTGCCGTGCTCGATATTGAGCGCTTTGCCAAGGCCGCGCATGACCATGGCGTGCCGCTGATGGTCGACAACACCTTCCCGACGCCCGTGATGTGCCGTCCCTTTGAGTGGGGCGCCGACATCGTTACGCACTCTACCACCAAGTACATGGATGGACACGCTGCCTACCTGGGCGGCGTGATCGTCGACCACGGCCAGTTTGACTGGATGGCCCATGCGGATAAGTTCCCGGGTCTCACCACGCCCGATGAGAGTTACCACGGCGTGACGTATGCCGAGAAGTTCGGTCGCGAGGGTGCCTTCATTACCAAGGCAACCGCTCAGCTCATGCGCGACCTTGGCCCCATGCAGAACCCGCAGGCGGCGTTCTTCTTGAACAGCTCGCTCGAGAGCCTGCATGTGCGCATGCCGCGTCATTGCGAGAACGGCCTGGCCGTTGCCAAGTTCCTGCAGAGCCATCCCAAGGTGCGCTTTGTGAGCTATCCGGGTCTGGAGGGCGACAAGTACTATGACCTGGCTCAGAAGTACATGCCCAACGGTACTTGTGGCGTCGTGAGCTTTGGCTTTAACGGTGGTCGTGCGGCGGCCGAGACCTTTATGAAGAGCCTTAAGCTCGCCCAGATCGCTACGCACGTGGCCGATGCGCGCACCTGCTGCTTGCATCCGGCAAACGCCACCCATCGCCAGATGAACGATGAGGAGCTCATCGCCTGTGGCATCTCCGCCGACATGGTGCGTCTGTCGTGCGGCCTCGAGGACACGGCCGATCTGATTGCCGACCTTGAGCAGGCGCTTGAGCAGTGCTAGGCTAGCGTTCGCACAAGGCGCCGATGCTGGCAGAAAGCTTCGGTGACCTTTCGTTCCGATTCCGTAGGCGGGACCCCAATCGCGACTGTTTGCAGACGATTGGGGCCCCGTTTTTGCGTTGGGCCACTCGAAAGGATGGATATGGAGAAAACTGCAGAGCAGCTGCGCCGCGAGCACATTGCCCTAGAAGGCGACACCCATGGCAAGAACAAATGGGCGATTCTGTTTACCGTGCTCATCATGACGTTTATGTCGTGTCTGGATTCGACCGTCGTGACCGTGGCGTTGCCCGTGATGCAAAAGGAGCTGGGCGTGGGCCTCGACCACATCCAGTTGGTGAGCTCGGTGTACCTGCTTGCGACATGCGTGGCTATGCTGCCGTTTGGCCGCTTGGGCGACGTGCGCGGCAAGGTGGGCGTATTCCAGCTGGGTGTAATCGTCTTTACGGTCGGATCGTTGCTGTGCGGGCTGTCGGCCTCGCTCGAGGTTCTTATTCTGGCTCGCATTGTCCAGGGCGTCGGTTGCGCGGCGTCCATGGCCAACAACATGGGCATTATTACCGAGTCGTTTCCGGCGCGCGAGCGCGGCCGCGCCATGGGCATTCTCGCGACCTTCGTGGCCCTCGGCATGATGTGTGGCCCCGTGCTGGGCGGAATGCTGGTGGCAAGCTTTCCCTGGGAGAGTATCTTCCTCATCAACCTGCCCATTGGCGTCATCTCGTTTATCGTGGGGCTTTACACGCTGCCGCATGTTAAGCCGGAGGCCGGCGAGTGCCCCATGTCCCTGATCGAGGCTGCTCGCCGCTGCTTTGCAAATTCGGCTTTCACCATCAACCTTGCCTGCATGCTCATTGTGTTCGTTGGTATTGGCGCATCCGAGTTTATTCTGCCGTTCTATTTTCAGGATGCGCATGGGTTTGGTTCCGACATTTCCGGATTGCTCTTTTTGGCGCTGCCGATGGTGAATGCCTTTATCGGCCCGCTTTCGGGTACGGTTTCGGACCGTGTTGGCTGCGAGGGTCCCACGGCGGTCGGCCTAGGCGTGTACGTATGCGGTCTTTTTGCGGTAAGCACGCTCGACGAGCACTCTTCCATCCCTGTGATCGTGTGTTGCGTCGCGTTTATGTCGTGCGGTACGTCGATTTTCCAGAGCCCCAATAACTCGCTGTATATGGGCTCGGCTCCGCGCGAAGCGCTCGGCTTTGCGGGCAGCCTGGGTAGCCTGGCGCGCTATGCGGGTATGGCAGTGGGCATTACAGCGGCATCGCATATCCTGTATGGGCAGATGAGCGTGGCGATGGGCGAGGCCGTGACCAGTATTGTTGCAGGTCGTCCGGATGTGTTCCTGTTTGGTTTTCGCTCGGTATTCTACGTGCTCATGGCTGTGGCGGCAGCGGGCTTTGCGCTCGCCATGGTGCGTTTGGTGAGGATGCGCGCCCGCCATTAGCTTGCGAAGGCGGCTATCGGCCCATTGAAAGTAGCTAAAAGAGCCCCGTCCCAAATTAGCTGGTCTTGCGGCTTTATGGTGCGCAGGGGCTTGTGGGGCGGGCGGGGGTCGGTCCGTGGTAGACTACCGAACAACGTTTATTAATCGCGCGGCATCCTTGCCGCGAGAAGGGGTTGCCTCATGCAGGAGCTTGAGGATCGTATTCGCCATGACGGCATCGTAAAGGCCGGTAACGTCCTTAAGGTTGATGCCTTCCTCAATCACCAGTGCGACGTTGAGCTGTTTGACCACATGGGCGCCGAGTGGGCCCGTCTGTTCGAGGGCGTCGAGATCAACAAGATCCTGACGATTGAGGCTTCGGGCATTGGCATGGCCTGCATCGCGGCTCAGCATTTTGGCGGTGTGCCGGTGGTCTTTGCCAAGAAGGCGCAGTCCATCAACCTCGACGGCGAGCAGTATGCCACGACCATCTACTCCTTTACCAAGCAAAAGGAGTACCCGGTCATCGTTGGTAAGCGTTTCCTGTCCGAGGGCGACAAGGTCCTGATCATCGACGACTTCTTGGCCAACGGCTGCGCGCTCGAGGGTCTTATCAAGATCTGCGAGGCTGCGGGTGCCGAGGTGTCCGGCATTGGCATTGCGGTGGAGAAGGGCTTCCAGGGCGGTGGCGATAAGCTCCGCGAGCGTGGCTTCCGCGTTGAGAGCCTGGCCCGTATCGCCGATATGGACTGCGAGA
The DNA here is from genome assembly GCF_003469895.1 of Collinsella sp. AM28-11LB. Classification (NCBI taxonomy): domain Bacteria; kingdom Bacillati; phylum Actinomycetota; class Coriobacteriia; order Coriobacteriales; family Coriobacteriaceae; genus Collinsella; species Collinsella sp. AM28-11LB. The sequence continues at coordinate 8,911 of NZ_QSKJ01000002.1, forward strand.
ACGGCGAGATCACCTTCGCCTAAGCGTGCAACACAAGCGATTGGTATGCGATGTGACAAAGGGACTGTCCCTTTGTCACATTTTTTTGTATGAGGGGAGGTGTTGATATGGATGAGAACAAGATGGGATGGCGCGAGTATGCGGGCTATGCCGCGATGTCGGCTGAGGAGTTGGCGCGCGATTGCGAGGTGCAGGTGTTTCGCGCGACAGGTCCGGGCGGTCAGGGCGTGAACACGACGGACTCGGCGGTGCGCATGAAGCATGTGCCCACAGGGATTACCATGACGGCGCGCGAAAGCCGTAGTCAGTTCCAAAATCGCGCGAGCTGCCTGCGCAAGCTGCGCGCCGAGCTTGAGCGTCGCGGGCGTCCACCGCGCCGACGCGTAAAGACCAAGGTGCCCCAGCGCTCTCGCCAGCGCAGGCTCAACGACAAGCACTTCAATGCCATTAAAAAGGCCAACCGACGCAAGCCGGGCAGGGACGAGTAGTCGCTTGTTCCACTGGTCTTGCTAGCGGGTGGGGTGCCAAACTTGGAGGGCGCCGCCGAGGACGTCGACCTCGATGCGCGAGGCGACAACGGGCTCGCCATCGGCTTGGATGGGGTAATCGGGCTGCTCGAAGGTGAGCTCGGCATGGCAGCAACGGCGCATACGAACCGGCGGCAGCTTGGTGTGGTGGCCGTCCTTGGCCGAAAGAAACATGGGTAGGGCAACCGCGCGGGGGACGGGGCCGCAGGCGTAGCAGACGTCGAGTATGCCGTCGCAGGGGTCGGCATCGGGACAGATGCGATAGCCCGAGCCGTAGGTGGGGCCCAGCTGAATCGCCATGATGATCGCCCGCACGCGCTCGGCGGGCGCGCCGTCAAAGCTGACCGTTATGGGGTAGTTGCGATAGCACAGACCAAACTGCTCAAGTCCCGAGAGGGTGTAGAGCGGAGCACCCGTCAAGCCGGTCTTTTTGCGCAACTCGGTGGTGCCCAGGCCAATAGCGGCATCGATGCCGACCGAGAGCGTCTGGCCGTAGTACTCCACCGAAGCCTCGCCGCTTCCGCTTGCGGGGTTCCATGAGCGAATACGCCCGATGTCCTGACGTTGCAGCTCACAGGTGAGCAGCGCGCCAAAATCCTTACCGGAGAAATCGTCGATTCCGAGCGTCTGGGCAAAATCGTTGCCGGAGCCCACGGGCAGGACGGCAAGGGCGGGACGGATGGTCTCTTCCTGCGCCATGAGCCCATTGACAACCTCGTGGATCACGCCGTCGCCGCCGAGTGCGATAACCGTGCGGTAGCCCTGGGCCTGTGCGGCAAGTTCCTTGGCATGCCCCATGCGCTCGGTCAGCACCAAGTCAAACTGGGACGCGCGCGCCGTCATGTCCAAAAAGCGTTGCAGGCGCTCGGCGACCTCGCGCGCGGCGCCCGACTGGGCGGCAGGATTGGCGATGATGAGCGTGCGACCAAAGTCAGTTGCGTGCATGGGGCGACTCCCGGCGTGTGGCATGACGGTGCGGTCGCGCTCGGGTCGAATTGCCCCCGATTGTGGCTGCACGGCGAATACTAACGTCTACTCTATCAGGTCGTTGTGGCGCTCGATAGCCTCTGCCACCGTGTGACCCTCGTCCACGATAAGCGAGCGGCACTTAGGGGACACAATGCGCTGGGCGGGATACACGCCACGGTGGCCGCCGGTTAGGTAGCTGATAAAGGCCACGATGACAAAGAAGCCTGCGGCCGTTCCATGGAACAGGTCGATAGCCATCATGCAGGTGGTGATGGGCACGTTGAGGCCGGCGCAGAAGACGCCGAGCATGCCGAGGGCCGCCATAAAGCTCGGGTCGAGTCCAGCGAGGCAGCCGATCCATCCGCCGAGCGCCGCACCGATACCAAACAGGGGCGTAACCTCGCCGCCTTGGAAGCCCGCGCCCAGGGTAAGCGCTGTGACGACGAGTTTGATGGCCGCATCGGCAAGGGTCGTGTTGCCGGCGAAACCGGCGCCCGAGAGCCAGGTGGCAAGGCCGGCATACTTCCAGGCGTCGAGTATCGCGTAGGCCGCGAGCACCACGAGCGCGCCCACGAGTGCGCGAGCAAGGTAGTTGGTGATAAAGCGACCGTACAGGCTTTTGACGGTTCGAACCGACCAGGCAAAGAGACGTGCCGTCAGGCCAAAGATAATGCCTCCGATAACGACGATGGCAACCGTTCTGGGCGTCATGTCGGGAACGCTGGCGATGACGTTGCTCTCGTACTGGGTGCCCATAGCGAGTGACGTAAAGTAGCCGGTAAACGAGGCGACCAGGCAGTAGATGCCCGCGGTGTAGTCGATCTTGCCGATAAAGCACATCTCCATGCCAAAGAAAGCTCCGGCAAGGGGCGAACCGAATACGGCGCCAAAGGCCGATGAGATGCCGGCGAGCATGAGGTCATGGTGGTCATGCTTTTTGAGGTGGGCGAGGCTCGAGATGTTGCTGGCGATGGTGCCGCCAATCTGCACTGCGGCTCCCTCGCGACCGGCCGATCCGCCCGTTAGGTGCGTGAGCGTGGAGCAGACGAAGGTGAGGACGGCCATGCGCATATGGATGAGGCGTGTGCCCAGAGCGGAGTCGATGACCAGGTTGTTGCCACGCTTGGCGGCAAGACCGTGGTTCTTGTAGACCCACGCGGTGGCCACGCCCACGACGGGGAGCAGGGCGTAGACCCACGCATGGTGCTCTCGATAATCGGTCGCGATATCCAGCGAGGCCAAAAACGCCCAGGCGGCAACGCCCATGGCGAGCGAAACGACAACGACGAGCGCGAGCAACTTGGCACTCGCGAGCATGTTACGGGCATTGCGGCGCGTGTCGGCGGCCAAGATCTGCTCAGAGCGGGTGAGCTGGTTGCGACCGCTGATGATCAAGTCGGCCGGAGAGAAGGTTCTGCCGTCTTTGTCCTGACGGGCGTCATCAGACGGGTCGAGTGTATTTTCACGTTTATCGATAAAAGCCATAACGTCCTCTTATTTGTTGTGATGCATGCATTATAGGACGGCGCCCTCAGTCTCAAGGCGATTGGCAGGTTTCGGATCTGTTACGAGAGGCGCGTAGCCGACAGGTGTATTTGCCGTTGCGGGCCATGTCTTGAGCGGGCAGCGGGGGATTATACTGAACCAAACATAAAGAATCGGCGCCGCCGTTGCGCGCCGTGGCATGTAAGATCGCATCTCGATGCGTCCCGGCAAGGCCATCACGTTTGGCCTGCTTGGGGGCAAGCCGTTTTTGGGGCTTTCGGGCAATCCCGCGGCGGCGTATGTGGGCTTTGAGATGCTCGCCCGCCCCGCGATCCGCAAGATGCGCGGCTTTGCCGAGGGTACGCGTCCCGTGCAGCAGGCGATATTGACGCACGGCGTGAAGAAGCGCCAGGACCGACGCTTCTTCGATCGCACCACGGTTTTGCGCGACCCCGAGACCGGTGAGCTGCTGGTGACCGAGGCCAAGACGCAGAATTCGGCGCTACTCGGCACGATGCAGCGGGCCAACTGCCTGCTGCGTATTGACGAAGGGCCGTGTGAGCTCAAGGCGGGAGATGTCGTGGATGTTGTCCGCGTCGATCTGCCCGAGGGAACGGTGCTATAGGAGGAATGCTATGGAGTTGAAGATTTCGATCGTGACGTGCTCGGATACGCGCGACCTTGCCCAGGACGAGGCAGGTGCCGCACTCGAGGAGCTTATCGAGGCGCAGGGATGGACGGTCGCCTCACATGTGGTCGTGCGCGACGACGTCAGCGAAATCGGTGATGCCATTGTGGAAGCCGCCGATGAGTGCCACGCCAATGTCGTGCTCACCTGCGGCGGAGTAACCTTACGGGCTGCTCCGCCTTTTTATGCAGCGACAGTGCGGGCCGTCTCGTGGTTATTGGTAAAAGAAAATTATCAGGCGAGAGAGATTTATCATAAACATTATTCGCGCGAAAGCATAATCTAGTAACGGTGAAGGTTGACGACACCGAGCGCTTCGAGGGAGAGACGAACCCAGCGTTTACCTCGAGCCTTGAGAGGGCGGTCGATACCTCGGGCGTGAAGGTCGAGTACTCCTGCGTCGCCGACGAGAGTTCCCCGACGGGCGAGTACCAGATCGAGGCGACGGTCACCGACCCGAACTTTGATGTCACGGTTTAGCTCGGTACGCTGACGGTGAAGAAGAAGCCGGAGCCCGGCAACCCGGACCCGGATAAGCCCGGGACGCCCGATTCCGAGCGGCCGGATTCAAAGGATCCGACAAAACCAGGTAGTTCGGATGACTCCGCAGTCGATAAGGCAAAGGCATCGGGCGCGGAAAACTCCGGCAAGAAGGAGTCTTCCAAGACGAGCGCTCAGCAGCTCGCCGATACGGGCGATCACGCGCCATTGGCAGTCGCCGTGGCTGCGGGCGCCGTTGCGCTTATCGCAATAGCGCTCGAGCTGCTGCGTCGTCGTCGCTCGGACGCGTAACGGCTCAAAAGGGGTGGCTAGATTGAAGCTTTGCACGATTTAGTCTGCTAAAGCATATATACTTGCGGGACGGGTCTTTTGCCCGTCCCGTTTTTGTCTCGACTCGAAAGGTGGTCCCATGGCCTCATCCGCTCCCCGCGGCCTGCGCTCCGACCATGTCCTCACTGTCGGCATTGCCCTGTTCTCGATGCTCTTTGGCGCCGGCAACCTCATTATTCCGCCGCTGCTGGCGCTGCAGGCAGGTTCTGCCACGCCGGTCGCCATGCTCGGCTTTCTCATCGCCGCCATCGGCCTGCCCGTCATGGGCTTTATCGCCGTGGCACTTGCCGGAACGGCGCGCGAGCTTGCCGGCCGCGTGCACCCCAAGTTTGGCGAATTCTTTGTCGCGGCGGTGTATCTGGCCATCGGCCCGTGCTTGGCCATTCCGCGCACGAGCTCAACAGCCTTCGAGATGCTGGTGCCGCTGCTGCCCGAGGGCGTCTCGCTCGCCACGGCTCGCCTGGTGTTCGCCGTCGGATTCTTTATCGTCGCATTTGCGCTCACGCTGCGTCCCGGCGTCATCACGCGCGTGCTCGGCCGCATTACGGGCCCCGCGCTCATCGCCCTTATCGTGTTGGTCGTGGGTGCTGCCGTGGTCTCGCCGCTGGGTCCCGCTGCCGCGCCGCAGGCTCCCTATAATGCCGGCGCTGCCGTGCAGGGCTTTTTGACCGGCTACCAGACCATGGACCTGCTCGCCTCGCTCGCCTTTGGCATCATCATCGCCGAGATTATCCACGAGCTGGGCGTTACCGATGACAAGCGCGTTGCCTTCGAGATTTCGCGCTCCGGCGTGATCGCCGGTGTGCTCATGGCCATCATCTACTGCGGCCTAGCACTTGCCGGCACGCAACTCAGCACCGTGATGCCCGATGCCACCAATGGCGCCGCCATCCTCGCTCGCTCTGCCTCCATGCATTTTGGCCTTGCCGGAACGGTCGTGGTCTTTGCGATCTTCTTCCTCGCTTGCATGAACGTGTGCATCGGGCTCATCAGCTGCTGTTCGCGCTATTTCTGCGAGACGTATGTGGTCAAAGGGGGAGCGGAGGCTTCCGAGGAGGCCATGCGCCGTCCCTTTGCGGTTCTCGCCTTTGTGTTCGCGGCGTTTTCGTGCGTGCTCTCCAACGTGGGTCTCGACATGATCCTCATGTTCTCGGTGCCCATGCTCAACGCCCTGTACCCCGTCGCCATCGTGCTGGTGCTTATGGGTCTGGTGCACGGTTTTTGCGACGCGCATCCGCAGGTGTGGGTCTGGGTCGGCGGCGTTGTCGCGGTCCAGAGCGTGATCACCTCGGTCCGCGATGCGTTCTTTACGGGCGCGTGGCTGCCGTTCGATGCGCTGCCGCTGGCAGACATTGGAGCCGCGTGGGCGCCGGTTGCCGTGGTGGCGTTTGTGATCGGCCTGCTCCACAGCCGGTTTGTCGCACATTCGAGGAGCTAGGGTATCGTCACTTGCACAGGCGGGGAGTCTCCCCTATAATTTCCTTCGCTTTGGGACACGCAAGGTTTAGACCTTAGCTGCTCAACACCTTCGGGACGTGGCGCAGTTTGGTAGCGCGCCTGCTTTGGGAGCAGGATGTCGCAGGTTCAAATCCTGTCGTCCCGACCATATCTTGCGGGCGTAGTTCAATGGTAGAACCCCAGCCTTCCAAGCTGATGACGCGGGTTCGATTCCCGTCGCCCGCTCCATGTAATTTGCAGGTCAGAGGTACATTTACTTCTGGCCTGTTTTGTTTTTGCCCATCTTCGCGGGACATGTTTATGACCAATGTTTGTCCCACATCGTACGAAAGTAGTGATTGCCATGGCACAAAGTAAGGCAGAATATCCCACTCCCGACTGCCTGGCGCCCGCCGCGATCGAGGCCAAGACCGAGGCTGCCGGTGTTGCCAAGGTCAGCCTGCCGGTCTCGAAGGCTTTTTTGCTCGCCATGTTCGCCGGCGCGTTTATCGCCTTCGGCGGCCTGTTCTTCACGGTCTTTCTGAGCGACCCCACGCTTGGCTGGGGCGCCCAGCGCTTCGTGGGCGGTCTTGCTTTTTGCCTGGGACTGGTGCTCGTGCTCATTTGCGGCGCGGAGCTGTTTACCGGTAACTCGCTTATGGTCTGCGCGCTTAAGAGCAAAAAGATCACGCTCGTCCAGATGCTCAAGGCTTGGGCTATTGTGTGGATCGGCAACTTTGCCGGCGCCCTGTTCGTTGTCTTTTTGATTTACATGGCAGCTATTTATAAGCTCAACGGCGAGGCCGTCGCCAACACCATGGTGAGCGTCGCCGCCGGTAAGGTTACGATCGACGCCGTTACCATCTTCTTCCGCGGCATTCTGTGCAACATCTTTGTCTGCCTGGCCGTATGGATCGGCACTGCCGGCAAGACCGTGGTCGATAAGGTCGTGGGCATTTTGCTGCCTATCGCTGCCTTTGTGGCCTGCGGTTTTGAGCACTGCGTTGCCAACATGTACTTTTTGCCCATGGGCATTTTGATGCATTCCTGCGGCTATGGAGCCGATGTCGCCGGCGCCGATGCCCTCAACGCCGCCGGGCTGGCGCTCAACCTTTCGGTCGCCACGCTGGGCAATATCGTGGGCGGCGCCCTGATCGTGGCGCTGGGCTACTGGTTTATTTACGCCAATAAAGAGGCCTAAAGGACCCAACCCATAATCGACCAAAAAGGGACAGGTTTATTTTGGCAGGTTTTGGACGAGGCACTTCGCCGTCTTGTCGCGAGCTGCCATAATGGACCTGTCCCTTTTGCATACGTCTCGTCACATTTTGGCCGATGACGACCAAAGGGGACCCGCATTTTATTGAACATGTCGAAAGGCTTTCCATGAGCGACTGCGAATCCATGCCTTCCGAGGTGCGCGACCGCCTGCGCTCCATTCCCGCCTTTCACGAGCTGCTGGCCGAGTGGCCGGTCATGAAGGCTGCCGGCGATGCAGGCGACATGATTGTGCGCGAGGCGATTGATGCCGAGCTCGATGCCGAGCGCGAGGCGATTCGCTCTGGCGCCCCTGCTAGGAATAAGCGCGAGCTCGCCTTGGCCATCGAGCAGCGGTGCCACCGACTGTCGCTGCCGACCCTGCGCCCTGCCGTCAACGCGACGGGCGTTGTGATTCACACCAATCTGGGCCGCGCTCCGCTTGTTCCCGCAGCGGTGCAGGCGGTGACCGATGTTGCCCGCGGCTACAGCACGCTTGAGTATGACGTCGCGACCTGTGCCCGTGGGGGCCGCAAAGAGCACGCCGCGCGTCTGCTGCGCAAGCTTCGCGAGGCTCAGTTCGAAGAGGTCGTGGAGCTGCAGGTTGTCGAGGGCGCCTCTACTCCCGGCGGCGGATCGCTGCCGACTGTCGAGCTCCCAACATTTTGCGTTGCCGTCTGCCCTGTCGATGGGCGCCTATCCGCCGATGGCCTAAAGCGCGCCTTGGTTCAGGAGCCCGATACGCCGGTTGTGACGCGCGTGCGCCACGACCAGGTGCTGTTTGACGTTCGCACGCTTTTGCGCGACACCGACCTTGATCTCGATGTCGAGGCGTTTCTGGACGGGACCGTGTTTGCGGGGGCGTCGATAGTGCCGGTGTCCTCCAAGACGGGCGAGGGCCTGGACGAGCTGCTTACGGCGCTCGATAACGCGGTTTGCTCGTGCTGGTCGGATCGCCTGGAGGCGACCACTGGCTCGGGCGCCGCGCCCCGTCTTCCCATCGACCGTTGCTTTAGCATCCGCGGCACCGGAACCGTCGTGTCGGGTACGCTGCACGACGGTCCCGTTTCGGTTGGCGATGAGCTCGTTGCGCTGCCGTCGCAAACGCGCTGTCGCGTGCGCGGGGGCAGGTTCACGGGGATACCCAGTGCGCGGTTCCCGGCAAGCGCGTCGCCCTGAACCTGGTGGGCGATGGCGAGGCGGGCCTCAAGCGCGGCGAGATGCTCGGCGTCGAGGGTCGCGTGGGCCAGACGCTGCGCTTTTTGATGCAACTGACATATGTGGGGCGCGATGGCGTGCGATCCGGCGTTCTTGCTTCGGGTACGCGCATGCACGTCATGGCGGGCACGGCCGAGGTGCTCGGCCGCATTATGCTTTTGGACGACGAGCCGCCCCTCGCGGTCGGCGAGACGCGTGTGGTGCAGGTGCGCCTGGAACGGCCGCTGCCGTTGCGCGTCGGCGATCAGGCCGTCATTCTGTCGTATTCGCCAGTTTCGCTGCTTGGTGGCGGACGCGTCCTGCTTTCGCACTGTCGCCGCGCGCGGGCTCTGTCGGCGGGGGAGCGCGCGTTGTATGCGGCGCTTGAGATCGGAGATGTCGCGGACGGGGTACGCACGTGGCTAGCGCTGCAGACGCTACCTGTCGCTGCTTCCACTGTTGCTGCAGCGCTCGATCTTGTTACCGGCGAGGTCGAGGTCGTTTTGCGTGGGCTTGTGGACCAGACTGCCGTGTGCGAGCTTGCCGCGGGCGATGCGGTGTTCTACGCAGATGCCTCGGCCCTCGATACTGCAATGGATGTGCTGGCTGCTGCCTTGTCCTCGATGCACGCGGCGGCTCCCAAAGAGATCGGCTTTACGTCCGGTGCGGTCGCGCATATGGCTTGGCCGGGCGCCGGCAACGATGTCGCGATGGCACTTATTGCCGAGGGCTGCGCGCGTGGCGTGTGCACCGTCGAAGGTGCCGAGGTGATCGACCCGCATTCCGCTGCTGCGGCGATACGCGTGGTACGCGAGGCTGGCCAGCGTATCGTTGCCCTGCTGGACGAGGCTGGTCTTAATGCGCCGACGCTTCCCGAGGTGGGCGAGCAGCTTCAGCTCGATCGCGACACCATGACGCGCGCCCTGCGCGAGCTTTCGCTTAACCGCTCGATCGTTAAGGTCGAGCGTGACGTTGCCTTGTCCGCCGCCGCCGAGGCTCATGCGCGTGAGGTTGTTGCGACGGCTATCGAGGCTGCTGGCGGTGCCGCCACCACGAGTGTGCTGCGTGAAGCTCTGGGCGTGTCTCGCAAGCGAACCATCAGCATCTTGGAGCATCTGGATGCCGTGCGCTTTACAGTGCTCGACAAGGAGGCCGGCGGTCTGAGATTGCTGCGCTAGCGGCCTCCGCATCGCTCTTTTCGGTTATGGTCTGTTCGGTTTGGTAAAATACCGCCACGCTTGGGAACGGATGTGCCCCGGTGGGCCCCGCGGTCCTCAAAACCGTTGCGAGGCGTGCAAAACGTCTTGGATGTGTTCGATTCACATACGTTCCCGCCAACGCATCGCGCCAAAACCACCACAAAGGTGCCTGTCCCCTTTGTGGTGGTTTCGAAACGTGCGAGAAACAGCTTTGAAACACGCGATTTGCACGTCAGGCGGTCAAAAACCCATCTACCTGCATCGTAATCAAAATGAAACATCCGCCCGCGGTCTTATTCGTAACTTTGCCGCAACAGTGCGATATTATCCATACACGATAAAGCTCGCGGCGCATAGGGTGCCGCGACCGACACTTTTCGTTTCCCATCATTGGAGGAAGCATGAGCTACACGCAGAAAGTTCTCGAAGAGCTCAAGGCCCGCTATCCCGAGCAGCCTGAGTTCATCCAGGCCGCGACCGAGATCCTCGGCACCATCCAGCCGGCGCTCGACGCCCACCCCGAGTACGAGGAGGCCGCCCTGCTTGAGCGCCTTGTCGAGCCCGAACGCATCGTCATGTTCCGTGTTCCCTGGGTCGACGACCAGGGCAAGGTTCAGGTCAACCGCGGTTACCGCGTCGAGTTCAACTCTGCCATTGGACCCTACAAGGGCGGCCTGCGCTTTAACCCGACGGTCACCCTGGGTATGCTCAAGTTCCTGGGTCTGGAGCAGATCCTCAAGAACAGCCTGACCACCCTTCCCATGGGCGGCGGCAAGGGCGGCTCCGACTTTGACCCCAAGGGCAAGTCCAACAACGAGATCATGCACTTCTGCCAGTCCTTCATGACCGAGCTCTATCGCCACATCGGCCCCAACACCGACGTCCCCGCCGGCGACCTGGGCGTTGGCGGCCGCGAGGTTGCCTACATGTTCGGTCAGTACAAGCGCCTGACCAACGAGTGGACCGGCGTCCTCACCGGCAAGGGCCTCTCCTTTGGCGGCTCGCTCGCCCGTACCGAGGCCACCGGCTACGGCCTGGTCTACTTTGTGGACGAGTACCTCAAGAGCCGCGGCGACTCCTTCGAGGGCAAGAACGTCGTCGTTCACGGCTCCGGCAACGTCGCTATCTACGCCGTCCAGAAGGTTTCCCAGCTCGGCGGCAAGGTGCTGGCCTGCTCCGATACTCACGGCTGGGTCGAGGATCCCGACGGCATCGACTACTCCGTGCTCGAGCACGTCTACAACCAGAAGCGTTCCGGTCACGATAAGGGCGTCACGCTCGCCATGTATGTTGACGAGAAGCCCAACGCCGTGTGGCACGAGGGCGACGGCCGCGGCGTGTGGCAGCTGCCCTGCGACATCGCGCTGCCCTGTGCTCGCGAGAACACGCTGCTGCTCGAGGACGCCCAGGCGCTCGTCGCCAACGGCTGCAAGGCGGTCGGCGAGGGCGCAAACATGCCCACGACCATCGAGGCCACGACCTACTTCCAGGAGAACGGCGTCGCCTTTATGCCTGGTAAGGCTGCCAACGCCGGTGGCGTGCTCGTGTCCGGCCTGGAGATGAGCCAGAACGCCGAGCACCTGTCCTGGACCTTCGAGGAAGTCGACGGTAAGCTCGAGCAGCTCATGCGCGGCATGTTCCACAACGTGGACGACACCGCCAAGGAGTATGGCCAGGAGGGCAACTTTGTCATGGGCGCCAACATCGCCGGCTTCCTGAAGGTCGCCGACGCCATGCTTGCTCAGGGCGTCTGCTAAATCCAGCTCAACATAGCTCCGTTCAGCACCAGCTGATGCACCTAAGGCTCTCGACCATATCGTCCGGGAGCCTTTTTCTATGGTGGCGAGGGCCGTGCGCCCTCGTTTGGTACACTTAGAGGTACTGGACAAGTAAAGAGATGGGGGAGAACTTGCTCAAGTTCGGTACCTATGTCCGTGTTGGAAACGCGGCCGAAGCCTATGAGCTCTTGCAGTAAAACCGCAACAACAAGATTGTGGGCGGCGGCATCTGGATGCGCCTGGGATCGCGTCGCGTGGCGACGGCGATTGACCTTTCGGCCTGCGGACTCGATCAGATCGAGGAGACCGAGACCGAGTTTCGCATCGGCGCCATGTGCACCCTGCGCCAGCTCGAGCGCCATGCCGAGCTCAACGCGCTCGTCAACAATGTGTTTGAGTTTGCCGTCCACGACATTGTGGGCGTGCAGCTGCGCAATACCGCCACGGTGGGTGGCAGCATCTACGGCCGCTTTGGCTTCTCGGACGTGCTCTCCGCCTTCCTCGCGCTCGATTCCTATGTTGAGCTGACGGGTGCCGGCCGCGTGCCGCTCGCCGAGTTCGTGGACATGGGTTACGTGCGTGACGTGATCGAGCACATCGTGGTCGTCAAACACGACTACCGCGCGAGCTACGAGGCCGTACGCTTTAGCTACCCACACTTCGAATTCGGCCCCGAGCTCGAATGCCTTGGTGGGGTAGATAAAATAGCCCCGTCCCAAATTAGCTACCCTGAGCCATCGGCAACTCGTGGTGAGGTCGTGAGCCAAAAACGTGTGCGTGCGCTTGCCGTTCGTATCTGCTATCATTCCTAGTCTGTGCGCACATGCGGGCGTGGCGGAATTGGTAGACGCGCCAGATTTAGGTTCTGGTGGGATTCCCGTGAAGGTTCGAGTCCTTTCGCCCGCACCAACGCATCTGCGTCGGCTCCCGCCGTCGCGACTCTTTGTTGCATAAAGGTACCAGCACCTCAGATAAGCTGGGCAGTATGAGGAGGAACGTGTTGAACATCACCGCTTCTGACGTCAAGGACGCCAAGCTCACCGCTACGGTCACCATCCCGGCCGCCGACGTCGACGCCGCGATCAAGAAGGCCTACAAGGACACCGCCAAGAAGTACCGCTTCCCGGGCTTCCGTGCCGGCAAGGCTCCCCGTCCGGTTATCGACTCCGCTCTTGGCGCCGAGGCTACCCTCGCTCAGGCCACTAACGACCTGATCGCCGCCAACGAGCCCGCCGTCCTCAACGAGCTGGACATCGTCCCCACCAAGAACGGTGACTACAAGGAGCTCGACCTCGCCAAGGATCACGAGGACTACACCTACACTGTCGAGTTCTCCCTGCGTCCTGCCGCTGAGCTCTCCTCCTTCGATGCCGTCGAGATCGAGATGCCTCCCGCGGAGGTCACCGAGTCCGAGATCAACAACCAGGTCGAGATGCTCCTCAACTACCGCGCCACCTTCGAGGACGTCGAGGGCCGCGCCGTCGAGGCTGACGACTATGTGACCGTCGACCTCAAGGCCGTCGAGAACGCTGATAACTTCGCCGCCGAGGGCCGTATGCTCATCGCCGGTAGCGACAGCAACCCCAAGGAGTTCAACGAGGCCCTGATCGGCGCTAACGTTGACGACGTCAAGACCGTCACCTGGACCGACGAGGTCGAGGAGGGCGAGGAGGCCGAGACCCACACCGTCGAGGTCACCGTCAAGGGCATCAAGGTCCGCAACACCCCCGAGCTCACCGACGAGCTCGTCAAGTCCGACTTTGGCTTCGACAGCATCGACGCCATGCGCGACGCCATCAAGCTCGAGATCGAGCAGGACAAGGCTTCCCGCCTCCCGGCCGAGAAGGAGAACCGTTGCGTCTCCGCTCTCGCCGAGCGTCTGCAGCTCGAGGAGATGGACGCCGACTACGAGCAATCCGTCTTTGAGGAGCTTGGCCAGAACTTCCTGTCCAACCTCGCTGCCCGCGGCATGACCCTGGACACCTGGCTGCCCGCTTCCGGTCTGACCATGGAGCAGTTCATCGGCGACCTGCACAGGCAGGCCAACGACGTTGCCCGTGAGTCCCTGGCGCTCGACGCCCTCGCCCGTGAGCTCAAGATCGAGGTCACCGAGGACGACATCAACGCCGAGTTCGAGAAGGCTGGCGTCAAGGACGTCGAGGCTTCCAAGGCCGAGTTCATCGCCGATGGCCGCATGCCCGCCGTCCGCGAGTCCATCCGTCGCTCCAAGGCCGTCGATCACCTGGTCGAGAACGCCAAGGTGACCGAGGTCGACGAGACCGCCAAGGACGCCGAGTAATTCTCGCCACCTTGTCCGCGAGCGCATGCGTGTGCCCGTGATGGGGTAAAGTTATAAGCCGGTTATCCGGTTGCTTCGTACGGTGCCAGCCAATGCATAGCATGCGGGCACCGTACGTTTATCTAGAACCAATTTGGTCCGCAAGAGAGAAATGGAGATGCGTATGATCGCTAAGTTCGATTCCGCCCTCGTGCCATACGTTATCGAGCAGACGCCGCGCGGCGAGCGCAGCTACGATATCTATTCGCGCCTGCTCAACGACCGCATCATCTTCTTGGGCGAGGAGATCAACTCTGTCAGTGCCAACCTGGTCGTTGCCCAGCTGCTGCATCTTGAGAGCCAGGATGCCGAGAAGGATATCTCGCTCTACATCAATTCGCCCGGTGGCGAGGTCTACTCCGGCCTGGCGATTCTGGACACCATGAACTTCATCAAGCCGCAGGTCTCCACCATTTGTGTGGGCATGGCTGCGTCCATGGCCGCCGTGCTGCTTTCGGCCGGCGCCAAGGGTAAGCGCTTCTGCTTGCCGCACTCCAAGGTCATGATTCACCAGCCCAGCGGTGGCGCCCAGGGCCAGCAGACCGAGATTGAGATCGTTGCCGAGGAGATCAAGAAGACCCGTCGCGAGCTCAATCAGATCCTGTCCGATGCCTCGGGCCAGCCCATCGAGAAGGTCCAGGCCGATACCGAGCGCGACAACTACCTGACCGCTGCCGAGGCCCTCGACTACGGCCTGATCGACCGTATCGTTACCTCGCGCGATCTCGCCGCGAAGGACGCCTAGGATGGCCGGTAACATGCAGGACAATTTCGACGAGAACGGCAACCCCATCCGCTGCTCCTTCTGCGGAAAAGAACAGGGGCAGGTTCGCCGTCTTGTAAAGGGCCCGACCAACATCTTTATCTGCGACGAGTGCGTTGCCGCCTGCTCCGAGATTTTGGAGGAGTCGCTGGCTTCGGACTTTATGGACGCCGCCCGCAACGGCAAGCTGCCGGGCTTTCTCAACGACCACGGCCAGGCCGCATCTCAGCCCGCTGTGGATACCGAGGCCGAGGGCTTTGAGCTCGAGGACGATATGCGTCAGGTCATTACGCACGTGCCGACGCCGCACGAGATCTATGCCGAGCTTTCGGCCTATGTCATGGGCCAGGAAGATGCCAAGCGCGCCATGTCGGTTGCCGTGTACAACCACTACCGCCGCGTGATTGAGGGCGGCGCTGCGCTTTCGGCCTATGACGACGGCTCGGACGCGCAGCTCGACGACGATATGGACGAGGTGGAGCTCGCCAAGTCCAACATTTTGCTGCTCGGTCCCACCGGTACCGGTAAGACCCTGCTTGCCCAGACGCTCGCGCGTATTCTCGAGGTGCCGTTTGCCATCGCCGACGCCACCGCGCTCACCGAGGCCGGCTATGTGGGCGAGGACGTGGAGAACATCCTGCTCAAGCTCATCAACGCCGCCGATGGCGATATCGAGCGCGCACAGGTGGGCATCATCTATGTGGACGAGATCGACAAGATCGCCCGCAAGGCCGAGAACCTGTCCATCACCCGCGATGTTTCGGGCGAGGGCGTTCAGCAGGCACTGCTTAAGATTCTTGAGGGCACGGTGGCAAGCGTTCCGCCCACCGGCGGCCGCAAGCATCCCCAGCAGGAGCTGTTGCAGATCGACACGACCAACATCCTGTTTATCTGCGGCGGTGCCTTTGTGGGCCTGGATAAGATCATCGCCGACCGCGTGGGCAACAAGGGTGTGGGCTTTAACTCCGAGATTGCCGGCCCCACCTCGGTCGACGAGAACGACCTGCTGCGTCAGGTGCTCCCGCAGGACCTCAACGCCTTTGGCATGATCCCCGAGTTTGTGGGACGCACGCCGGTCGTCACCCAGACGCAAGCGCTCGACGAGGACGACCTGGTGTCGATCCTGACCGAGCCCAAGAACGCCGTGGTGCGCCAGTACCGTAAGATGTTCCAGCTCGAGGACGTTGAGCTTGAGTTTGAGGACGCGGCCCTGCACGAGATCGCCCGCATGGCACTTGCCCGCAAGACCGGCGCCCGCGGCCTGCGTTCCATCTGCGAGGACGTGCTGCAGCAGACGATGTTCGACCTCCCCAGTGAGGAGGGCGTAACCAAGGTCATCGTGACCGAAGCCTCCGTAAAGGGCGACGAGCAGCCCCAGCGCTTCTACGGCTAAACCAGCCAAATACGTGCTTGCAAATAGCCTCCGACCACCCGCGGTCGGAGGCTATTTTATATATACGCAATAACCCCAACTACCTGTGCTATTCTGTGTGTTTGTTTAAGCCAAAGCGAAGTCAATTCAGACTGAAGTAATCGATACCTAAGGGGAGGAATGTAGGCCCGTTTTTCGTAGATTCCGCACGAGCCGAAGACCACTTAATGTGGTCTTCGAGCGAGCCCAGGACCTGACCGAACGAAAATCGGGCCTACATTCCTCCCCGGTGGGACAGGGAGAGATATATGGAAGAGATGCCCAAGAATTACGATCCGTCGACCAACGAGCCGGCGATCCTGCAGAAGTGGCTCGACGGCGGCTACTATAAGCGCCGCGAGGGCGTGGGCGACTGTACCGTCACCATTCCGCCTCCCAACGTGACCGGCAAGCTCCACATGGGCCACGCCACCGACGACTCCATCCAGGACGCCATCATCCGTATGGCCCGCATGCGCGGCAAGTCCACGCGCTGGGTGCTGGGTACCGACCACGCCGGTATCGCCACGCAGACCAAGGTCGACAAGAAACTCAAAAGTGAGGGCATCAGCCGCCTGGAGATTGGCCGCGACAAGTTTGTCGACGCCTGCTGGGACTGGACCCACGAGTACGGCGGCATCATCGTCGAGCAGATCAAGCGCATGGGTTGCTCCGTCGACTTTGATAACGAGCGCTTTACCATGGACGAGGACTACGCCCAGGCCGTGCGCAAGGTGTTCTGCGACTGGTACCACGACGGCCTGATCTACCGCGGCAAGCGCATCGTCAACTGGTGCCCCAACTGCACCACCGCTATTTCGGACGACGAGGCCGAGTACAAGGACGAGAAGGGCCACCTGTGGCACCTGCGCTACCCGCTGACCGAGCCGGTCAACGGCCAGGACTACATCGTCGTCGCCACCACGCGCCCCGAGACCATGCTCGGCGACACGGGCGTTGCCGTCTCCCCGAAGGACCCCGAGAAGGCCGCCTTTGTGGGCAAGACCGTCAAGCTCCCCATCGTCGACCGCGAGATCCCCATCTTTGAGGATTGGCACGTCGACGCCAACTTTGGCTCCGGCTTCGTTAAGGTCACCCCGGCCCACGACCCCAACGATTACGCCATGGGCCAGGCCCACGACCTGCCGCAGATCAATATTTTCGACGAGCACGCGGTGGTCGTCGAGGGCTACGGCGAGTTCACCGGCATGAACCGCGACGAGTGCCGCGAGGCCGTCATCAAGTGGTTCGACGAGCACGGCCTGCTCGACCACGTCGACGAGCACGATCACTCCGTCATGCACTGCTACCGTTGCGACTCCGCCCTGGAGCCGTGGCTGTCGGAGCAGTGGTTCGTGGCCGTCGACAAGCTCAAGGGACCGGCGCTCGACGCCGTCAACTCCGGCAAGGTCACCTTCCACCCCGCGCGCTGGACGCAGACCTACACTACCTGGATGGAGAACCTCAAGGACTGGTGCATCAGCCGCCAGCTGTGGTGGGGCCACCGCATCCCCGTGTTCTACTGCGAGGACTGCGGCTGGGAGGACGCCCTCACCGAGGACACCGATGTGTGCCCCAAGTGCGGCGGCCATCACGTGCATCAGGACGAGAACGTGCTGGACACCTGGTTCAGCTCGCAGCTGTGGACCTTCGCCACGCAGGGCTGGCCGCAAAAGCCGGAGCTGCTCGAGGGCCATCACCCCACGACGGCGCTCGTCACCGCGCGCGACATCATCGCACTGTGGGTTGCCCGCATGGTCATGAGCTCACTGTACTTCCTGGACGAGGTGCCGTTTAAGGACGTCGTCATCTACCCGACGATTCTTGCCAAGGACGGCAGCCGCATGTCCAAGTCCAAGGGCAACGGCGTTGACCCCATGGACCTTATTGGCATGTATGGCGCCGACGCCATGCGCTACAACCTGCTCACGCTGTGCACCAACAATCAGGACGTTAAGTTCGACGCGAACATCGATAAGAAGTCCAAGAAGCTCATCGACAGCCCGCGTACCGAGCAGGCCAAGTCGTTTGTGACAAAGATCTGGAATGCCAGCCGCTTCCTGCTCATGAACATGGAGGGCTACACGCCCGGCGAGCCCGTCGTGGAGACGCCGGCCGACGCTTGGATGTTCAGCCGTCTGGCCAAGGCCGTGAAGATGGTCACCGAGGGCATCGAGAACTACACCTTTGGCGACATGGCCCGCGGCGTGCAGCAGTTCTTCTGGAACGAGGTCTGCGACTGGTACGTCGAGGTCACTAAGGCCCGCCTGAAGGGCGAGGGCCGTCTGCAGGCTCAGCGCAACCTGATCTTTGTGCTCGACACCTCCATTCGCCTGATGCACCCGCTCATGCCGTTTGTCACCGAGGAGATTTGGGACAACATGCCGGCGAGCGTGCTCGATTTGGACGCCGAGGGCAACGTGGACCGCGCCGAGGCGCTCATGATCGCCAAGTGGCCGGAGCCCGCCGACTACGCCAAGTACGTCGACGAGCCTGCCGAGCGCGCGTTTGAGCTGTGCCGTACCGTCGTTTCCGCCGCCCGCGCCACCCGTTCGCGTTATCGCTTGAGCCCCAAGGCCGAGCTCGACGTGGTCGTGCGCGCCGGTGCCGAGGATATCGAGAAGCTCGAGAGCCTGCGCTCGACCATCGAGCCGCTGGCCAACACCACCTCGCTGGTCATGGGTACCGACGTTGAGAAGCCGGCCGCGAGCATCGCCGTGGTCGATAGCGGCGTCGAGGTCTTTGTGGTGCTCGAGGGCAAGGTCGACCTTTCGGCCGAGAAGGCGCGCCTGGAGAAGGAGATTGCCGCGGCCCAGAAGGAGCTCCTCGGCTGCGAGAAGACGCTCGCCAACGAGGGCTTTGTGGCCAAGGCCGCGCCCGCGGTGGTCCAGAAGAAGAGGGACCGTGCAGCTGAGCTCAAGGAGATCCTGGCGGCGCTGACTGCTCAGGTTGCTGACTTCTCGTAGGGCTTACTGAGGGGCGCGTCCCGATGCTTTGCTCTCCGCTGCGGACACCTATTCCGCCGTTCTAACGAACGGCGGCTGACTCGACGCTGCAAACGCCTCTGATGGCCAATCTGCCGTTCAACTTCGGGCGCATGGGCATAAGCCCTATGCGCCCTTGTTTCACGGCACCTTGGCTCATCAGAGGCGTTTTCGCTGACTATCCTCAACCTATACTGTTTTTTTCTATGAATGGCGGTTCTAAAAATGCCTAAGCGTTCTGGCTTGTATACCGTTCCTTTTGAGTTTGATTTGCTTTCGTTTGATGAGGCTGTTGGGCTGGCTGCTGATACGGGGCGGATTTCTGGGGATGCTGGGCCTCTGCTCGAGACGGTTGTCGATATGCTCGATGAGCTGGGGCATCCGGACGAGTACTTTGATTGCATTCAGGTTGCCGGTACCAATGGCAAGACTTCGACTACGCGTTTTTCGGCTGCCATTCTTCGTGGTGAGGGGCTCAAGACCGCGCTGTATACGTCGCCACAGCTGGTGCGCTATCCCGAGCGCATGGAAGTCGATGGATGCGTCGTGAGCGATGAGGCATTCGCCCGTGGCGTTTCGGCCGCTGTTGAGGCGGGGCATCGAGTGAATGCCCGTCGTGTGGCGGCGGGGGAGCGCGCCTATACCATCACGCCGTTTGACCTGCTGACGGCCGCCGCACTTGTGGTGTTTGCCGAGGCCGCGGTGGATGTTGCCGTGCTCGAGGTTGGCATGGGCGGCCGTTGGGACGCCACGAGCGCGACCGATCCCGTCGCCGTTGCCATTACGGGCATTGGGCTCGATCACACGCGCATTTTGGGCGATACGCTCGAGGCCATTGCGGGGGAGAAGGCTGCGGTTATCAAACCCGGGCGCTTGGTTGTTTTGGGCGAGGGCACGCACGAGGCGAGCGTTCAGCGCGTGATGGATGCCCGTTGCCGCGAGTGCGGCATCGTGCCGCTCGTGGTGAGCCACGCCACGACTAAGGTGCCGGCGCGTGTGGGCGACACGGTGGAGTTTAGCTGCACTACGCCGCGTGCGATCTATGCGTCGAGCATGGTGAAGCCGGCGTATCAGCCGCAGAATGCAGCGTGTGCGATTATGCTGTGCGAGGGGTATCTGGGCCGCGAGCTCGACCATGACAAGCTTGATGCTTCGCTTATGGGCTGCCCCACGCCGGGTCGCTTTGATGTACTGGGAACCGATCCGCTCAAGCTGATCGACGCCTGCCATAACCCCCAGAGCTGCGAGAACTTTGTAAGCGCGTTGGACGAGATCGATCCGTGCGTGGAAAACCGCCCCACATTGCTGTGCGCCGCGCTGGCCGACAAGGACGTGGCGGGCATCGTCGACGTGCTGATTCCAGCCTTTCCGCGCGTGGTTGTGACCCAGACCGATTCCGATCGCGCCCTGCCGGCAAAGGAGCTCGCCGCCCTGGTGGACGCCGATAAGCTCGCGGGCGTGTACACGAGCGTGTCCGAGGCCCTCGCAGCCCTCGATGCCGCGGGCGAGTCCTTCGTAGCAGCCGGCACCATCACCCTAGCCGGCGAAGTAGCCGGCCTGCTCCGTTAACCCATCCTGGAGGGTAGCTAATTTGGGACGGGGCTTTTTTAGCTACCCTACCCGGAGTCTTCGAAGCAGGAAACCACATTTGACATAGGGCAGCTAAAAAAGCCCGTCCCAAATTAGCTACCCAAGTTTCCTCTTCAGTTGGGGATGAGCCTAGTCTAGGCGCGTAGCTTCGTGGGGGTAGGCGTTGAGAATCTCGACGCCGTTCTCGGTCACCAGGGCTAGGTCTTCGATGCGGACGCCGGTGCGGCCGGGGAGGTAGATGCCCGGTTCGATGGAGAAGGTCATGCCTGGCTCTACGACCTGCTCGTTGACCAGTGAGACGTCGCCCGACTCGTGGTCCTGCAGACCGATCGAGTGGCCCAGGCGATGCGTAAAGTACTTGCCGTAGCCCGCATCCTCAATCACGTCGCGTGCGGCACGGTCCAGGTCGCACATGCGCACGCCCGGTGCGATGAGTGCCTCGGCGGCCTCGTTGGCGCGGCGAACGATATCGTAGATGCGTGCGGTCTCCTCGTCCGGCTCGCCCCAAAAGAATGTACGCGTCATGTCCGAGCAGTAGTTGCAGCGGCGTCCGCCAATGTCGAACAGCACCACGTCGCCACGCTTGAGTACGGTGTCGTCGGGCTCGTGGTGCGGATCGCCGGCGTTGGTGCCAAAGCTCACGATGGGCGGAAAGCTAAAGCCCTCGCAGCCGTGATTGCGGTACAGGCCGAGCATCTGGTCGGCAATTTCGCGCTCCGTTACGCCTTCGTGGACGAGTTTGATGGCATCGGCCATCACGGCGTCGTTGGCGGCCGAGGACACGCGCATGAGCTCCTGCTCGGCGGCATCCTTGTGGGCGCGTGCGGCGGAGACGGCAAAGTCGCCCAGGAAGAACTCGCTCGCGGCGCGACGATCCATGAGCGGCATCAAAAAGCCGGAACGCATGACGGTGTCGATGCCGAGCGGTTTGGTCGGATCGACCTCGCGAGCGATGGCGTCGCCCACGATGTCGGTATCGGTGTGATAGGTGACGCGCGCATTATCATACTCGGGCAGCTGATGCAGCGCGTTGACTAGGATCACTGGCTCGGTATTGCGCGCGAGCAGCACGCCACAAAAACGCTCGAACATATCGGCATAAAAACCGGTCAGATAGTAAATCGACCACGGGTCGTTTACGAGCAGCTGCGCGCCGGGGTGCTGAGCCTCGAGCGCATCGAGCACGCGCGCCACACGCTGGTCATCGACATGTGCCATGAAACATCCTTTCGCTAGACTGCCACCATGGTATCCCAAGCCCGGCACATAGGGACGTTCCTTTTATGCCGGCACTTCGGGACACTCCTTGGCATGACCAGCCTATCAAGCAGTAAAAGATGTCAAAAGAGGCCCATTCCAAATGGGCTGGTTTCAAAAGTATGGTGGATTACGGGGCTGGACCTGTATTACTTGACCATGGGAAAAATCGCGAGATTAAAACCGCAGGTAGACGGCTTATCAAATATCGAAAAATGTCTGTATGGATGGGGGTCTCCGAATTAGCCCCGTAATCCGGCATAGTTTTGAAATGGCACTAAAGTAGGCACAATCTAAATTCCGATTCCAAGGATAGTTGCGGTGGAATAGTTCCTGGATGCCGGGGTTTTGGCGGAAATCAGGAACTATTTCACCGCAATTGAGGAGGGGCGGGGTGGATGGCGGGGTAGCTAAAAGAGCCCCGTCCCAAATTAGCTACTCGATGTCCATGCTGGCGATTAGGTTGATGTTGGTGTCTAGGAGGTTCTCCAGCACGACGTCTCCCATGCGGATGGGGGCGTTGACGACTAGGCCTCGGATGAGATTCATGGCTTGGGCGTGGAGTTCTAGCGGGATGGCTTCGGATGTGCGCACGGGGAGCAAGGCTTCGTCGCCGCCGGAGACGGCCACGGTCGTCGTGAGCACGCGCATGGGGCAGGTGAGCTCCTGATGTGCGAACTTATCGCCGCGCGGGCAGTTGTTGCCGGTTACGGAGCGCACTTCCACCACGGCGCCATTGGCGTCGCGCTCCACCTTTACGGTCAGAAGGCATTCGGATGGGCAGGTCGTGCAGTTGAACTGCAGCGTTTCGACCACGTTATCGCTCATAGTCTATGCCTCCTCGACGGGATCGACGGACAGGACTATCTCGTTGGCGCCCAGGTCGAGCGCTTGCTGGATGACTTTCGCCGGTAGTGGGAAACTCTCCATAACGCTCGGCTTAAACGCGCGGACCTTGCCTGCAAGCAGTTCCTCGTCGCCTGCCAGAATACGCACGCGGGCGGTATCGACCGGTCGGCGTACGCGGAAGTTGAGCTTGGTGAGCGCCACAGCCGTAATGCGTCCCGGCAGTGCGTATCCCGCAATGCCGGCAGGGGAGACCGTGAGCTCGCAGTCCGTGCTCGCAGCACTCGCCTCAACTTCCGTGCCGTTCCCCAACGCCCGCGCCGCCGCAGCCGCACCGGCGCGCTCGGACTCGGTTGTCACGTTGTCGGCCAGGTCGTGCACGTGCAGCACGTTGCCGCACGCAAAGATGCCCGGCACGCCCGTCTGCAGGCTCTGGTCCACCACGGCGCCGCGTGTGCGTGGGTCCAGCTCCACGCCCGCGGCAACCGAAAGCTCGTTCTCGGGAATCAGGCCCACCGAAAGCAGTAACGTGTCGCACGGAACAACGCGCTCGGTCCCCGGAATGGGCGCCAGGCGCTCGTTGACTTGACTCACCTCGACGGCTTCCACGCGGTCGTGCCCGATCACGCGCGTCACCGTGGTGGACAGATGCAGCGGAATGCCAAAGTCGTCCAGACAGTTCTTCACATTGCGGCGCAGCCCGTTGGCGTACGGCATGAGCTCGTATACGCCCTCGACCGAAATCCCCTCGAGCGTGCAGCGACGTGCCATGATCAGCCCGATATCGCCCGAACCCAAAATGACGGCGCGCGAGCCGGGCTTGAGGTTTTCGATATTGATGTATCGCTGCGCCAGGCCCGCCGTAAAGACGCCGGCAGGGCGGCTGCCAGGGATCTTGATCTCGCTTCGCGTGCGCTCGCGGCAGCCCATGGCAAGGACGACCGCTCGCCCGGTGAGCTGTAGCATGCCGGCAGGGCTCATGAGCGTGACGGCATGGACCGCGGTGGCTCCCGTCGGCTCGCCCGAATCAATCCCAATCACCATGCTGTTCAGGAACAGCGCAATGTCGGTTGCGTACACCTGGTCGATAAAGCGCTGCGCGTACTCGGGACCGGTGAGCTCCTGCTTAAAGTGCGAAAGCCCAAAGCCGGGGTGGATGCACTGGCGCAGGATGCCGCCCAGACGCTGCTCGCGTTCCACGATGGCCACGCGTGCGCCTGCCTTATGCGCGGCTAGCGCGGCCGCCATACCGGCAGGTCCGCCACCGATAACGACCACGTCGAACGCTTGCGTCTGCACTGCCGCTACGGCTTCTGCCCCTGTGCGTTCGTCGCGCATATCAAACGTCGCCATCCTAGCGCACCCCCTTCAAAGGTCCCTCGACCAGCCAGGAGCCGGCGTCCTCCAGTAATACCTCGCTGGGGTCGCAGTCCAGCTCTCGGGCAAGAATCGCCACCACACGGCTCTGGCAAAAACCGCTCTGGCACCGACCCATGCCGGCGCGGCAGCGGCGCTTGACACCCTCGACCGAAACTGCGCCCGGCTGGCGTCGGATCGCGGCCACAATCTCGGTCTCGGGCACCGTCTCGCAGCGGCAGACAATCTGTCCCCACGTGGGATCGGACTCGATGAGCTCCTCCTTGCGCGCCAGCGGTGCGCGGTCAAAGTCGTCCGGTGCGCGGCGAATTGGGTTCCAGTCTGCCCGCTCGTGCAGCTCCACGCCCGCCTTGCTCATCACGTGCTCCATGCGCTCGGCAATGGCCGGCGCGCTTGCCACACCCGGCGACTGAATGCCCGCCGCCTGGAAAAGCCCCGGCACCACGGCCGACTGTCCAATAAAGAAGTCGTTCGTTCCCTGAATGACCGGACGCCCGCCGGCAAATGCGCGCACCACGCGGCGCGTATCCAGATCGGGAATCAGCTTGCGCGCTCCCGTCAGCAGCGCGTTCACATCGCCCGCATAGGTCTGCGTGTCGCCCGGCTCGCGCACGGCGGCCGTCGCGGTAATCACGGTGTTGCCATGCACGGTGCCCGTCACGATAACGCCCTTCGACACTGGTGTCGGCACGGGGTAGAGCGGCATGAGCGTGCGCGGCTCCTTGTCCAGCACCACGATGTTGCCCTGACGCCAGACCATCTGGAATTCCTCGGCGCCCGCCATATGCGAGATGTCGGCGGCGCCGTTGCCCGCGGCGTTGATCAAGTAGCGGCAGCGCACGTTGCCAGCGGGGGTCTCCAACGTAAAGCGCGCGTCGTCGCCCGAGCCAGCAACCTCAATCGCCTCCACCGGCGCGGAGCGCATAAACGTCACCCCGTTGGCCACGGCGTTCTCCAGCGCGGCGATGGCAACCTCAAACGGGTCGACAAAGCCAGTGGAGGGGCACCACAACGCGCACGTTGCATCGGCACTGGCGCGCGGCTCTAATTCGTGGATGCGGTCGGGTCCGATGATCGACAGCTCGGGCACGCCGTTGGCAAGGCCATTCTGGCGCAGCTTCTCCAGGTGCGCGCGGTCCTCGTCGTTAAAGCCCAGCACCATCGACCCGGTGCGGCAGAACAGAAAGCCCAGCTCCTGCGCCCACGTACCGTACAACTCACAACCACGAGCGTTGACCTGGGCCTTAACCGTGCCCGGCGCCGGATCGTAGCCAGCGTGCACCAGGCCGCCGTTGGCCTTCGATGCGCCTAGGGCGACATCGTTGGCCGCCTCGACTACGCAAATGGACAGGTCATAGCGCGCGAGCTGCCGCGCGATGGCGCATCCGGTGATGCCCGCGCCGACAATCGCGATATCAAACGTTTCTGTCACAGTGCCTCCCAGACGAGTTGACAGGCTGTCAATAAGACTATCCTACGGTCTGCACACCCTCAGTGCGGCGGCAATGCGGCGAACAGCCCCGCAACACCCGCCAACGGCAGACGAGGGGAGACTCAGTAACGTCGATAACCTCGTCTGCCGCCCCTGGCGTCAGAGGTTTGTCTCGTTCTGTAACATCTGGGACTGTTTTTGCCGAGTAACTGTTACAGATTGAGACATTCGGTTCGGACGGTTTCCTTTGTCTCAATCTGTAACAGTTAGCTGATGATTTGGGTTCTAGATGTTACAGATCAAGACAAACCTTCCGGCGGATTTTGAATGTCTCGATCTGTAACAGTAAGAGGGGTTTTGGGACCCTAGATGTTACTGATCGAGATTGAAGTCGGGGATGGACCCCTGTGTTTCGTTCTGTAACACCTAGACCCGGATTCCGCTCCCACCTGTTACAGATTGAGATGTTTGTGTCCGCGCCGGCCCCGCCCCTAGCCGTGGTCCCATATAAACAAACCCCGTGGTAAACTTGACCGGACCGTTAATATTCCGAAAGGTATCCGTAATGTCCAAGTACATCTCCGAGCTCATGTCGCCGCAGCTTATGGGCGTCGTCTATGCCTTCGTTGGCTTTATCATCGCCCTGTATGTGCTGTCGGTCGTCTATGTGTTCATCGACGCTCGCCGCCGCGGCGCCAGCGCCTACGTGGCATGGGGCATCATCGCTCTCATCCCGTTTGTAGGCCTCATCGCCTACCTGGTCTTGCGCCCGCACTCCTACGCGTCCGACCGCGAGGAGCAGGAGCTGGACATGGCCCTGCGCGAGCGCCAGCTTGCCCAGTACGGCACCTGCCCGCAGTGCGGCGCGCCCATCGAGAAGGACTTTGTGGTCTGCCCGGTGTGCGACACCCAGGTTCGCAACGTCTGCCCCAGCTGCCATCGCCCGCTCGATGCGCACTGGAAGGTCTGCCCCTACTGCCGAACTCGCATCCAGTAACGCATCCATCGCCGGGCCGGCCGCAAGCCACGGGCTCCGCGCACCCCACGGCCGCCACGCGCCCCGCGCCGCCCCACACGATGAAGCATGCGTAGAAAATCGCCCGCCGTGCCATTAAGGTGCGGCGGGCGCTTGTATACCAAGGCAACCTGCCTATAATGATGCAAGTTAAAACGCCGAGCGCATCGCACGCACTTGCATCAGGCATCCGAGAGGAGAAAACATACTTATGAAGGCACTCTACAATGACGGTTCGGTGGCCGAGCTCCCGCAGGACGAGGTCACACACGTCATCCGCCACTCCGCCGCGCACATCATGGCGCAGGCCATCAAGCGCCTCTATCCCGAGGCCGACTTTGCCTACGGCCCCGCGACCGACAACGGCTTCTACTACGACGTCGACCTGCCCGAGGGCGTCAAGATCAGCGAGGACGACTTCCCCGCGATCGAGGCCGAGATGAAGAAGATCGTTAAGGAGAACCTCAAGTTCACCGTGTACGAGAAGCCTCGCGCCGAGGCCATCGCCCTTATGGAGGAGCGCGGCGAGAAGTACAAGGTCGAGCACATCGGCGACCTGGACGACGACGCCCGCATCACCTTCTACCAGCAGGGCGACTACATCGACATGTGCGTCGGCCCCCACATCTGCTACACCAAGGCCCTCAAGGCCTTTAAGCTCACCGGCGTCTCGGGCGCCTACTGGAAGGGCGACAAGGACAACAAGATGCTCACCCGCATCAACGGCGTCGCCTTTGCCACCAAGGAAGAACTCGACGAGCACATGCACATGCTGGAGGAGGCCAAGAAGCGCGACCACCGCAAGATCGGCCGCGAGATGGACCTCTTTATGATGCGCGACGAGGCCCCCGGCTTCCCGTTCTTCCTGCCCAACGGCATGATCCTTAAGAACACGCTGCTGGACTACTGGCGCGAGATCCACCACAAGGCCGGCTACGTGGAGATCTCCACGCCGCTCATCATGAACAAGCAGCTGTGGAAGACCTCGGGCCACTGGGACCACTACAAGGACAACATGTACTCCACCGTTATCGACGACGAAGAGTACTGCATTAAGCCCATGAACTGCCCGGGCGGCGTGCTGGTGTATGCCTCCAAGCCGCACTCTTACCGCGAGCTGCCCATTCGCGCCGGCGAGATTGGCCTGGTGCACCGTCACGAGCTGCGCGGCGCCCTGCACGGCCTGTTCCGCGTGCGCTGCTTTAACCAGGACGACGCCCACCTGTTTGTGCGTCCCGACCAGCTGACCGACGAGATCGTGGGTGTGGTCAACCTGATCGACTCCGTGTACCAGAAGTTTGGCTTTAAGTACCACGTTGAGCTTTCCACCCGCCCCGAGGACTCCATGGGCTCCGACGAGGACTGGGCGCGCGCCGAGGAGGGCCTGCGCACCGCTCTGGAGAAGCTGGGCATGGACTACGAGGTCAACGAGGGCGACGGCGCCTTCTACGGCCCCAAGATCGACTTCCACCTGGAGGACTCGCTCGGCCGTACCTGGCAGTGCGGTACCGTCCAGCTCGACTTCCAGATGCCGCTCAACTTTGACCTGGAGTACGTTGACGCCGACGGTACCAAGAAGCGTCCCATCATGCTGCATCGCGTGTGCTTTGGCTCCATCGAGCGCTTCATCGGTATTCTGATTGAGCACTTTGCGGGCAAGTTCCCCACCTGGCTGGCTCCCGTGCAGGTCAAGGCACTTCCGGTTTCCGAGAAGAGCCGCGATTATGCCCACGAGGTGTGCGCCAAGCTGGAGGATGCCGGCATTCGCGTGGTCTGCGACGACCGCGACGAGAAGATCGGCTACAAGATCCGCGAGGCCCGCAGCATCGACCGCGTGCCTTACATGCTCATCCTGGGCGAGAAGGAGGTCGAGGCCGGCAACATCTCTGTCCGCGATCGCTCTAACGAGACCGTTCAGATGGGTGTTGACGAGTTTGTTGCGAAGGTGCTCGAGGAGATTAAGACTCGCGCCTAAGGCAAACTTCACAACAATTAACAAAGGCGACCGTCCACATAGGGCGGTCGCCTTTTTCATGCCGAAATAAGAAAAGCCGCTGGTTGAGCGGCTTTTTTTGTTGCACAAAAAGGTACAGGTTTTTGTAGAGGGCTATGGAGATGTATCTACCGGCAGGACATTTTGCGTAATCTGGGCAATCGTTGATTAATTGCTCGTATAATTGTCTATGTCGAAAGATACAAAAACCTGTACTTTTGCGACTGCGCCTAGCTGCGAGCGAGAAGCCTGTTCTAAACGCCCCTGCATTTGCGTGCATCGCAAAGCAAAAAGAGGGGGCGAAGACATGGAACAGACGGCACGGCGCCAAGAGCAGCTGCCGGGCGCATTTAACGGCGTCACCACCAACAGCCAGCATGGCCGCGTCCGCTGGTATCTGGTTCATACCCCCCAAGGAAAAGAGCGCGAGACCTGCGAAAAGGTCCGCCGCATTATCCCGCACGATCTGATGCAGGACGCTTTTGTAATGCAAAAGGAGTTCTGGTTTAAGCGGGACGGCGCCTGGTCGCTCCAAACCAAACCCATGTACAAGGAATATTTCTTCGTCGCCACGGACGATGCCGCTGCGCTCGATAGGGCCCTGGCCCAGTTGAGCTTTGGCTGTCGCATCGCCGGTAGCAGGGAGCGGGCGTACATGCCCATGCCGGACGATGCGCAGGACTGGTACCGCAGCGTGCTGGACGACGACGGCGTGGTGCGCAACAGCGTTGCGCGCATAGAAGACGGCGTGTTGCACATAGAGCAGGGTCCCTTGGTGGGGCAAGAGGGCCGCGTTAAAAAGATCGACCGTCATAAACGCTGGTGCCTGGTAGACGTGGGCGAAGGCGACTCCGCATTTAGGGAGCTGCTTGCACTGGACGTTCCCAGCAAAACGTAAGCGAGACGTTGCACCAGCTGTTTGTTCGCATTTTTGAATTTACCAATTCGGGGGGGGTCCCTGGGAGACAGGGACGTAAGAATGACTGTGGCTGCTAAAGAAGTAACAGAGAGCAATGCGCCCGTGGGGGTGGCTGTGGGCGCCGGTGCTGCGGCGGTCGCGGAGCCGGTGAGCCTTCCGGGCTCGCCCGAGTTCGCCGCAGAGTCCCGCGCGCTCGACTCGCGCCCTCTCGGCTACCGATTCGTCAAGCGCACGTTCGACATCGCGTTCAGCGCGTTCGTCTGTGCTGTGGGGCTTATCCCTGGCGCGGTGCTCTGCGCCTTCATCGCGGCGGACACCAAAGGCGCTCCCATCTACGCGCACGAGCGTGCGGGTCGCTTTGGTCGGCCAATCCACGTGCTGAAGTTCCGCTCTATGGTGGCGGACGCCAACGACGTGGAGAAGTACCTCACGCCGGCGCAGATCGAGGAGTGGCACCGCGAGCGCAAGGTCACCGACGACCCGCGCATCACGAAGCTCGGCCGCGTCCTGCGTAAGACAAGTCTCGACGAGATTCCCCAGTTCATCAACGTGCTGCTCGGTCAGCTCTCCGTCATCGGGCCTAGGGCCGTCACCTACGAGGAGCTCGACAACTACACACCGGAGCAGCAGCGCCAGCTCCTCGCCGTGCCCCTGGGCATTACCGGTGCCTGGCAGTCCGGGCCCCGCAATGAGGCCACTTTCGAGAACGGCGAGCGGCAGCGCTTGGAGCTCGACTATGCGAGGAGTGCCTCTCTCGGCCACGACTTCGGCGTGTTCTTCGCAACCTTCGGCGTGATGTTTGGCAAAAATAAGACGGGGCGGTGATTGGTTTGACTAAACCCATCCGTGTCGCTCAAGTCCTCGGTGTTATGAATGGTGGCGGCATCGAGCAGGTTGTTATGAATTACTACCGTCATATTGATCGTTCGCGAGTTCAGTTTGACTTCCTCGTAGGCGAGGACTCTACGATGATTCCGCGCGAAGAGATCGGTTCCTTAGGTGGAAGAGTCTATATGACTTCCTCACGCTCAAATCCAATTGCGTACTCATCGGGATTGGAGCATATTTTTCGTGAGGGGGGCTGGCACATCGTCCATGCTCACATGAATGCCCTCTCTTGTTTTCCTCTACGAGCCGCAAAACGGGCCGAAGTTCCCGTGCGCATAGCCCACAGCCACTCGACATCCGGGAAGGGCGAGCATGCCAAGAACATCGTCAAGGCCGTTCTCAAGACCCAGGCAAATCGCTATCCAACCCATCTTATGGCTTGTTCGACGCATGCTGGTAATTGGCTTTTCGGTAAGGGGAAGTCATTTACGGTTCTTCCAAATGCTATAGACATTCAATCCTTTTTGTCAAACAGGAAGATTCGTACCGAAGTGCGCAGTGAGCTTGGGCTAGGGAACGACCAATTTGTCGTTGGCCATATAGGCAGGTTCGCTATCCAGAAGAATCACGCTTTTCTTTTAAATGTGTTTGCAAAAGTCTTGGCATACGAACCAGATTCTGTGCTGATCCTAGTTGGCGATGGTCCTCTGATCGAAAAGGTCAGAGAGGAAGCTTCCTCCTTGGGCATAGCTGAGTCTGTTCGATTTCTTGGCTTGCGCGCGGATACCTCTAGGCTTTATCAGGCCTTCGACGTCTTTTGCCTGCCCTCGCTTTACGAGGGGCTGCCTGTTGTATCGATTGAATCCCAAGCAGCCGGCACACCGATTCTTTCATCGACGGAGGTAACAAGGGAGGCGGCTGTCACACCGCTCATGGAGTTTGAAACTCTTTCGTCTGGCTGCGACGAGTGGGCGAAGCACCTTATTTCCATGCGTGAGCTTTGCATCAATGAAAATGAGGAAAGCAAACTAACCGAGTTTGATATTAACTACAACGCCGTCAAGCTCCTTGATTTCTATGAAAGCGTTTCGTTGAACCAGGGATGATTCTTAGAAAGTATTGGAAGCAATGTCGTTATTTTCAAGGGACGCGAACATAGGGGATCATGTTGTTGGGGCTGGATTTTTGATTGGGGGAGTGATTTCCCCTCACTCTATAGTGCGGTCGAGCTCCCCACAGATAGATGCTTGGTAGTCATCTGATAGTTAACTATTAGTCGAGAGTTGAGCAAGACAATGAATATAGTCTTTCTAAGGGCAAATGCAATAAATCCTGATCCTAGAGTTGAGAAAGAAGTGAAGGCGCTCTTGAGGCGCGGCCATAACTGCCAGCTTATAGGCTGGGACAGAGACTCGGATCATCCTGGTGTCGATACGACCAATGAATTGAACGGGGCGTTAGTGCCAAAGACGCTATTTGGTGTTAGGAGCGTCTTTGGATCTGGCTTGAAAAATGCCCCGCGTCTCATAAAGTTCAATAGGCTGATTTATAGGTGGCTCATTCGTAACTCGGCTAGCTACGATTGTGTTCACGCATGCGACCTTGATACTGGCTTTGTCGCTTATTTGGCGGCTAAGAAAACCGGAAAACCGTACGTATACGACATATTCGATTTCTATGCCGAAAGCAGGATTATGCCGTCAAAGCTCGTTGGGCTTGTCAGAAGAACTGAATTCAAAGTCGTTGAAGGAGCCTATGCGACACTGATATGCACTGACCAACGGCGGGTACAGCTAACTGGCTCCAACCCCAAAGAAGTGCTTGTCATCGAAAATACACCAGAGTCTGACTTTAACGCAGAGGGGCCTTCGCGGGATGGGGGCGGAAATCTTGGTCTGCGCCTTAAGACTGCGTATGTGGGACTGCTGACTTCGGATAGGTACATCGAGAGGGTCTTGTCTGCGGTTAAAGAGCATGATGACCTTCAGCTTACCATAGGCGGGTTCGGTCCTCTCGAGGACAAGGTTCGTTCGTATTCGGATTCCTGCAGTCGTATTGTTTTTGCTGGAAAAACTCCTTATCGGGAGACTCTCGAAATCGAGTCCGAAGCAGACGTGATGTTCGGGCTTTATGACCCTCGCATCCCCAATAACAAACTCGCTGCGCCTAACAAATACTATGAGTCGCTCATGCTCGGTACCCCCATTATCACTGTGGAGGGGACCTCGGTGGGTGACTGGGTGGCTGCCGAGGGCGTGGGTGCTGTGCTCTCCGCCGACTTTGATGAGGCAGAGCTCCATGCCGCAGTCGTTGACCTTGCAGCCAAGAATGCCGATGGCAAGATTTCCAGACGCCAAAGGGTGCTTTACGAAACCGAGCATTCCTGGGACATTATGGCCTCACGGCTTCAAGAGCTTTATGGACGTATGGAGACTGAGATTGGCGTGCAAAGATCATGATACAGACCGTTCATTGCGTAGACCTGCTTAGGGGTGGCGTGGCGAGCGTTCTCTTCTCTTATGCCTCTGCATGCGAGGATATCTCGTTCAACTTCATTTCAATAGCGACCGTCGATGAGGAGGCTCGCAAGCGCGTCGATGCCGTCGGCGGCAGAGTCATAGCCGACGGCATCGGCTCCACGGGCGAGCTGAGGGCGGCCTTGACTGCCGCGAGGAAGGTGACCGGGGCGAACATCTTCCATGTCCATAGAAACTGGCACAACCTGCTTCCTGCCAAGATTGCCCGTGAGGTCGGTTATCCGATTGTGATCTCGCACTCCCATAACGTCTTCCCCTCGACATCCCGTCTGAAAGATGCTTATCACGCTGTGTTCAGGAGGCTTATAAAACGTTACGTGGATGAATGCTGGGGCTGTTCGCCGGAGGCAATCGAGTTTTTGTATGGACGCAATCCAAAGAACTCTCTCTTCCTGCCAAACCCCATCTCGTTCTCGAGTTTTTGTTTCTCACCCGAGAGGCGTGCGGCCATTAGGGACGCTCTCGGGCTCGGCGATGCACTCACGCTGATCCACTCCGGGCTCCCCATTCCTCAGAAGAACCATCGTTTTCTTCTTCGAGTTTTTCGGGGAGTTCTCGACGCAAATCCTGACGCCAAACTGCTCCTGCTAGGCCCCGATGAGGAAAATGACGAATGGCTTGTTCGCGAGGCGGAGCTTCTCGGTGTCCGGGGTTCTGTAAAATTCTGTGGTTACGTCGATAAAGTCTCTGACTACTATGCGGCCGGCGACCTCTTTCTTTTCCCGAGCCTCAATGAAGGCCTGAGCCTCGCGTTGTGCGAGGCCCAGGCGGAAGGCCTGAGCTTTATCGCCTCCGATGAGATAACGAGAGCTTCCGACCTTTTCGCCAACGGTGTCTTTCTGCCAATCGATCGGGGGCCTGACATTTGGACGGAGTGTATATTGTCTGGCGACTTCAAACGAAAAGTCCCCACCGTGGATCAAATCAATTCTTGCCCCTTTAATGTCGAGTGGTGCTCTCCGCGGCTTGAGGCAACCTACGCCGCGCTACAGGCTGGCGAGGCTCATTCCAGCATCCTTTCCATTTGGGGAGGCGTGGCCTAGATGTTCGAGCAGCTTATTGCAAACTGCGGGGTCACTACCGTGGCTTATCTTGTTGCGTTCGCCTTTTACTTCTTGCTCAGCAAGCCCACGAAGAACATTCAGGTGTGCGACATTGCTCTGATGGTATTCTTAGTTGTCGTTACCGGGGCGCGGTATGATGTCGGAGCTGATTGGAAGCAATATTACAATACCTTCAGCAACATCCTGGCATCGTCCGGTTATTTCGATACCATCTATTCTTGGTATGGCTTGGATAGTGGATTCTGGTATCTCATGGCTGTTATCTCGCGATTTCCGCTGTTTAACGAGCCGCATGCCGTCTTCTGGGTGACTTCTCTTTTAACCTATCCCGCCATGGTCGTCTACTTCAGGAAAAAGACAGAGGCCGCACCTTGGGCCTTTGTCGCATATCTCTTTTTGGGGTTTTTCGGGAGTTCCATCAACGTCCTACGACATACCCTGGCCGCTGTGTGCTTCCTCTGGGCTTTTGAGGCTCGTCTCAGCCGTAAGTGGCTCGCGTTCATAATCCTTTCAGCCCTTGCGATCGTATTCCACTCCTCCTCGGTTGTCGCTATCGCTATTGCGATACTGGCGGGAGGAAGAAAGCCGTCTGGAAAATTGCTGCTCACATGTCTTGCTTTAGGCGCGGTCGGGCTGGTTTTGTATGTGGGCGTATTCAATTTGCTCGCTGGGGTATTTCCCTTCCTTTCCAGGTATGTGACCACTCTTGATAAATTGTCTGGCGACCTTGACCGCAAGTACATGTGGATCGTCTCCTTCATCTACCTGACCCTTACATGCGCGACGCTGATGCTTTACCTGCGTGAGACGACGAGCGATGAGAATAGGGACACTCGCATGGACAGCATCATGGTGGCTTGCGAATTCGCGCTTATTCCAAACGTGGTCTCTTTTGCAGTATGGCCCATGGACAGAATGGCCTTCTTTGTGCTGCTCACGCTAATTGCGGTCATACCCTACTTGGTCAAGCGCAATCCCAAATTGCAGGTTCCCCTCATCCTCGCATTGGTTTTATGGCACGTGCCCTATTCGCTATTTGCCTGGGACAACATTAATCCCTTTGGCACATATCTGTTCTGAGGAGATGTATGAGCCAACAAACAGAGCCGGTTCAGAAGTCGCACAGTGTTGCCTACAACGTGGCAATGAATGCCATCGTTATGACTTCGTCCTTCATCTTTCCCCTAATCACGGTCCCGTACATATCTAGAGTGCTCTTGGAGTATGGTAATGGCCTGGTCTCCTTTGCTCAGAGTTTCGTCTACTACTTTTCAGCAGTCGCCTCGATGGGGGTTGCAAGCTACGGAGTGGTCGCGTGCTCTAGGGTACGCGATGACAAAGTCGGTTTTTCACGCGTCTCGCTGGAAATAATCGCTGTTCTTGTAGGATCGTCTTTTCTGATGTCGATTCTCTATCTCTTCCTTGTTCTCCTCCTTCCGAGATTCGGCGATGCGAGGGCGCTCTATGTTTTCATGGTGACGAGCGTCTGGACAACCGCCTTCAGTCTTGAATGGTTCTTCCAGTCAATCGAGCAGTACGACTATATAACCGTCAGAGCGCTCATTGTGAGGACCATCGGCACGGTGTGCATCTTTATTTTTGTTAGGGATGCGAGCGATTATCTAACATATGCAATCATAACCGTTGCAAGTCAAGGGGCTTCTTGCCTAATCAATCTGCTGAGGATGAGGAAACTGATAGACCTTGGGGAGGCCAAGAACATACGACCTCTCTCCCAAGTTAAACCCATGGTGACCTACCTGGTAATGAACACGAGCAAGGGAATGGCGAGTAAATCCGACGTTGTCGTTCTCGGTTTTTTGGGAACCACGGAGATGGTAGGCGTTTATCAGATAGCATCCAAGATCGAGAACATGGTTGTTGCGGCAGTTGAATCTGTTGGCTCGGTCCTCCTTCCCAGGCTTACCTCTTATAGGACTCATGGCGAGGAAGGGCGTTACGAGGAGCTTCTTGCATTCGGCCTCGACTTCGCGCTAATTATCGGCCTGTTCGCTCTTGGCGGGTCAGTTCTTTGCGCGTCCTCGATGGTGGGAATTTTGGGCGGAGAGGCTTATTCTGGAGCAGTGGCCCCCCTCGTTGCGCTAGCGCCAGCGATATTATTTGCCGCCGGAACCGGTGTGGTTTCCCAAGTTCTTTTGATTGACAAGAATGAGAAGACATTCGCCTTGGCGAATTTCGTGGGGCTTTTCATAACCGTCGTGGCTGCTTTGGCGCTCGTTCCTTTTCTCGGCATCACTGGGCCTGGCCTCGCCGTGTCTCTGGGGCAGCTGGGAGTTTTCGTCATAACGATTCATTCGGCGCGATCTCGACTCGCCCCGGCGTTTAGGTTAACGGATTACCCCAAAATCACTATCGCCGCTGTTGCAGCATGCATTGCTGGTGCGGTTGTCCTAGTGTCGGCGTCTTCGTGTAATGCAATTCTAGAATTCATATTTACTGGTTGTACGTATGCAATTGTTTTTCTAGCCGTGCTTCGCATAACTCGAGAAAAACTCGTAATGACTCTCATTGTCCAATTAACTAATAAAAGTAAGGGAAGACGAGGTGCTTCAGGTGAGCAGTAAAGTGATGCTTGTATTTGGGACGCGTCCCGAGGCTATCAAGATGTGCCCGCTCGTGAACGAACTCAAGAGCAGGACCGATGAGTTTGAACCCGTTGTGTGCGTAACCGGCCAACACCGTGAGATGTTGGACCAGGTTTTGCAGGTCTTTGATGTGAGGCCCGACCACGACCTCGCCATCATGAAGCCGGGCCAGACGCTCTTCGACGTGACATGCGACGTACTGCTCAAGCTGAAACCCGTGCTCGAGGCCGAGCGGCCCGATGCGGTGCTCGTGCACGGAGACACGACGACCTCGTTCGCAGCTGCGCTGGCGTGCTTCTATCTGCAGATTCCCGTGGGTCACGTCGAGGCCGGCCTGCGCACGCACGACCTCTACAGCCCCTGGCCGGAGGAGTTCAACCGGCAGGCGGTTGACCTGGTCACTCATTGGTACTTCGCGCCGACGGAGGCCAGCAAGAAGAACCTGCTGGACGAGGGCAAGCCCGAGGGTCGCATCTGGGTCACAGGCAACACCGGCATCGACGCGCTGCGCACGACGGTGCGCGAGGGCTACTCCCACCCCGAGCTCGACTGGGCCGCCGGGAGCCGCCTCATCCTCATCACGGCGCACCGCCGCGAGAACCTGGGCGAGCCGATGCACCGCATGTTCCGGGCAATCCGCCGCGTGATGGAGGAGCACCCCGACACCAAGGCCATCTACCCGATCCACATGAACCCCGTGGTGCGCAGGGCCGCCCACGAGGAGCTCGACGGCTTCGACCGGCTGCACATCATCGACCCGCTGGAGGTGCTCGACTTCCACAACTTCCTGGCGGCGAGCCACCTGATCCTCACGGACTCGGGCGGAATCCAGGAGGAGGCGCCGAGCCTGGGCAAGCCCGTGCTCGTCATGCGCGATACCACCGAGCGCCCCGAGGGCGTGGCGACCGGCACGCTCAAGCTCGTGGGCACCGACGAGGACGTCATCTACCGCGAGTTCAGCCGGTTGCTCTCTGATGAGGCGGAGTACGCGGAGATGAGCCGCGCGAGCAACCCCTACGGCGACGGCCACGCGAGCGCTCTGATCGCTGACGTGCTTGCATAGTTGATTTGGAATGAGGTGTCTGATTGATTCCTGAGCTGGTGGACATTGGGGCCAAAAGAAGGGTGCTGCCTCTTGGTAGGTACTCCTGCTCGTTCGATGACATAAGAGAAAGGTATGTACCTGATGACGATGAAAACCGCTCCGCTATATGGGAGGGCTTACTAACTGTCGTCAACTTGGTAAGAGGGACGGTCGGTAGTATCGCAGAGTTATGGATTGGCGGCAGCTTTATCACCAGCGAAGAGAATCCTCACGACATTGACGTTGTATTCTTCTTTAAAGAGGAGTGCATCAAATCCGTTGATAATAGAGGGGCTTTTCTTCTTAATCTTTTATCCGGGAGGTACGGCCACGATCGCAGGCTCAACAGCTACGTTGATAGTTATATGATGGTTGTTCCACCGACGGAATTCGAAAATGATGCCAGTAGAGGCTACACTCCGTGGCGTGGGTACTGGGATCAGTTCTGGTCTAAAACTCGTTTCGAGGATGACGACAAGCGGTGGTTATATCCAGCTGCTGGATATTTGGAGGTGATGATAGATGGCTACGACGATTAGTTCCGATTCCCTGCTAGAGAGTCTCGGTTTCAGCAAGAATGAGAGCTATGATCTTCCCGATGATCTGAATGATTTCTCTGTTTCCAGTTTGCGTGCCTTTATTGATCAATCCTATTTACAACATTCGAGTGAATCCTCCGCGTTAATTCATATCACCGGACCTTCCGTCATCGGGCATAGCGCGCCCCTGCGCAGCGTGGGAGACTTTATGACGCAGCTGCAGTCGACATTCGAGGCCGTAGGCGCTTCTATTGAAGGATTTAGGGCGCTGGGCGGCACCATTCCCTCTAAAATTGCAAAAAGAACTGAGCTTGCTTTAGTTGCATCTCCGCTTCCAGGATCCGTGGTCCTGGAAGTAGCGCCCTCTATGCCCAGAGTTGAGGATTTCCGCCCGGAAGGTGAACCGGCTTTATTCGACATTGAAACTACCATCGGTGCGAAAACTTTGGCTGACTGTGCTTTTGAAGAGTTTTCAAACCTACTGGCAGATTTATCTTGTGAAACCCCGAATCAAGATGCCTTCGTCGAACATCTTGCTGAATTGGGGCCCCGAGTTGCTTCAAACGTTCAATCTCTATGTGAGACTGTGGACAGAAGCCAAATTGACATTGATTTTGAATGGCGAGACCCCTCTAAGGAGCGGAAAAAAGTCAGCGTAAGTCACTCATTTGCTAAATTCGCTGCTTCTGTAATTCAGGATGCTCAAGTTAATGTTGAACAGGTTCATATAGAGGGTGTTTTATTAACTGTTACTACATCCGAAAAAGATCATCTTCGAATTAGGGAGGATGATGGCGAGGGGTTATCAACAGAAACCGTTCTTCCGATTGGAGATATTCCACCTGAGCAGCTTTACGGTCTTCAGCCTGGCGATAAGGTTGCGATTGATGCCGAGAGGCAGCTGTTCACGCGCGCAGGGGGAAGAACCCGAAAAAAGCTTATTGGCGTTGGCATCAGCAAAATCAACCGTTTAGATTAAAGTATGGCGATGGCTGTAAAGAACAGCCATCGCCATACTTACCTAATGGTTAGTTAATGCCGCAGGTGTGTCGAAAATGTTGGTTTAAGCACGCCAGCGGTTAACCGCCTAGTAGAGCATCTCTCCTGTTTCAAGGTCAAAATAATGTGCTATCCCGTCGATCTTCTGCTCGCCGTAGCGCATGGCCCCGTCCCCGCCGTAGTAGACCTTCTTGCCGTAGGGCAGCGTCGTGAAGCCCGTCGCCATCTCGCCGGTGCCGTCGGCGAAGTAGTACCACTTCCCGTCGATCTTCTGCTCGCCGTAGCGCATGGCCCCGTCCCCGCCGTAGTAGACCTTCTTGCCGTAGGGCAGCGTCGTGAAGCCCGTCGCCATCTCGCCGGTGCCGTCGGCGAAGTAGTACCACTTCCCGTCGATCTTCTGCTCGCCGTAGCGCATGGCCCCGTCCCCGCCGTAGTAGACCTTCTTGCCGTAGGGCAGCGTCGTGAAGCCCGTCGCCATCTCGCCGGTGCCGTCGGCGAAGTAGTACCACTTCCCGTCGATCTTCTGCTCGCCGTGAACCAGCTCCCCGTCTTTATAGTAGAAAGTTAGGCCGTTATCTAGCTTTGACCAGCCCTCTTTGCGCTCTTCGGGGTATTCCGCCGCGAAATCAAACGCCGCAGCCCAGCTCGAACTAGAAACGGTCGAGATGCGAGAGGCCGCTGCAAGGGCGATCGCGGCATTATTTGTCTCCCAATTACGTTGGTTCATCGCATAGGCTACGATGCCGTTCTGAATCCCCGAGATGCTGGGCGGGAAGCTCTGGTTGTCGGCATCGATGGAGAAGATTGTCTCCCTGGCGTCCAGATGCTGCTGGATGCGGTCGGCGTACGCTTCCGCCCACTCGTCGGCCTTGCCGCTGCGGATGAAGTAGTTGTTGCTTAGGTCGGTTGAGCGGTAGGCGTAGCTGTCTGCTCGGTAGTTCTTCGCGTGGTCGCTGTGGGCAATGGCCATCAGCTCGTCGGTCAGGCCGAAGTAAAGATGGCGCTGGTCCAGATCTCCGTACCAGTTTTCGCTGGTGTCGTCCCAGGTTAGGTCCATCTGACACCATTTGCCGTCGATCTTTACGGCGTTCCAGGTGTGGCCGTTGCCGGTGATGCGGCCGTTGGCGATGCCCGCTGCGTTAAGGAGCTTGGAGTAGATGCGCTGGTAGCTCTCGCAGGTGCCCTGGTGGCGTGTGAGGCCGCTTTCGGCCGAGCACCAGTTGAGGCTGAGGTCGTACTCCAGCTGGTCGAGCGTCCAGTCGTGCAGCCACAGCGCCATGTCGTATTCCGAGCCGTTTGTCTCCTGCCTGCACTGGGCTACGGCGTTCGTGATTATCTGATCAATCGAGGGATGTGCATCGTCTGAGACCTCAGCTTCGGCGGCTACGCGAAGGCTCCAGACGCTGCTCTGTGCGTCCTGTAGGTAGAAGCGGTAGTAGTAGCGTCCGCTGGCCGTCATGGTGAACTCGTAGTCGCAACCTGTATCGGAGCTGGTCCACGTCATCCACTGGCCACGGGAGGTATCGGCAACCATTTCGCCGAAATAGCCCTCGCCTGGGTTCATGTAGAAAGGCGCGTCCATACGAAATTTGTACGCGCCCGAGCCGCCCGTGGCGCTCAGGTGGAATCTGGTGGGCTCGCCTGCGGCGGCATCGTCCCAACTGAGGGTGAGCGTGACGCCGTTTTGATTGGCGGTAACATTATGGGCATAGCCCGTTTCTGCCGCTGTGGTGATCGCCTCGGGCGTGCTGTTGGCTTGGGCGCGGAGGGATGGTTGGGGATTGGGGGTTGCTGGGGTGGGCGTGTCGGTCGCGTTGGTCGCGTCGACGGGGGTGTCGCTGTTGCCCTGCGTATCTGATGTGGGGTCACTTGAGTCGGTGGCGTTTGAGCTTGTGGTTTCTTCGATCTTGTCGGTGTCGCTGCTCGTGGCGTCGGCTTGCGCCTGCTGCTCGGCGGTTTCTTGAGGCTGCATGGCTTCTGCGATGGCCGCCATGGGCATCGTCGCGCCGATCATGGACGTGCACGCGATCGCGCAGAGCAGGTAGTAAAGGGGTCGTTTCATAGCGGAGCCTCTCGGTGAGCAGCCAATAGGGTCCGAAGGCAGCTCCAGGCCAGCACTCCGCACATATTTTGTTGAGTTTATTTTACGGGAACCCCAGTCTACATCAGCGAACTTTTTGGGGGATGTTGGGGAGGGGAGGGGCGGTGGCTTTCTGTTTCCCCATCTGGCGGCTATGCGGCATGCGTTGGGTTGTCTATGCGTGCTGCGGAAGCTTCAGCGCGAGTCTGTGTTGTTCCTCCGTGAGGCTCGACACGGGCGTCTTCCAAGAAAAGCCTGTGAGTTGGCTACCCAGATCCAGCTCTGCGTGGCCATATTCTTCGATTTTGCATCCAGGGTGCTTGGTATCGGGCCTCAGGCGGCACTCGACCGGGTTCGACCCGATGATTCGATATTCCTGCTGGTAAGCGTACTTGGGCGTTTTGATAAGTAGGTTGCAGATCGTGCCTTGGAAAATTTCCTCGATCCGCTTTGGTCCGGGGATGCCATAGGAGATGGCGCCGTGGGCGTATACCTCCTCGCCGCCGGTGGTGTGGCTGTCTATAAGGCGCGCGAAGCTGTCGTACCGCAGGATGCCGATCCATCCGTCTGCACATCCGAACTCCCGGATCATGCGCTTCGGGATTTGGACAGAACCGTCGACGATGTCGTTCTCGCGGACCGTGTACATGCAGTAGATGGGCAGACGGTAATTGCCGTAGATGCATGCCGGGAGGACCATGGACGCCTCGAGCGGATCGCCCTGTTCGCCAGGCAGGCCATGATAGTAGCCGGCTGCATTCATATAGAGATGTCCGTTCAGCAGGTCGTCGATGTACACCTCCTTGGATGCGAACTTTAGTAGGTAGGCGATGTTGTTGTTGGACATGGTGTTTCCTTTCTTGGGTAGTGATGCTCTGGGTCGCTTTGTGTGTCCGGGTTGCTTGCTACCAAGGTAAGGGTGTCAGGCGGGGCCCTCGTGCGGGAATGGTGCGCGCCTGGCGCTTGCTGGGGTTGTGATCGCCCTCGGCGCCGGGGTTGCATGTCTGTGGAGCGTTCCGGGGGCTGTTTCCGGGCAGGGGAGTGTCGGCTGCTGTCAGCTAATAACGACCTTTCAGCGCTGACATATGTCGGTCCCGCTCAGATTGGCGATATCAGATTGACGAACCCCGAGTTCTCCCTTAAAGTAATCGTTGTGATGAGGCCTTGCGACGGTACGTCCGGCTTGGTCCGTGGAAACCGCCGAAAGGCGGTTTTCGCGTTTAAGGGGCCCAAATGGATAAACCATTTAAATCTATTGATGAGCAGATTGCTATTCTTGAAAGCCGTGGACTCGAATGCGATAACAATACTCGTTTAGTTTTGGAACGCGAGGGATACTATCCGGTTATTAACGGCTACAAGGATTTGTTTCTCGACCAGCGTGGAGATTCTTGCCACGAGCTATTCGTAAAAGGTACGAAGTTTTCTGATATATATCGTTTATTCGAATTTGACCGTTCATTGCGTCTGCTCATGTTTGAGTACTTTAACAAGGCGGAAGCAGTGCTTAAAACCGTCTGTTCTTATCGTTTCGCGATGGCCCATAAAGATAGCCCGGAAGCATATCTGGATAGAAGATCCTACCGTGCCGATGCTAGTTATCGAAAAAAGATCGACACGCTTATTGGTGATTTCGAGAAGGTGCTATGTAGGTCTCAAAAATGGAAAAGCGATTATAAAAGGGACTACATTCGGCATTATGAGAATAATCATGACAATACGCCGGTATGGATTCTTATGAATTATTTGATGCTTGGTCAGACGTTCAAGTTTTACGAGTTTCAACCAGAAAGCATGAGAAATTCCATTGCCAAGTCGTTTTCCGATCTCTATTCCGAGACGCATGAAGTCGATAAGCGCATCAGCCCCCGAAGGCTAAGGCTCGCATACGATCACATCAAAGATTTTCGAAACATCTGCGCGCATGACGAGCGTCTATTCTGCGCCAGGGTGTCTCCGTCTCACGATGTCAATCTAGTAGGGGTTTTAAGCGATCTTGAGCTAGTGCTGACTGAGGATGACTATAAGATGTTGCGCCGAAACATACTGCTTGATGCACTCAAGTTGAGTGACGAGCTCAGCAACGATGCCAGCGCAAAGGTACTTTTCGCTATGGGCGTTAACGATTTGCCGAGCGTGTTTCCTAAGGAAATATTGGGGTCGTAATCGACGCGAGCGATGAATTTACGGTAGCGCTCGATCACGTCGTCCGGGAAGAAGCTGCCGGAACGGAGCTTCGGGATGCGCAGCGTCAGCGTGCCGAAGCAGGTGGCGAGCGGCCTCTCGCGGTAGCCGTTTCGGCTGTTCGCCCTGCCTCCGCACAGCTGGTCGGCCTCGGCGTCCATCACTGCGTTCGCGACCTGTTCTGGCGCCTTGTCGA
Organism: Collinsella sp. AM28-11LB; assembly: GCF_003469895.1. Lineage (NCBI taxonomy): Bacteria > Bacillati > Actinomycetota > Coriobacteriia > Coriobacteriales > Coriobacteriaceae > Collinsella > Collinsella sp. AM28-11LB. The sequence continues at coordinate 52,321 of NZ_QSKJ01000002.1, forward strand.
GTAGGTCGTGAACGCCGATGTGGAAGTAGAGGCCGACAGGCTGTGCGGCGAGGTCGCCAACAATGTTGCGCTGAGTCCCGAGACTGTTGCAATGAAAATGAGAATTAAGAGTCTGAAATAAACGCCGGTTCACATGTCCATGAGCTTCATGTTTATTGGGCATACAATCATAATTACTTAATAATGGGATTATTAGAATAAACGTTGTTGATTGACGTGGAGGGCTTGGCAAGTTGGACGTAATGGCTGTTATAGACGATAATTTTAACATTGAAGATGAGGATGATTTTTTCTCCTCTATTTCGGACTATCGTGATTTATCCCTTTCTTCTTCTGACTGGACAGTTGAAACTTTATTTGGTCAAATGAAAAAGGGAAATATTGATGTCTCACCAGAGTTTCAGCGAAGGCAAGTTTGGGACGCAAAAAAACAAACCGCTTTTATTGAGTCTTTAATTCTTGGTATTCCAGTTCCTCAAATTGTGATTGCTCAGAACAAACAAGAGCGGGGTAAATATATTGTCCTTGATGGCAAACAGCGCCTTTTGAGCATAATGCGTTTTTATGATGGCGATCTCCGTTTGGGAAAGCCTGAGCTACTTGAGGAATTAAAGGGGCTCACTCGCGGTGAGATGGATGACGTTTACCGTGATGCCATCGATAACGCTACGATTAGAGCCGTTAGGATATCCGGATGGAATAACGAGTCGGTTCTATACACTATATTCCATCGATTGAACAGCGGAAGCGTTTCTCTGAATACGCAAGAGTTGCGATTTGCATTAATGCCTGGTCCATTCACTAGGTTTGCTTCGTCTTTTACAGACTTTGACTTTGAATTTGCCCGTCTATTTAGCGAATCAGCCGATGGCCCTGATTTCCGAATGCGCGACATTGAATTACTTACGCGTTATTGTGGGATAGTGCATAGGCCCGATTTGTACATGGGCAACCTCAAGGAGTTTCTCGATCAAACCACGGCATGGCTAAATGACTTAGACTCTGAGCTCACTTACCAATCGTATGCTGGTGATGCGGTTAAAGCTATATCCCTCTATAGGGATGTTTACGGCTTGATTGAAGCGAGCTACGGTGAAAAGATGGCTCCCTTTACACTTTTGCAAGGTGGAAAGAAGCCGCGTTTTAACCGTGCGGTTTTCGACGCTCTCTGTTTTGTAGCGCAGGACGTAAATATACGAGCGGCAATTGCCTCTAACAAGAAGAATGTGGCGGCTGAGCTTGGGCGAGTACTTTCCTCTCCGGGGTTTATAGAGGCATGCTCTGTTTCCACTAAAACCAAGAGGTCTCTGATCGCAAGGATTGAGATCTGGAGCGATGCGCTATCTGCGCTTTTGGAAATACCGGTTAAGAAATTGGCTCTTGATAAGGATGGGAAAGTAATCGTTGACCGCTAGATTTGATCGTCTGCATTCAAGGACCATTTCTCTTAGAGATCGATATCTGCCCGAGAAGCCAAATAAAATCGGTGACTATAGCGAGGAACAGCAGGATGATGCGCGTGCTTGCATTTTACTTGTTCATGCTGAAGTTGAGTCTTATCTAGAGGGACTGGCAGAGGAGCTTTGCGCCCATGTCCGGGAGCTCATTGCTAAAGAGCACTACGATTCATTCACAAGTTCTTTCTTGTTTTTTTATGGGGCCAAGGCTAATGAGCTTAAAGGAGCTGGGTCTTTAGAAGACGTTGCAAAGGGGGCCGTTTCCCTGCACTTAAAGGTGCTACATGGCAACAACGGAATCAAAGGCAAAGATATTTCTAAAATGTTCGACCCTTTTTTTGTTGGCGGTATCGATTTGGATTTGCTGTTGGAGCAGGCTCTTGATTCATTTGGGACATTACGCGGAAAATGTGCCCATTCTTCTTTTATCGGCATTAGCGAGGAGATAAATTGTTATGAAATTCGCGAGCAGGTGATTTCCTTGCTAGGGCTTTTGGATCAATTTGATTCCCAGTTTAATGATTTCGCGCGGTAGCGATACGTTTTTACGGATTGGCAGTTCGAAGGCGATTGACATTGGTGCCTTCATGGCTCTTTCCCAATTTGATATAACCGTCCTCGTGCCCGCGCTAGCATATTCCTCTGCCTTCTTGATCAGCTCGTTCATCTCTTCCAGTTTATATATGTCGAAGCGCCTCCTTATGCCTGTTCATGCCCCACTATGCCCCATATGTACTCCATCGCCGTTTTCAGTGTGGGTGACTGAGTTGCCGCCTGGGAGGGTTTCGATGGCTCTTGTCCTTATCCCGGCGATCGCGTCGGAAGCGTTGGCGTAAGGGTGACGCCCTGGAACACGTTTAGCGACGAACATCCTTCGTCCTAGAATTTGAAATCACCACAACAACTGGTTCTGGGAAAGGGTGAAGACTCCATGAAAACTTAATCAGGCCTGACGCCGGACATGATCGCCATGTCTCGGTTCGGCGTCAACGCCATCAACATGCTGGGATGCTTTGATATCGCGCCGAGTTGGTCGCAAACGCCTCGATGGACGCCGATGCCGACCGGCTTTGCGGCGGCGCGGCGAACAGCCGAAACGTCTGCCGGGAACGTAGCCTGATTGCGCGTTTGCGATGCGACGCGACAGAATTGGCGTTGCTTCATATATGAATAAGGACAGTCCATTGGCACGCTTTTGTGGCCGGAGAACATATTGGTCCGTCTTTCCATGTTCTACTGGTTGCTATGCTGCGGCGGATATGAGCATGTTCAATTTCAGCTCCGCACCTAAGGATTCATGATGAAAACTCTCAATGGCCTCATGAAGCATCTTAGGGATAAAGAAATAGAGATACACGGCCCTATCCATAAAAGATAGATGAAGAATTACGGCTATTACCATGGCTACAAGGGGCACCGTTTTGTGGGCAACTCTTCCAACTGCTTGGATTTAACGAGCTTTGATGAAGCAATTGCCTTAAATGAGTTTGATATGGCGGTCAAGGCGCTCTTATATCCAAGCGTAATGTTTATTGAAACTGCGCTAAAGAACTATACGCTAGAAGCCGTGCTTGAAGATTCTCACTCGTTCGTGCTGGAGGATATGTTCTCTCAAACGCTCGTGGCGTACCGTGATTACCCTAGAAAAAGTAAAGACTATAGCGCTGCTATGAAAAAGCGCCTGGATCTGCGCGCGGAAATCAATAGATTGATTCAGTACAATTATTCCAAGAACCCTGTTGTTAGACATTTTTATGACAGCGATAAACCCTTGCCTATTTGGGCGCTATTCGAGGTCTTGACTCTAGGAAACTTCGATGTTTTCTATTCGTGCTTAAAGGGCTCGGTTAGACAGAGCATATCCGATGACCTAAAGCTTCCGAACAATTACGACGGCCCCGGGCTTCTCGAACGTACTATCTTTGTGCTCAAGGATCTCCGTAACGCGATTGCTCATAACAGTGCCGTTTATGACGTTAGGTTTAAGAGGGCAAAAGTGGGAAATCAGCTTGGCCAGATGCTGTCATCCGAGGTTGGCGTTCCTTCGATAGGCTTTTCAACTATTACTGATTATGTCGTCCTAATTGTCTATCTGCTCAGAAAGATGATGGTTTCCAAAATTGAGTGCTATCAGTTAATTCGGAACTACTCTAGCGTGCTGGAAGACTTGCACGGCTCCCTGTCTTCCTCAGATTTTCATAAAATAGTAAAGACTGGGGCTAGGAGCAAGATGGATGCAATTCGTTGCTATATAGCTGCTTCTTAGGAAGCAGTAGCTAAAGATGGAGGCTAAAGATGGAGACGACATTCTTTGGTGCTGGGCCCGTAGACAAACATAGGATATCGACTAAAATATAGCCGATTGCGGTGGAAGCCTTCGGGCGACACCTGAAGAGGGTTGATGCGTCGGCCCTCTTTTTTTGTCGATTTCTTTACAGCATGCGTGAGATGGCTGCATGGAATCGTTCTGGATAATGTCATCTCCAGAATTGCCCCTGCGATCCAGCGGCCGCTCAAAGCAGGCATACCTCACGATGCCGATTCAGCCGTCGGCGTACCTGAACTCCTCGATCAATCGTCTGGTAGTCAGGACAGCGATGTTTACGGTGCCGCTCTTTAAATTGAATTGACCCCTTGGAGCCTGGACGATAGAGTAAATAGTTGGTATTGACGTAGTCAACCTACGGGCCTACGTCCTGCGGAGAGGCGGCCGTTCTTTTGGATGGCCGTCTTTCTTCATTATGCTTATTGTGAGGGCTTATTACGCCAAGGTTGGCGGACATAAAATCGTTAATTACATCCGAATGGTCTGGATGCCTGAGCGTTATCTGACTGAGAATGAGTCTAAACGGTGTATTAAGGACTAATGTGAGTGCAGAAGATAGCAGGTTTACCGGTGAGGATGATGGGAAGAGATGCCGCAATCATCATCTTATAGTGGTTGGCAACGGTTTCGATCTTTCCTGTGGCCTGGCGTCTTCGTTTAAGGATTTCTTTGAGCCTCGAATGAAGGTCATAGATTCTCTTGTCTCGGAAGAGGGCGCTTGTGATTACGGAGCCATCAAAGCGAGAGGCCTGACTGCTTGGGATCTAATCCTTAGAAGCCGGAAGGACATGGAGGCAAGAGCCTTCAACGTGAACTGGTGCGATGTCGAGACGGCTATTGCCAATGTGTTTGGCATCAACCTGCCCGAGGACGGCATCGACGATGAGGGCGTAATGATATCCGACTATGCCGTCTCGTTCGGTTCTCTGCAGGACTACTTTTATATAGCAAATGAAGCGAACGCTCTCAATGTAAGTGACTACATCGAGAATCGGGTCGACGAGATCGAACGGCTTGGAGACGGCATTGACGATGGTAATCAAGGGGTTCTTTCTGAGCTGAGCATTGAAGATTCGGAGAGTTCGGATGACTCAGAGGTATATTCTGCTCTATTGAGAGAGGGTGCTCGCCTTTTGGGACACGAGCCCAATCCTTGGACCGAGCGTGTGGGGCATTACCTCGCCCATGCGTTCCCTCGGGTCCTTGAGGATCCCGAGGGGCAGTTATCTTCCATCCTCATGTCGGAACTCGAGCGTATGGAACACTACTTCAATTGCTATCTCAAAGATGAGGTTGCTCGCAACGATGGCTATTCAGATTGTTCGGATAACTTAATGCGCAAGCTGATTGAGCATACCGTGGCGCCCGATGGTGTGCCCGATGATGCGGTGACTGTTCTCAACTTTAACTATACGTCTCCATATCGGTGGCTTAAACAGCGGTTTGGGGATGCCGATCTTGTCAATATCCACGGCACGCTTGATGGTGAATGCATTTTTGGAATCGACGGTTCCGGCAATTTGGATAATCGGGATATCCTCCCATTTACCAAGACATATCGTGTATTGAAGTCTGCCCGAGGGGTTCCAAGTGGCTCGATTGCTTATCCTTCGCAAAGGGGAGGGGATGGTCTTAAGACATCTTCGATAGTCTTTTTTGGCCATTCGCTTTCGCGAGCCGATTATTCGTATTTTGAGTCTATTTTTAGCACGGTGGATTTGTATAACGGGCATACCAGCCTGGTCTTCCTATACTCAAGCTACGCCAAGAGTGTTCGCGACTCAGAGGTGGCCAAGGTACTTGCCCTTCTCGATTACTATGGCGCTTCGCTTGGTATTGCCGGACGTAGCAACAACCTTGCACACAAGCTCATGCTCGAAGGCCGACTTGTCGTTCGGGAGATTTAGGTCGATCTGCTCAAAAGGTTGTTTTCTGAGGGGTCTCTTATCGCGTCTTCAGTTTTAGGGTGCTTGGTGTTGTCGTGTTTTCCGGAAGTGCGGGGAAAAATCGGAAACCTCCGAGCACACCCGGATTTTTACCAACAAAACCGCAGGTCGCTGATGCCCAAAACCGGGGTGTGGTCGACAGCTCTCTGTTTTTCACCGCACTTCCGGAACCGCTCGACGGAAGTATGCGGCAAATTTCGGAACTCTCGAGCACGCCGCCCTTTTCAAGAAACAAAACCGCAGGTAGAAGCTTTGTCACTATCCAGTGTGGTCGAAATGTCTGGAATTTGCCGCATACTTCTGGTTTGAGCGGCCCTCGCGGTAGGTTTTCATGGTTCGGATGGGCTTTGGCTACGTGACTTTTCCAGTAGTTACGTAATTGATGCAGGTCTCCTATCTCTTGCCGTAATATAATTACGGCAAGAGATAGGAGACTCTCATGCTTAAGCGTTTTACTGTTGATGGCTATAGGAATTTTTCGACTCCGGTTTCATTTAATTTCGCAGCTTCTCGTGATTACCAGTTTGCAGAAAATAACGTTAAAAACGGAACCGTGAAAACTGCACTTTTGATCGGCAGAAATGCGTCTGGTAAATCGAATTTCGGTTCAGCTTTATTCGACATTACACTCGGCTTTCCAAGGGCATTCGATTATTCTGACCAGGATGATCGTCTGTTTTTGAGTGCTGACTGCGGGCGAGGTACGGCACAGTTCACCTATGTCTTTGAATTTGACGGTCGCGAAATCAATTACTGCTATGAGAAGACTTCTCCGACTACTTGGCTTCACGAGACCCTATTGATTGATGGGGAACGAATTTTCGAATTCAACAATGCAAGCGGCGTTTTCGAAGAGAACCATCTTGAACGAATCGGTGCTGCTGGGATCAATTTTGAATTCTCCGATACCTCGTTGAGCCTTCTTTCATACATAACGAGCAGTCTTCCAACTAATGTTTTAGGCGTCTTGGCGGAGTTGCGCCGATTTGTCTCGCGCATGAGACTGATTCGCATGGACAGTTTTCGATTGAAAGGGTTTGAAACAAGAAAGGTAATCGACAAGATCATACGCGAGAACAAGGTCGCGGAATTCGAGTCATTTATTCGCAATTTTGGAGTCGATGAGTCCCTGATCGTTATTAAAGAGTCCGACGGCTTACCTGTTCTGTATTTCAATCATCCCATGCGATGCATCCCGTTTGTCGAGGCATGTTCTAGCGGTACAAGAACTCTGGTTAAGTTGTTCTCTGAGCTTGAGCTTAACGAGTCGGCCAGCTTTTTGTTCATAGATGAGTTTGACGCTTTTTGTCACTTTGAGATGGCAGAGAGCCTTTTGAAGCTCTTTGCTTCAAAGGCATCGTGTCAGATACTGTGCTCGACCCACAATACCTCGCTTGTTAAGAATGGCGTAATGAGGCCTGACTGCGTTTATCAAATCTCTGCAAAAGGGGGCATTCGAACTTTGGCCGATTCCACCGATCGCGAGTTGAGGCTTGGCAACAACATTGAGAAGCTCCTCCGTGCCGGAGAGTTTGACTAGTCATGAACAATGCGTCCGTAAAGAACGTCCTGCTCATTGTCGAAGGTGCTAAACGCGAGCCTCAGCTGATGGAGCGCATGTTTGATTCTTTTAGCCTCGCAGATGATCATCAAATTGTTCCTGTCGAGATTAATGTTCATGACTTTCTAGACAAGCTCTTTCAAGAATGCGGTTGCGATTTCGAGTCCATTGATCTTAAATCCTTTGTCGCAGAGCTTCTTTCGCATAAAAATGATGCGGCCCAGCTTCTCGAATCCAGTTTTACAGACACCTTGCTTATATTTGACTTAGATCCTCAGGACAATCGGCTCGATTTTAAGCGGCTTGAGCTAATGCAAGACTATTACTGCGACAGCACTGATATGGGTCAGCTATATCTAAGCTATCCATCGGTTGAAGCATATCGTGATTTTGATCCCTCGAAGTTTTTCTCTCTGGATGATGCCCTTGTTCCTTCAGATGTGATTTTTGGCCAGCGATCTTACAAGGACTGGGTTGCCAGGAGGGGAGATTCGCTTGCGGATATTGGGCGTATTGATGGCTATACATTTGCTTGCATTATTGCCGTTCATGCCCTGAGGTCGCTATGGTTAACTAATGAACAAGCGACGCAAAATGCAAACGAGTGTATGGCTGACTTAGCTGCGACTGTGGCGGACATCAATCATTCTGAACTTTTGCTCAACGAGATTGATCGTCTGAACAATGATTCATTTTGCGCATGCTGCATTTGTCTATTTTTTATTTCGAATTGGCCTAAGCGACTTAACGACGTTTTGAATAAGGCGATTAAGAGGGGTTTGGGTATTCGTTTGTTCTAAATCTATAACGGCAGCGACAAGGCGATTAAGCTCGAGCGCAAAAAGAAGTACGGCAGCTGGATCTACAAGGAGGACGCGCCACTTACACGCGGTGAGTTTGAGCAGATTCTGGCTGGCTACTACGACTTTTTGCTGAGGAGCCCCTATCCGCTCTGTCGCGAGTTCTACATCGAGTGCATCTACAACATGATGCGCCCGTGGGCCATCGTGGACTATGAGCGTGAGCCGTGGGTGATGGACGAAGGTACCGTGCTCTGTCTATTGTCCGCTACCGCACGGCGGTCAAGGACCCGCTCGACCTGCTGTATCTGTTTTGGGCCATTACCACGGGCATTACGGCGGGTGCCGGCATGTATGCGCTCGTGGGGCTCACGGCGGTGGTGATTGTGGTGATGATTGCCGGCTTTGCGAGCCACCAGGACAAGGCGCGCGTGTACATGATGGCCATCCACTACACGGGCCAGACCGCCGGCGAGGACATTGTGCGCGCCTTTGGCCGCACCAAGTTCACCGTCAAGTCCAAGACCATGCGCGGTGACAAGGTCGAGATGGCCGTCGAGGTGTTCTCGGACGGCGTTGATATGCCCTATGCCGACGCCATCCGCGCGCTCGACGGCGTGGAAGACCTGACGCTCATCCAGTACAACGGCGAGTACCACGGCTAACTATTTCCGGCGTTCTACCGAGCGCCGGACCGGTCGACGCTGCGCGAACATCTGCCGGGCGATCTGCCGCTCAAACCGTCGCTCGCGTACATAAAGTACGCTTCGCTCCTCTTTCGCGGCACCTCGCCACGGCAGCTGCCCGCTCGCTGACGTTTGCTCGACCTGAGTGGGCCGATTTGGTTCGCATGCCGTCTTCACGGGTATCATGGTGAAAGCGATTTCAACGACAGGGGTACTCGTGGTAAAGATGAAAGATGTGGCCGAGCTGGCCGGCGTTTCGAGCGCCGCCGTCTCGCGCTACCTCAACGGTGGCTACATTTCGACGGACAAGGCCGAGCGCATTAAGCAGGCGATTGAGCTGACCGGATACGTGCGGTCCAGCCAGGCTCGCGCGCTGCGCACCGGTTCCACCAAGCTCATCGGCGTCATCGTGCCTAAGATCAACTCGGAATCCGTGAGCCGCATTACCGCCGGCATTGGCCAGGTGCTCGGTCGCCGTGGCTACCAGATGCTGCTTGCCAATACCGACAACGCGGCCGATCGCGAGCTCGAATACCTCGATTTATTCCAAAACCACCCGGTCGATGGCATTGTGCTGGTGGCAACCATGATTACCGACGAGCATCGCCGGGCGATTGAGTCGTGCCGCGTGCCCATCGTGCTGATCGGTCAGAATGTTGAGGGCGCGGCGTGCGTCTATCACGACGACTACGAGGCCGCCTTTGAGCTGGGTCATGCGCTTGCGGGTCGCGTGGATGGCAAGATTGCCTACATTGGAGTTACCGAGGAGGACCGCGCTGCTGGCTATGACCGCCGTCGCGGTTTTGAGGCTGGCTTGCGCGCCGCAGGCGTGGCGCTTGATCCGAGCCTGATTCGCCAGGGGTCTTTTACGCTCGACTCGGGCTATGGTGCGGCGCGTGAACTGCTTTCCGTCGCTCCCGATGTTTCGTTTATCGCCTGCGCGACCGACACCATGGCGGCGGGCGCGCTGCGTGCCATCGATGAGGTTCGCGGCGTGGGCGAGGGCATGCACCGCGTAAGCGGTTTTGGTGACAACGCGTTTTTGCGCGCGCTGACGGGCGGCATTCCCACCGTGCACTATGGCTACCTGACCAGTGGCGTCGAGGCGACCAATATGTTGCTCAACACGCTCGATGGCGTGGAGGGGGAGAGCGGTCTCAAGACGCTCAAGCTCGGCCATCAGCTTATGAATGTCTAGGTTTTGGGCACGTCTGTCTGCCTCTGAGTCGCCTGTTTTTGCCTTAAAACTACCTTTCGCCGGCTTTTTCCTACCGTTCACCCTATTATGAAAACGATTACAGAATTATGAAACTGAAAACGATTACAGTATAAGTGTCAAAGATGGCCGGGTGCGAATGCACCCGTTGGAGGAAAGGGAAGTCATGGACTACCGTAAATCAGCCCAAGAGGTGCTCGACAACATCGGTGGCGCCGGCAACGTTGTTTCGGCTGCACACTGCGCCACGCGTCTGCGTCTGGTGATTGCCGATAACGCCAAGGTCGACAAGGAGGCCCTTGAGAATATCGACGGCGCCAAGGGCGTCTTTGAGGCCCAGGGCCAGCTCCAGATTATTTTTGGTACCGGCACCGTCAACAAGGTCTACGAAGAGTTCATTGCGTTCAGCGGAGTCGAGGCTGCCACCAAGGCCGAGGTCAAGGAGGCCGCCGCACAGCAGCAGAACATCTTTATGCGTGCCATTAAGGTGCTCGGCGACGTCTTTGTCCCCATCATCCCCGCCATCGTGGCTTCGGGCCTGCTGCTGGGAATCATGAGCGCCCTCAACTTTATGGCCTCCAACGGCTTTATCGCGCTCGACACCAATAACTTTATCTACAAGATCGCCGACCTGGTCTCGGGAACGTCCTTCGGCATTCTGCAGATCCTGATCGGCTACTCCGCCGCCAAGGCCTTTGGCGCCAACCCGTACCTGGGTGCCGTCGTCGGCGGTGCGTTCATCAACTCCTCGCTGCAGAGCGCCTACACGGTTGCCTCCGAGGGCGTGCAGACCATGGTCACCGTCATCCCCGGCGTGTACAGCTTTGAGTGGGTCGGCTATCAGGGCCATGTGATTCCCATCGTTATCGCCTGCGCCATTCTCGCCTTCCTCGAGAAGCGTCTCCACAAGGTTGTCCCCGAGATGTTCGACCTCTTTGTGACCCCGCTTGTCTCGGTGTTCGTGACCGTGCTCGTGACGCTCGTTGCCGTCGGCCCCATCTTTGTTTGGGCCGAGAACGCCATCCTCGGTCTGATCCAGACCCTGCTGACCCTGCCCTTCGGCATCGGTTCCTTTATCGTCGGCCTGTTCTATGCCCCCACGGTCGTTACCGGTATCCACCAGATGTACACCGCCATCGACCTGGGCCAGCTCGCCCAGTACGGCGTGACCTACTGGCTGCCCATCGCTAGCGCTGCCAATATCGCCCAGGGTGGCGCCGCGCTTGCCGTTGCCTTTAAGACCCGCGATGCCAAGATCAAGGGCCTGGCGCTTCCTTCGGCTCTGTCCGCCTTTATGGGCATTACCGAGCCTGCCATCTTTGGTGTGAACCTGCGCTTCTTTAAGCCCTTCATCGCCGGCTGCATCGGCGGCGGCTGCGGTGCCCTGGTCTGCGCGCTCACCTCGCTGGCTGCCTCCGGCACGGGCGTTACCGGTATCTTCGGTATCCTGCTGTGCCTGGCCCAGCCCGTGCAGTACGCGATCATGTTTGCGGTCGCCGCGCTGGTTTCCTTTGGCGTCTCGTTTGTCCTGTACAAGGACGAGCCCAAGGCTTCCGAGCAGGCCTAAGGGCTTTTGATTGAGGGGGTGCCCGCGGGTTGTATGCTCGCGGGCGTTTCCCGTATCTGGTGCCGATATCTGGTGCCTTGTAACTTTCGATCCGTTAGGACTTTGATATGTCTAATGCACTTGGTCGCGACCTTGCAAAGCTGGTTGCCGCTGTTGACGCTGCCGCCTCTGAGTGCGGTCATGGCGCGTATGGCCAGCACTTCCATATTATGCCGCCGGCGGGTTGGCTCAATGACCCCAACGGTCTTTGCCAAGCGGGCGGCGTGTTCCACGCTTATTTTCAATATGCGCCGTTTGATGTCGAGGGTGGCGTTAAGGTCTGGGGTCATGCGACGAGCCGCGACCTTATGACGTGGGACTACGTTGGCGCCCCGCTGCTGCCCGACGAGCCGTTCGATTGCCATGGCGTGTATTCGGGCTCCGCGCTTGCTGAGGACGGCCGCATTCGCGTGCTGTACACGGGCAACGTTAAGCTTTCCGATGCAGACGGCACGTACGACTACGTCAATACCGGTCGACGAGCCGATACTGTTTATGTCGAGAGCATTGATGGTCTTGCCGGTCGGGAGTTCAGCCAAAAGCGCGTGGTGCTGGCGTCCGATGATTATCCCGAGGATTTGACCTGCCACGTGCGCGATCCCAAGGTGTGGCGTGACGCGGACGGGCATTATCACATGGTGCTGGGCGCCCGTCGTCGCGTGGATGGACCGCATATCGAAAGCCATTTTTGTGCGATGCACGGCGAGGGTGCCGGGCGCGATGTGGGCGAGATCCTGGTGTATGGCTCGGCCGATATGTTGAGCTGGGAACTCGAGAGCCGTGTGTCTACGCCCGAGCGTTTCGGCTTTATGTGGGAGTGCCCGGGGTATCTTGAGCTTAAGACCGATGACGGTGTGCCGGTGAAGTTCCTGTCCTTCTCTCCTCAGGGGCTCGAAGGCGGTCGTTGGGACCGCGGCAACGTATACGCTGCTGGCTACATGCCTGTAACAGGCGACATTACCGGCGGCGACGGTGCCTATGAGCTGGGCGAGTTCCGCCTGTGGGACGCCGGTTTTGACTTCTATGCTCCGCAGGAGTTCACGGCCGAGGACGGTCGCCACATGCTGATCGGCTGGATGGGCATGCCCGATGAGCCGACCTATGGCAACGCGCCCACCGTGGTGTGCGGCTGGCAGCACTGCATGACGGTGCCGCGTGAGCTTACAGCCGGTGCCGGCGGCGTGGTGCTGCAGCAGCCGGCGCGCGAGATCGAGCGCCATTATGCCTCGGTGCGTGTGGGGGTGGGCTCGTTGGAGGTTGCCGGCGATACCTGCTTTGACGTTGTTGTCGACGGTGTCAACGACGCGTTTACCGCGACCGTTGATGACGAGCTGAAGCTTGCGTTTGTGCCCGCCGAGGGCGAGCTGCCCGCGCGCTTTGAGATGCGATTTGCCGATGAAGGCCGCGCTTCTGCCGGCTGCGGTCGTACCGTGCGCTGGGAGCCCGTCAACGAGGTTCGTAACGTGCGCGTTGTTGGCGATGTCTCGTCGGTCGAGGTGTTTGTGAACGATGGCGCGCTCGTGTTTTCGACGCGCATCTATCCGGAGGCCTATGGCGTGTCCGTTGACGCTCCGGGTGCGAGCGTGACCTGCCACGTACTCAATATCTAGGCGATTGGTCGTCTATCGGCGCTATACTGCAGCCGTTGCCCACGATGCGGGGAACACCCGCATCGTGGGTTTTTGCTTATGAAGGGACGGTGCCGCGTGGACGTACAGCAGCTAGAAGAGGCCTGGGCTTTGAGGACCGGCGCGCGTGAAGCGCGGTTGCTCACGGCCTCGCATGTGCCGGCAGCGCTGTCGTTGCTGGGGATTGTGCAGCCAGGGGATCGCCTGGTGGCATTTGCGGATGACTTTACCGATGCGTTCGCTCACGGCTTTGATGGCTGCGATGTTGCGCTGGTGGGGGAGCTGTCGGTTGCAGCGTTTGACGCCGCGTCCGTGGGTTTTGACGCTTCGTTTGATGTCGCGGGCCCGCATCTGTGGTGGTTCGTTAACTCCATTGGCGGGTTTGGCCTGCGCGTGCCCGATCTTCGTGCTCTGGGCCGCGCAGCTCGTGTTGCCCGTGCACTCCTCGTGGTGGATAACACTGTGGCAAGCGTCTTTGGGTGCGATCCGCTGCGCTTGGGAGCCGTGCTGTCGCTCGAGGCCCTTGATCGTGTGTGTGCCGGTGGGGCTCCGCGCAAGCTTGTGACGGCGTCGGTGGCGCGCTCGCAGCTCAAACGGCATCGTGTGGACACCGCTGCCGAGTGCGCGCATGCGTTGCTTACCGGCTGCGGTGCGCCTGTGCTTGATCTGACTGTTGATGAGGCCGACGTGCTGGAGTGCGGGCTCGAGACGCTCAACGCTCGCATACAATCGCACTTTGACCGCGCCCGTGCGCTGGCAGAGTATTTGGCTGCGAACGAGATGGTGCGCAATGTGCGTTACCCCGGGCTGAGTTCGCATCCCGATCATGCAGTTGCAACGGGAATCCTCGAGCACGGCTTTGGTCCGGCAGTCGAATTTGACCTTATCGATCGCAGCGCGGGTGAGCTGTTCGAGGCTTTGCCGGGGGAGTTTCGCACATCGCCCGCCGGCGGCGCCGCGACGCGCCTTTCTGCTCCACGCGGCAAGCAGGGGAGTACCATCCGCCTTTTCGCCGGCATCGACGATCCTCTGGCAGTAGCGGCCACCCTAGACCACGCCCTCCGCAAGTAGCTAATTTGGGACGGGGCTTTTTTAGCTACCCAATGTCAATTTTTGGCTATGAGTCAAGAATGCTCTGGATGGGTAGCTAAAAAAGCCCCGTCCCAAATTAGCTACTCTTTGATGCTGGCGATGAGGTCGTTGGCCTTGGTGGCGATCGCTTGGTTGATTTCTGCTTGCAGGCCCTCGTAGACCGCTACGGCTCGCTCGCCGGCGGGGGTGAGCGTGGATCCGCGGGCGCCGTCGCGCTCGATGAGCTTGCAACCCAGCTGTCCTTCGGCCTCATTTATGATGCGCCAGGCCTTGGAATACGCTATGCCCATGCTTTTGGCGGCGCGGTTGAGCGAGTGCTCGCGGGCGATACCCTGCAGCAGCAAGACGCAGCCGTGGCCGAACACGCCCGGCAGATCGTTGTCGCACGATTGAATGACCAGTCGCGCCGTAGTCTTGTACTCCATATGCTCCACGTCTCCCCGCTAAAGTGTTTGCTGGGCAAACACAAAGCCTGCGTCAAGCCCTCGTGTGCTCTTCTTAATTCATGCTTTGTAGCAGTCAAAGTGCGTTAAGATACTTCCCCAGTATTGGGCGCCCAAGGTTGGGCTGGGTCCTACGAGGCCTGCAGCCGACCGGTCGCATGGAAAAAGGAGAAACATGGCTACGTTCTTTCCCGGTGAGTCCCACACGTTTTCGGAGTATCTGCTGGTCCCTGGTTACTCGTCCTCGCAGTGCATCCCCAACAACGTCTCTCTTAAGACGCCGCTGACCCGTTTTAAGCGCGGTGAGAAGCCGGCAATCACCCTGAACATCCCCATGGTTTCCGCCATCATGCAGTCCGTCTCGGGCGTCGACATGGGTGTCGCGCTCGCTACCGAGGGTGGCCTGTCCTTCATTTACGGTTCCCAGACCCCCGAGTCCGAGGCCGCCATGGTCAAAGCCGTCAAGGATCACAAGGCCGGCTTTGTCCAGTCCGATTCCACGCTGACCCCCGACATGACTATGGAGCAGGTCATCGCCCTCAAGGAAAAGACCGGTCACTCCACTATGCCGGTTACCGACGATGGCACCCCCAAGGGCAAGCTCGTGGGTATCGTCACCAGCCGTGACTATCGCCCCAGCCGCGATGATCACCAAAAGAAGGTCTCCGAGTTCATGACCCCGCGTGAGCAGCTCATCGTGGGCGACAAGAACATCAGCCTCAAGGTTGCCAACGACGTCATCTGGGACAACAAACTCAACGCCCTGCCGATCGTCGACGACAACGATCACCTCATGGGCATCGTCTTCCGCAAGGACTACGACAGCCACAAGACCAACCCCAACGAGCTGCTCGACGGCGATAAGCGCTACATGGTCGGCGCCGGTATCAACACCCGCGACTATGCCGAGCGCGTGCCGCTGCTTATCGAGGCCGGTGCCGATGTCCTGTGCATCGACTCCTCCGAGGGCTTCAGCGAGTGGCAGAAGCGTACCATCGAGTGGATTCGTGCCAACTACGGCGAGGACGTCAAGGTCGGTGCCGGCAACGTCGTCGACGCCGAAGGCTTCCGCTTCTTGGCCGACTGCGGTGCCGACTTCATCAAGGTCGGTATCGGCGGCGGCTCCATTTGCATCACCCGCGAGACCAAGGGTATCGGTCGTGGCCAGGCCACCGCGCTGATCGACGTCTGCCGCGCCCGCGACGAGTACTACGAGGAGACCGGCGTCTATGTGCCCGTGTGCTCCGATGGTGGCATCGTCTACGACTACCACATGACGCTCGCCCTTGCCATGGGTGCCGACTTTATGATGCTGGGCCGCTACTTCGCCCGCTTTGACGAGAGCCCGACCGAGCGCGTCAACGTCAACGGCCAGTACATGAAGGAGTACTGGGGCGAGGGCTCTGCGCGTGCCCGCAACTGGCAGCGCTACGACCTGGGCGGCGCCGCGAAGCTTAGCTTCGTCGAGGGCGTCGACTCCTACGTTCCCTACGCCGGCTCCCTCAAGGACGGCGTGGGCGGCACGCTCTACAAGGTCAAGTCCACGATGTGCAACTGCGGTGCCCTCTCGATCCCCGAGCTCCAGGAAAAGGCGCGCCTGACGCTGGTAAGCTCGACCTCGATCGTCGAAGGCGGAGCCCACGACGTTGTTGTCAAGGATTCCCAGCAGAGCGTCACGTACCGCTAGGCGGCTTTCCCAGGCACCGCATCTTGGGCCTCAAACCGTCGCTCGCGTACCAAAGTACGCGTCGCTCCTCTTTCGGCCCAATCTGCGGCACCTGGAAAACCCGTTCATACTAGGACGGGTAACAAATAACGGTTGACTCGCAACCACGTTATTTAGATAAAGCGAGATGCCCGCAAGTCGCAGGCATCTCGCTTGTTGTATTTGCTATCATCAACCAAGTTAACCTTAGGGTCGGGCGGCTTGGCTTTGTTCGCTACAAGTTCCGCACGCAAAGAAGAGCACTTAATGTGCTCTTCGTCTTGCGCAGGACTGTCCGCAGTAGCGAATAAAGCTAAGCCGTCCGACCCCAGCAAAGATTAAAGGAGCTGATATGTGCGATTGCACAGATCATAAGGACGAGATCCCTGCTTACGACGCGCAGGCCATTGAGTCCCGGTGGATGAAGGCGTGGGACGACGAGAACCTCTTTGCCGTCGACACCGATGCCACCAAGCCCAAGAAGTACGTGCTCGAGATGTTCCCATATCCGTCGGGCGACCTGCACATGGGCCACGCGCGCAACTACACCATCGGCGATGCCATGGCCCGTCAGGCCCGCATGCGCGGCTTTGACGTGCTGCATCCCATCGGCTTTGACGCCTTTGGTCTGCCTGCCGAGAACGCCGCCATCAAGCACAACACGCAGGCTGCCGCCTGGACGTATAAGAACATGGACCAGGCGCTCGCCACGATGAGGCGCATGGGCTTCTCCTACGATCTGGATCGTACCGTTAAAACCTGCAGCCCCGACTACTATCGCTGGGGTCAGTGGATCTTTGAGAAGATGTGGGAAAAGGGCCTGGTCTACCGCAAGAAGAATCCGGTCAACTGGTGCCCCACCTGCAAGACCGTTTTGGCCAACGAGCAGGTAACCGAGGGCAAGTGCTGGCGCTGCGGCACCGAGCCCGAGAAGCGTGACCTCGAGCAGTGGTACTACAAGATCACCGAGTACTCCCAGGAGCTGCTCGATGACTTGGAGAAGCTCCCCGGTTGGCCCGAGCGCGTCAAGCAGATGCAGGCTAACTGGATCGGCCGCTCCGAGGGCGCCGAGGTCGACTTTACCCTGTGCGATGCCGATGGCGAGCCCATCGAGGGCGACGAGGGCAAGATCACCGTCTTCACTACGCGCGCCGACACGCTCTTTGGTGCTTCCTTCTTTGTCCTCGCTCCCGAGTACGCTCGTCTGCACGAGCTCGTCGAGGGCACTCAGTACGAGGAAGCCGTCACCAAGATCGTCGAGGACTCCAAGCATATCTCTGCCGTCGAGCGCGCCCAGGGCACCCTCGAGAAGCACGGCGCCTTTACGGGTCGCTACGTGGTGAACCCCGTCAACGGCGAGAAGATCCCCGTATGGGTTGCCGACTACGTCGTGGCCGACTACGGCACCGGTGCCGTTATGGCCGTTCCCTGCGGCGACCAGCGCGACTTTGAGTTCGCCCGCAAGTACGATCTGCCGATCGTGCCGATCATTCTGGACGATGAGGATCGCGCTGCCGTCGAGGCCAGCGGTGAGACCATCGACACCTTCCATGCCGAGACCGTCGACTGGGATTGCGCCCATGCCGCCGAGGGCACGCTGGTGCAGTCGGGCAAGTACACCGGCATGCGTGGCGGTAAGCACTCCGAGGGCGAGGCTGCCATCGTGGCCGACCTCGAGGCCATGGGCTGCGGCCGTCGCAAGGTCGAGTTCCGCCTGCGCGACTGGCTCATCAGCCGCCAGCGCTATTGGGGCAACCCCATCCCGGCCATCCACTGCGAGCACTGCGGCATCGTGCCCGTGCCCGAGGATCAGCTGCCGGTGACGCTGCCCGAGAACCTTGACCTGGGCGCCGGCGAGACCCTTGCCGAGTGCAAGGAGTTCTACGAGACCACCTGCCCGGTCTGCGGCCGCCCGGCCAAGCGCGAGACCGATACCATGGACACCTTCACCTGCTCCAGCTGGTATTACCTGCGCTATACCGACCCGCACAACACCGAACTGCCCTTCTCCAAGGAAGCTGCCGACCGTTGGATGCCCGTCGATAACTACATCGGCGGCATCGAGCACGCTATTTTGCACCTGCTCTACAGCCGCTTCTTTACCAAGGCGCTGCGCGACCTGGGTCTGCTGAGCGTGGACGAGCCCTTCACCAACCTGCTGTGCCAGGGCATGGTCAAGGACGAAAACGGCGACACCATGTCCAAGTCCAAGGGCAATGTTGTGCCCCCGAGCTCGGTTATCGAGCCCTACGGCGCCGATACCATGCGTCTGGCGATCCTGTTTATCGCCCCGCCCGAGAAGGACTTCGACTGGGATCCCAAGGCCGTCGAGGGTGCCAACCGCTTTATCAAGCGCGCCTGGCGTATCGTGTGGCAGCTCGTCCAGTTCGGCGACGCCAACGTGGCCTTCGACAAGTCTGCGCTCGACGAGGTTGCGATGAAGCTCTATCGCGAGCGTCACCGCACCATCGCTAAGTGCACTGAGGACTTTGACCGCGGCCAGTTCAACACCGCGATCTCGGCCGTCATGGAGCTCGTCAACGCGGCGAGCGCCTACCTTAACGCCACCGAGGGCGCATCGCGCGACAAGGCGCTGTGCTATGGCGTGGCTAAGGACATCGTGAGCGTCCTTGCCCCCATCTGCCCGTTCTGGGCCGACGAGCTGTGGCACGAGGCCCTCGGCTGCGAGGGCAACGCCTACACCGCCGCCTGGCCCGAGTTCGACCTGGCCGAGTCCATCGAGGACACGGTGCAGATTGTCGTGCAGGTGCTCGGCAAGGTTCGTGGCCGCATCGACGTAGCCCGCGATGCCTCCAACGAGGAGATGCAGGCTGCCGCCGAGGCCGCTGTCGCCAAGTGGACCGAGGGCAAGACCGTTGTCAAGGCCATCTGCGTGCCCGGCAAGCTGGTCAACCTGGTGGTCAAGTAAACGCCGCATGCGCAGCTGACGTGTAAAAGACGAGGGACGATCCGGTTGGGTCGTCCCTCGTCTTATTGTCGTTCACTCGAGACCGCGGTCAATTGTCTTATTCTTGTGGAGATGCTGTGGGCACGCTGACCTGCGGGTTTCTGTGGCACTTGCGTGTTTCCGCAGGTATTGGTATAGTTTGCTTGCAAATGAAGTTGTAATTGAAAGAAGTGGGGTCTCGGCCCCGCTTCTTTTTTGTATGGATGGAGGTGCCGCAATGGTCAAGACCAAGACCGAGCAGGCGATCATCGACGCGCTCGAGGCCGTGGCTCCCCAGCACGATGTCGACATCGTCGACGTCGAGCTCGTGGGTGCCACCAAGGCCCCCTGCGTGCGTGTGCGTATCGAGGGTGCCGAGGGTCAGAGCCTGTCCCTCAACGACGTCACAGCCAACACCAAGTGGGTCGGCGATGTGATCGAGGAGCTCGACCCCATTTCTTCGAGCTACACGCTCGAGGTGTCGAGCCCGGGTATGGCGCGCCCGCTGCGCCGTCCGCGCGACTTTGCCCGCTTTGTGGGCGAGGACTGCGAGCTCACCTCCACCGCCACCGAGGGCCGTCGCAAGTACTCCGGCAAGATTGCCGCCGCGACCGAGACGAACGTGACCCTCGATCTCGAGGACGGCGAGTCCGTCACCCTCGATTTCACTGATGTTAAAAAGTGCAAGTTGAAGCCCACCTATGACTTCAAGCCCGCGAAGGAAGGAAAGTAAGATGGCAGCATCCGACATGATGTCCGCCCTGATGGAGCTTTGCCAGGAGAAGCACATCGACCAGCTCTACCTGATCGACCGCCTGGAGCAGTCGCTCGCCAAGAGCTACGCCGAGATCCTGCATCTTGAGTGGGGCGCCAAGGTGACCATCGACCGCACCACCGGCAAGATCTATGTCTACCGCCTGGAGCCGATCGACGATTCCATGGACGAGGAGGGCAACTTCACCGAGTTCGAGGAGATCGACGTCACTCCCAAGAACACGAGCCGCATCGCCGCCCAGCACGCCAAGGCCGAGATCAACGCCATCGTTCGCAACTCCGCCCGCGAGCAGATCTACGAGGAGTTCTCCGGCCGCATCGGCGACCTCATCAGCGGTACCGTGCTGCAGTCCACCCCCGACTTTACGATCGTCAAGATTCGCGAGGGCGTCGAGGCCGAGCTTCCGCACTTTGACCAGCGTCGTTATGAGAACGAGCGCAACGAGCGTCCGATGGGCGAGCGCTACCTGCACAACCAGCACATCAAGGCCGTGATCATCGACGTTCGCGACCCCAACTCCAACCTGCAGCCTGTTCGCGGCGAACACAGCCGTCCGCCGATTGTCATCTCTCGTACCCACCCCGAGCTCATGCGTCGTCTGTTTGAGCAGGAGGTGCCCGAGATCTATGAGGGCACCGTCCAGATCAAGTCGATCGCCCGCGAGCCCGGCCAGCGCTCCAAGGTCGCCGTCCACTCGCTCGACGATCGTCTGGATCCCGTGGGCGCCTGCGTCGGCCCCAAGGGCAGCCGTGTTCGCGCTGTCGTGGGCGAGCTCCGTGGCGAGCGCGTCGACGTCATCCTGTGGGATGCCGATCCTGCCGTCTACGTCGCCAACGCCCTTTCGCCCGCTAAGGTCACCCGCGTCCTCATCGACGAGGAGAAGGCCTACGCCGGCGTCATCGTGCCCGACGACCAGCTGTCCCTCGCCATCGGCAAGGAGGGCCAGAACGCCCGCCTCGCCGCGCGCCTGACCGGCTGGCACATCGATATCAAGTCCGAGACGCTTGCCGCCGACATCCTCAAGAACGTTCCCGTTCACGAGGAGCCCGCCGCCGACCTGATCGGTGACGAGGAGGACGAGGACGTCCGCCGCTGCGAGTACGTGTCCGAGGACGGCATCCAGTGCCGCAACCAGGCTCGTCCCGGCTCCCGTTTCTGCGGTGTCCATGACACCGACGCCTTCGATGATGCGGAGGACCTGATCTAGCGCGCGGTCGCGCCGGGCGGGTCCCGGCGCGTCTCCCACGCTCGTTCAGTCTCTAGGCACCCAAGGTGCCAGAAAGGGTAGGTGAAGTCATATGGCAAAAGTCCGTGTGTCCACCCTGGCCAAAGAGTTCGGCATGACCTCCAAGGAACTGATGGGTCATCTCGCCGATATGAAGATTCCCGCTAAGTCCGCTTCCTCCACCTTGGAGGACGCTTATGTCGCTATGGTCCGCAAGCAGCTAGCCTCGGTGATCGAGGCCCGCGCCCAGGAAGTCGAGGCCGCCAAGCAGGCCGAGGAGGAGGCTGCCGCCGCCGAGGAGGCCGCTCGCGCCGCCGAGGCCGAGCGCGAGCGCATCGCCGCCGAGAAGGCCCGCGAGGAGGAGCGCCGCCAGTTTGCCGCAGCCCAGGCTGCCGAGGAGGCTGCGCGCGCCGAGGCCGAGGCCAAGAAGAAGGCCGAGCAGGAGCGCCTTGCCCGCGAGAAGGAGGAGGCTGCCCGCGAGGCTCAGCGCCGCGCCGTTCCCGCTTCGGACTCCGGTTCGCGCTTCCGTTCGCTGCTCGACCAGATCGCCGCACAGGAGACCGTGCTCAAGGAGAAGAAGGACGCCGAGGACAAGGCCAAGGCCGAGCGCGCCGCCGAGCGCGGTAACCGTCGTGGCGGTAACAACGACCGCCGCGGTGGCCGTCGCAACGACCGCAACGCCTCCGACAACAACTCCGAGCGCAACGTCTCCGAGAGCCGCCCGCACAGCCATCGCACCAACGCCAGCAACAACGTCGCTGCCGGCATGGACTTCCCCAACCCCGACAAGCAGGGCAAGGGTAAGAAGCGCAAGGGCGGTCACAACAACGAAGAGGACCACTACAGCCGCATGGCTCGCGAGGCCGAGGAGTACAGCCGCGAGAAGGTGCTCGAGGAGGCCCGTGCCGCCGTCGAGGAGGCCTCTCGCGAGTCCACCGGTCGCCGCAAGAAGCGCAAGGAGAAGCGCGAGCGCGAGGCTGCAAAGGCTCAGGAGGAGCGCAAGATAGAGGAGGCATTGGCCCAGGGCGTGAACCCCGAGGAGCTCGATGCCATCAAGGTCTCCCAGGGCGTTACGGTCCAGGAGCTCGCCGAGGCGCTTGACGTTCCGGCCAACGATATCATCAAGCGCCTGTTCCTGCTGGGTACGCCGCTCACCATGACGCAGTCCATGTCCGACGACCTCGTCGAGCTCGTTGCCGACGACCTGGGTCGTCAGATCAAGATCATCACCCCCGAGGAGGAGAACACCTTCTCGTTCTACGACGATCCCGCCGACCTTAAGCCGCGCGCACCGGTCGTCACCGTCATGGGCCACGTCGACCACGGTAAGACGTCGCTGCTCGACGCCATCCGTCACACCGGCGTCGCTGCCGGCGAGGCGGGCGGCATTACCCAGGCCATCGGCGCTTCGCAGGTCATGATTAACGACCGCAAGATCACCTTCATCGATACCCCGGGCCACGCCACCTTTACGGCCATGCGTGCCCGTGGTGCCAAGGTGACCGACATCGTCATTCTGATCGTGGCTGCCGACGACGGCGTCATGCCCCAGACCATCGAGTCGATCAACCACGCCAAGGCCGCCGGCGTACCCATCGTCGTCGCCGTCAACAAGATCGATAAGCCGGGTGCCAA
Organism: Collinsella sp. AM28-11LB; assembly: GCF_003469895.1. Classification (NCBI taxonomy): domain Bacteria; kingdom Bacillati; phylum Actinomycetota; class Coriobacteriia; order Coriobacteriales; family Coriobacteriaceae; genus Collinsella; species Collinsella sp. AM28-11LB. The sequence continues at coordinate 75,369 of NZ_QSKJ01000002.1, forward strand.
CCCCGACCGCGTGCGCCAAGAGCTCACCGAGTACGGCATCATCCCCGAGGAGTGGGGCGGACAGAACATGTTCGTCAACATCTCGGCCAAGCAGAAGATTGGTATCGATGATCTGCTCGAGACCGTGCTGCTCCAGGCCGACGTGCTCGAGCTCAAGGCCAATCCCGACACCTTTGCCTCCGGCAACGTCCTCGAGGCCAAGCTCGACAAGGGTCGCGGCTCGGTTGCCACGGTGCTCGTCACCCGCGGTACCCTGCACGTGGGCGATACGCTGGTCGCCGGCCTTACCTACGGCCGCGTCCGCGCCATGCTCGACCCGAAGGGCAACGCCGTCACCGAGGCCGGTCCTTCCGACGCCGTCGAGATTCTGGGTCTTCAGTCCGTGCCCAACGCCGGTGATGAGTTCCGCGTGTTCGAGGACGAGCGCGAGGCTCGCGCCCTTGCCGACGAGCGTTCGCTCAAGGCCCGTATCGAGGAACAGAGTCGCGTTAAGCACGTCACGCTCGAGAACCTCTTCGAGACCATTGCCGACGCCGAGGTCAAGGAGCTCAACCTGATCATCAAGGCCGACGTTCAGGGTTCTATCGAGGCCCTTCAGGACTCGCTCGACAAGATGGACCAGTCCGAGGTGCGCATCAACACGATCCACTCCGCAGTCGGTGCCATCAACGAGACTGACGTCGTCCTGGCCGACGCCTCCAACGCCATCATCATCGGCTTTGGTGTCCGTCCCGACGGTAAGGCCCGCTCCGCTGCGGAGCGCGAGGGCGTCGAGATCCGTTGCTACGATGTCATCTACAAGTGCCTCGAGGAGCTCGACGCTGCCCGTATCGGCATGCTCAAGCCCACCGAGGTCGAGGTCTCCACGGGTACCGCGACCGTCCTGGACACCTTCAAGGTGCCCAAAGTCGGTATCGCCGCCGGTGTCCGCGTCGAAGAGGGCGAGATCGCCGCGACCGATTCCGTGCGTCTGGTGCGCGACGGCATCGTGGTCTTTAACGGCAAGATCGCCTCGATGCGCCACTACAAGGACGAGGCCAAGAGCCTCAAGAGTGGTTCCGAGGGCGGCATTGGCCTGGAGAACTTCCAGGACATCAAGCCCGGCGACCAGATCGAGGGTTACCGCATCGACCAGGTTGCCCGTACCGAGTAGGGGGTAGCGCTATGAAGCAAACGCAGGCAACCCGCCGTCTGGGCGAGCAGCTTCGCGAGAAGCTCGGTTATATCCTGCTCTTTGAGGTTTCCGATCCGCGTCTCGACCTGGTTACTTTGACCGCGGTCGAGGTCGCGGTGGACCGTTCGTTCGCGCGCGTGTACGTGTCGTGCGATGCGAGCCGCTACGATGAGGTCATGGAGGCGCTCGCAAGCGCCAAGGGCCGTATTCGCAGCCTGTTGGCTCGCTCGCTCGATTGGCGTGTTACGCCCGAGCTCGATTTTCGCATCGATCGCTCGACCGATGAGGCCGAGCGCATCACGCGTGCGCTGGAAAACGTTCCCGCCACGCTTGCGATCGAAAAGGACGAGGACGGCTACCCCATAGCGGATGCCGCCCAGGAGGCAGCTTTAGATGACTAATTCCGCCGACCTCGCCTCGTGCGAGTCTGCAGATATTCAGCGACGCATCCTCGAGCTCATCGAGGATGCGTCCTCCATTGCGATTTCGGGACACACTTCCCCCGATGGCGACGCCCTGGGCTCCGTGCTGGGTCTGGGCCTCTCGCTTATGAAGTTTTTCCCCAACAAGGACATTGCCCTGCTGCTGGCAGACGATGACCCGGTTCCGCGCATCTACCGCTTTATGGAAGGCTCCGATCGCCTGGTGCCGGCATCTGCGTACACCGGCAATCCTGACCTGTTCATCTCGGTGGACGTACCGGTCGTCGAGCGCCTCAATAATTCCGCCGAGGTGCTTCGCCGCTCCAAGCATGTGGTGTGCTTCGATCACCATCCGGCGCGCGAGGAGTTTGCCGAGCTCAGCCTGAGACGCGTCGAAGCTGCAGCCTGCGCTATGATTATCGACCGCTTCTTGGACAATTGCGGCATTGTCGCACGTGATGGCGTCGCCACCTGTCTGCTGTGTGGCCTAGTCACCGACACCGGTCGTTTTCAGTACCAAAACGCCGATGCCGCCGCATTCCATGCGGCCTCGCGTCTGGTTGCTCACGGTGCCGATCCGGCCCGTGTTGCGCTCGAGGTCTACCAGAGCATGCGCGTTGAGTTTTTGCACCTCAAGTCCATCGTTATGGGCCGCATCAAGACGGTGGCCCACGGACGCGTCGCGTATAGCTACGCGTACCAGAGTGACCTTGAGGCTTGCGGTGTCACCTCGGATGAGTGTGACGGCCTAGTTGACGTGGTGCGCTCGGTGATGGGCGTCGAGGTCTGCCTGTTCCTGAAGGGCATTGAGGGCGATACCAAGGTGCGCGGCAACCTGCGCTCCAAGGGCGACCTCAACGTATCCGAGATCGCTGCTGCTTTTGGCGGTGGCGGACATCCCGCTGCCGCCGGTTTCTCCAACAACGGAACGATTCTCGAGACGCTTACCGTGGCACTTCCCATGCTGGCCGAGCTGGTGGGGGAGGATCCCGCTTCGGTGACCGTCGAGCTTTAACTTTTTGGATGGTACATGGCTCGTCGTACACCTTCTCAACTGAATATGCTGCTTGCTGTCGATAAGCCGGTGGGCTGCACGTCCCACGATGTGGTTTCGCAATGCCGGCGCGCCCTCCATGAGCGGCGCGTCGGCCATGCCGGCACGCTCGACCCCATGGCATCGGGTGTCATGGTGGTGGGTGTAGGCCAAGCCACCCGTCTGCTGGGCATGCTCACGCTCGATACCAAAAGCTACGTCGCCGACATCTCGTTTGGTGCCGAGACCAATACCGATGATGCGGAGGGCGAGGCGGTCCGCACGGTGCCCGTTGCACCCGAGCTGCGCGATCCGGCCTATGCCCGCGAGCGCTTGGCCGCCATGTTGGGCCCGCAGATGCAGGTGCCGCCGGCTTTTTCGGCTATCTCGGTAAATGGCGTTCGCGCCTACAAGTCTGCTCGAGAGGGCAATGCGGTGGACTTACCTCCGCGTCCCGTCGAGGTCTATGCCGCCGACCTGATCGCCGTGGGCGGCGAAGGTGATACGTGTGTGTGGACCGTGGCGTTCTCGGTGAGCAAGGGCACCTATATCCGTGCGCTCGCTCGCGACTTGGGCCGCGCCTGTGAGAGCGCCGCGCACATTTCCGCGTTGCGCCGCACGGCCTCCGGTGTTGTTTCCATTGGCGCTTGTCATGCGGTCGAGGAGCTTTCTCCCGAGTCCGCGGCTGGCTTTGCCCTGGATCCCATTGCGGCCCTGGGCGCCACGCGTGTTGACTTGCCGGGCAATCTTGCCGACGACCTGCTCTGCGGCCGACGCATTCCCGTTGAGCGTGCGCTTGTCAATTTCGATTCCTCGAAGGCGCCGTTCGCGCTGGTGCTCGATGGCGGGCTCAAGGCGCTCGCCCGCATTGAGAGTGGCCGCTTTGTCATGGATCACGTGTTTCCGCAGGCAATCGGCGGTGTTCGATGATGTTTTCCGCTCGCGAGCTCGCGCGTATCTTTTTCGCGGGCGAGTCGGACGAGGCTCGCATCGTTACTGCCGATGTGTTTGATGAGTGCGAGCACTTGGGTGCTGCCTCCATCGCCATCGGCGTGTTCGATGGTGTGCACCGTGGACACCAGGAGCTTATTGCGGCGCTCGTCCGTGATGCCCGTGCCCATGGCTGCAAAGCGGTCGTAGTTACCTTCGATCCCGACCCGGACGTTGTCGTGAGCCCTTCACCCGCTCAAAAATTGATGACGACGGCCGACCGTCTGCATGCCTTGGCTCAAACCGGGGTCGATGCAGTGGTGGCCGTTCCCTTTACGCCTGAGGTTGCGGCACTCGACCATGTCGGTTTTCTCGCACTGTTGTCACGCGTGGTCGACATTCGTTCGATTCGCGTTGGCAGCGACTTTAGGCTGGGTCGCGGCGGTGCTTCTGGTGTTGCCGAGATGCGCGTCTGGGGTTCCGAGCGCGGCGTTGACGTGTATGGTCACGACCTGCTTTGCGAGGGCGGTGAGGCCATTTGCGCCACCCGCATTCGTCACGAGCTGGGACAGGGCCATGTGGGGCTTGCTGCTGGGTTACTCGGCCGCCCGTATATGGTGCGTGGCGGTGTTATTCACGGCCGTCACGAGGGTTCTGGCATGGGCTTTCCCACGGCAAACCTGCAGGTTCCCAGCGGCATTCAGGTGCCTGCCGATGGCGTGTATGAGGGTCTGGTGCTGGTCGATGACACCGTGCGGCCCGCTGCTGTCAACGTCGGCCTGCCGCCAACGTATGCCGACGATGCGGCATCTGCGCATCTCGAAGCCAACTTAATTGGGTATACGGGCGACCTGTACGGCGCTTCCGTTTCGCTGGCGTTTACGCGCTGGCTGCGTCCGTCACGCGTGTTCGATTCCCTGGACGAGTTGATCGCGACCGTCGAGGGTAATATCGATGATATCCGTCATAACTTGGGTGAGCAGGGGGTGAGTATCCGTGATTAGCGATGAGGAGAAAGACCAGGTCCGCGCTGCGTCCGATCTGGTAGCCATCGTGCAGGAAACGGTTGAGCTCAAGCCCCGCGGCCATGAGTTTTGGGGCTGCTGCCCCTTCCATGGCGAAAAGACCCCGTCGTTTCACATTATCCCTGCCACGCAGGTGTGGCACTGCTTTGGATGTGGCGAGGGCGGCGACGTCTTCACCTATATCATGAAGCGCGAGAACCTGAGCTTTCCCGAGTCAATCCGTTATTTAGCCGATCGCGCGGGTATTGAGCTGCACGACACCGGAGACCGCCGCGAGCGCGGTACTAAGCGTGCCCGAATCTACGATCTGTGCGCCCAGACCGCCCAGTTCTACCACACCATGCTTATGCGCGGTAAGGACGGCCGTCCACGTGAGTACTTCGCCAGCCGCGGCATGGGTGGCGACGTCTGCCGCCGCTACTGCCTGGGCTTTGCACCGGGTCGTAACATGCTGGTGGCTCATCTGTCGCAGGCGGGCTTTACTCCGCAGGAGATGATCGACGCCAACGTGGCTGTGAGTCGCGGGCGCGGGCAGCTTGCCGACCGCTTCTACGACCGCGTGATGTTTCCCATTTTTGATGAGCAGGGGCATAACATCGCCTTTGGCGGTCGCATCATGGGAGACGGCCAACCTAAGTACCTCAACACCGCCGAGACGAGCGTGTTTCATAAAAAGCGAAACCTCTACGGCTTTAATTGGGCCAAGGAGTTTATCGTCGCGCAGGATACCGCTATCGTGGTAGAGGGCTATACCGACTGCATCGCCTGTTGGGAGGCGGGGATTAAAAACGTCGTCGCCACGCTGGGCACTGCGCTCACGGAGCATCACGTCAAGACGCTCACCCGCTTTGCCAAGCGCATCGTGTATATGTTTGACGGCGATGCCGCGGGCCAGAAGGCCGCCCGTCGCGCGATACAGTTTATCGAGCAGGATTCGATGGACCTGCGCTGCGTGGTGCTGCCCGACGGCAACGATCCCATGGAGTTCATCACGGCGCACGGCGGAAAGGAGCTGCAGGCGCGCATCGACGCCGCCGAGCCGCTCATGGACTTCGTGTACCGTTCGCTGCAGGAAGCGAGCGACATCACCACGCCGGGCGGTCGCGCCAAGGCGCTGGAAGATGCGCTGACGCTTATCTATCCGCTGCGCGATAGCTATATGATCGACACGTACTTTATCCAGATTGCCGATCTGCTGGGTTTGGATTTGGAGACGGTGCGCGCGAGTTCGGGTCGCGTGTTTCGCGATGTCGCCAAGCGCGAAGATGCGGAACGACGTCGTGAGCAGAATTATGAACGCCAGCGGGCGCAAGCCGAGCGATCTGGTAGCGCGGGCGGTCGGTCGTCTGGTTTGCAGGGGACATCTCGTGGTGCTTGGGCGTCGGGCGCGACGCCGGCAGTAGCGGCGCCGGTCGAGGAAGAGCCGTACGACTATGTCCCGCTCGATGCTTACGGTGCCGCTCCTGTGGAGGTCGTCGACGACCTGCCGCCGATCGACGTGCCTGATGGTATGGGCTCTGCGCCCGCCGGTGCTCCGGTAGACGCCTCGTTCCCTATGGTTTTGACCGATCTAGAGCGCAAGTCCTTGGCAGGGGAGCGCGAGCTGCTGACCATGCTCACGAGCTACCCCGACCTGTTCCGCACGTATGCTGACCGCATCTGTTCCATCGAGTGGGTCGACCCGCGCCACGAGTCCATCGCGTGGGCCGTGCTGGCAACGCCGCCGGGTACCGATCCTGCGACCTGCATGGATGCGGCGCGCTCGGTGTGTCCCGAGGCGGCAACGCTTGTGAGTGCCGGGCGCATCTCCGCGACGAGCAAACACCCTACCGAGACGAACATCGTGTTCATGCTCGATACGCTCGAGCTCTACACCATTAAGCGCCGCATGCGTGCCGCACAGGCCAAGCTGCGCCAGGATCGATCGCTCGATGATGAGGCCCGCCGCGCGCTGACCGTGCAGGCCGCGCAGGATTCGCAGCGTCAACGCGAGCTGCAAAAGTCTATCGGCGGCGTGGCGGACCCGTTCCGTTTGATCGGTTTGGAGACCGCGGGCACCGAACAGGCCTAGATGTTGTGGTCAACCAGCGTATTCTCGCCTATATCCAGTTTTCTTTTTGGGTATAGACGTCTATGTGTGTGCTAAAGTATTGAGTCCTGTGGACTATGAAGGGAGAATCTGTGCCAAAAAAGACTGAGAGCACGGGTACTGGGCTGGAATCCTGCGTTGCAAAGCTCATGGGCAACGGCTCAAACAGGACTTCGGTAACCGAGGACGAGATTCAGGTCGCCCTGAAGGATATCGATGTTTCTGACGAGCAGCTCACCGCGGTGTATTCCGCGCTGCGCAACAGCGGCATCCAGATTATCTCCGCGAGCGGTAACGACGACGCCCCCATGGACGTCGACGATGACGATAACGATACCGATACCGACGATTTCGATGACGACGACGAGCACGATTCCGGCTCGCTCGACGATCATGAGCTCAAGATGGCCCGTCAGGCCGACGCCGAGATGGGTTCTTCCAAGAGCAAGAAGAAGCGCACCGTGCGCACGTCCCGCTCACGCTCCCGCGTGCGTGGCATCGATGCCTCCACGGTGATGCTGACCGGCGATCCGGTTCGTATGTACCTCAAGGAGATCGGCAAGGTCGACCTGCTGACCGCCTCCGAAGAGGTCGATCTGGCCATGAAGATCGAGGCCGGTCTCGAGGCCACCGAGAAGCTCGAGGCTGCCGAGGCGGGCGAGCTCGAGCTCACGCGTGCCGAGATGCGTCGTCTTACGCGCATTGAGAACGTGGGCCTCGAAGCCAAGCAGGCACTCATCAGCGCAAACCTGCGTTTGGTCGTCTCCATCGCCAAGCGCTATGTCGGTCGCGGTATGCTGTTCCTGGACCTGATCCAGGAGGGCAACCTCGGTCTGATCCGCGCCGTCGAGAAGTTCGACTACCAGAAGGGTTTTAAGTTCTCCACGTACGCTACGTGGTGGATCCGTCAGGCCATCACGCGCGCTATCGCCGACCAAGCCCGTACCATCCGTATTCCCGTGCACATGGTCGAGACCATCAACAAGCTCGTCCGCGTGCAGCGCCAACTTCTCCAGGACCTGGGTCGCGACCCGACCCCCGAGGAGATCGGTGCCGAGATGGACATGAGTGCCGACCGCGTCCGCGAGATCCAGAAGATTTCGCAGGAGCCCGTGTCGCTCGAGACTCCCATCGGCGAGGAAGAGGATTCCCAGCTGGGCGACTTCATCGAGGACTCCCAGGCCATCGTTCCGCCCGATGCGGCCAGCTTCTCCATGCTGCAGGAGCAGCTCACCCAGGTGCTCGATTCGCTTGCCGATCGTGAGCGTAAGGTTATCGAGCTGCGTTTTGGTCTTGTCGACGGTCATCCCCGCACGCTCGAGGAAGTCGGCCGCGAGTTTGGCGTCACGCGCGAGCGCATCCGCCAGATCGAGTCCAAGACCCTGGCCAAGCTCCGCCACCCGAGCCGTTCGAGCAAGCTCAAGGACTACATTGAGTCTTAGTAGTCACGGCGTTTCCGTTCCGGCAGTTAGGGACGTTCCTTTTTTGCCGGCACTTTGGGACACTCCTTGCCGCAACGGTTGGGTCGGAAAATTTCTTAAAAAAGTTCTTGCCCTGAGCTGATTCGTCCGTATAATAAATTTCGTTGCTTGAGAGCACGCACCTATTCCTCGGTAGCTCAATGGTAGAGCACGCGGCTGTTAACCGCGCTGTTGTAGGTTCGAGTCCTACCCGGGGAGCCAGAATTTTTCAGCCCATTCCGCTGGGCTTTTAAATTCCTCGGTAGCTCAATGGTAGAGCACGCGGCTGTTAACCGCGCTGTTGTAGGTTCGAGTCCTACCCGGGGAGCCAGGTTGTAAAACCCGTCGCTTATGCGGCGGGTTTTTTCATACCGCGATCGCCTGGCGCGAACGTTACCATATCAACATTTCGTGTCGAGGATGTAATCCCGCGACCCACCACCTCAACATGGCGCGCTCGTTGTAGAATATTGCAATGATTGCTCCCACGAGATGGTGCCGCGAGCACCAGATAAGGAGATTCTTGTGTCTGAGACCATTAACGGCAGCCTGAGCGTCTCGAACGACGTTATTGCCGATATTGCCGGTTATGCCGCGATGACGTGCTATGGCGTTGTCGGTATGGCCGAGCAGCTCCAGGGCGCCGAGAGCGTGCGCCTGCTTGCCGGTCAGCGCCTCCGCAAGGGCGTGCTTGTCTCCGCCGACGAGAACGGCCTCACGGTCGACCTTCACGTCGTGCTCGAGAACGGCGTCAACATGAAGTCCGTCTGCCACAATCTTTCGAGCTCCGTTGCCTTCACTCTGCAGGAGGTCGCCCAGATCGATCCCGCCAGCCTTAAGATCGGCATTCACATCGACGCGCTCAAGAGCCGTCTGAACTAGCATCCGAAAACGGAGATTCAAATACCCATGATTGCAAAGACCATTCGCACCTGTTTTCCGATCGCTGCGGCTGCTGTTTCCGACAAGGCCGAGGAGATCAACAAGCTCAACGTCTTCCCCGTACCCGACGGCGACACCGGTACCAACATGTCGCTCACACTCGCCTCGGTGACCAAGGAGCTTTCCGCCCTTCCTGCTGACGCCGACATGGAGGCCATCGCCGGCGCCATCACTCACGGCTCCCTGATGGGTGCCCGTGGCAACTCCGGCGTCATCACCTCGCAGATTCTGCGTGGTGTGGCCGAGGGCCTTGTCTCTGCCGATGAGCCCATCACGTCCGCCAACATCGCCTATGCCTTCCGCCGAGCCGTCAAGGTTGCCTTCCAGGCAGTGCGTAAGCCCATCGAGGGTACGATCCTCACGGTGCTGCGCGACGTCTCGACCAAGGCAGATGAGTGCGAGAAGAAGAAGTTCTCGGCCGAGGACGCGCTCGACGCCATCGTCGTCGAGGCCTATCAGTCCGTCGCCCGTACGCCCGACCTGCTGCCTGTTCTGAAGGAGAACGGCGTGGTCGACTCCGGCGCCTTTGGATTTGCCATCTTCCTTGAGAACTTTGTTGCCGCCGCGCTTGGTCGCAGCACCGTTGTCGAGGATTTCTCCACCATGTTTGACTCCGCTGGCTCTGCCCGCGACGCGGCCCTCGACCGCGTTGAGATCGAGGCCAACGACGACTGGGAGGGCTCGGAATTCCGCTACTGCAACGAGTTCCTCTTTAAGGCCGACGCTCCCTTTGACGAGGACGAATGCCTTAAGTTCCTGGGCTCCATGGGTGACTGCGAGCTGCTCGTGGGTGCTTACCCCGATTACAAGATTCACGTGCACTCCAACACCCCCAACCTGGTGCTCGAGCACATGCTGCAGCTTGGTCAGATCTATGAGGTCTTTATCCACAACATGGAGATGGAGGCCCACGACCGTACCGCCAAGATCCATGAGGACCAGGAGAAGGCCGCCGAGCCCGCCAAGGCGCTGGGCTTTGTCGCTGTTGCCGCCGGTTCCGGCGAGGCCGATATCCTCAAGTCCCTCGGCGTCGACGTGATCGTGTCGGGTGGTCAGACCATGAACCCCTCGACTGCAGACCTGCTGGGCGCCGTCGACCAGGTCAACGCGACCTCGGTCATCATCCTGCCCAATAACGGTAACATCCGCATGGCCGCCGAGGCTGCCGCTTCTGCCTGCACCGACAAGAAGGTTGCCGTCGTTCCCACCAAGACCGTTCCGCAGGCCTTCTCCGCGCTGTTCGCGGTCCTGCCCGATTCCGAGCTCGAGGAAGCCGTCGCCGCTATGGTCGACGCCATCAGCGAAGTCCGCGATGGCGAGGTCACCCGCGCTGTGCGCGACTCCAGCGCCTTCGACGGCTCGCCGATTCACTCCGGTGACGTTATGGGTATCATTGCCGGTTCCATTGACGTGGTCGGCTCCGATGTGAAGCAGGTCACGCTCGATTGCATCAACCGCATGCAGGAGGAAGAGGAGGGTGACGCGCTGACGATTCTGGCCGGCGAGGAGCTGTCCGATGAAGCCTTCCAGGAGATCATCGACGCCATTGAGGAGGCTCAGCCCGATCTGGAGATTGACGCCCATCGTGGCGAGCAGCCGCTCTATCCCGTGATCTTCTCGATCGAGTAGGCAACTGCCCATGTCCGAGCTGTGCTCCGTGCCGCGCGTCTCGGAGCGCTTTGCCCAGAGCAATGCGCTCGACGAGGATATCGCGCGACTCAAATATGTTTCGGGTAAACGTGAGGAGGCCCTTCGCCGTCTGGGAATTCGGACGGTGGGGGACCTCCTTCTCCATATCCCTCATCGATACCTCGACTTTACCCGCTCGTGGTCCATCGAGATGGCGCCCATCGGTACCGTGTGCACCATCATCGCCACGGTCGACCGTATCGTCCAAAAGCAGCCGCGTCCGCGCATGCAGGTGACTGAGGTCTCACTTGTTGACGAGACGGGCGTTCTGCAGGTCGCCTTTTTCCGCCAGCCCTGGATTGCCCAGCAGCTTAAGCAGGGCGACCGCCTGGCCGTGATGGGCAAGGTCGAGTTTGCCTACGGCTTTAAGCAGATGGCCTCGCCCCACTTTGAAAAGCTCGAGGACGGGCGCGCCGCAGGCACCATTCTGCCGGTCCATTACGTGAGCGATGGCGTGAGCCAGGCGTGGATGCGCCGCATCGTAAGCGGCGCGCTCGAGGTCGTCGGCAATCCGTTCGATCCGATTCCCGCGCCGCTGCGCGCAAAGCGGAAGCTCATGAGCAATGCCCGCGCGTTGCGTTCGATCCACTTTCCCTCGAGCATGGCTGAGCGCGACATCGCACGCCGGCGTCTTGCCTACGAGGAGTGCCTCTACCTGCAGCTGGCGCTGCGTCTGCGCAACGACGGCGGCCTGGTCGATGTGGTGCCCTATGCCCACGCTGCGGGCGAGCATCTGGGCGCGCTTAAACAGGCCCTTCCGTTTTCGCTGAGCGACGAGCAGGAGGCCGCATTCCAAGACATCCTGCATGACATGTGCGATGGCGGGCGCGTGATGAACCGTCTGCTGCTGGGCGATGTCGGTACCGGTAAGACCGCCGTTGCCGCCTGCGCGCTGGCTGTGGCTGCCGATAGCGGCACGCAGGCCTGCGTTATGGCGCCCACGGGCGTGCTGGCGCGCCAATATGCCGATAAGACCGGCCCTCTGCTCTCGCAGGCCGGCATGTCCTGGGCGCTTCTGACGGGCGCCACGCCGGCCGCAGAGCGCGAGCGCATCCATGCCCAGCTGGAATCGGGCGAGCTTGACGTGCTCTTTGGCACCCATGCGGTGCTTTCGGATAACGTTGCGTTCAAGCATCTGTCGCTTGTTGTCATCGACGAGCAGCACCGCTTTGGCGTTGGCCAGCGCAACGCCCTACGCGCGAAGGGCCCCGGTGCCGATCTGCTCGTTATGACGGCAACGCCCATCCCGCGTACGCTGGCGCTTTCGGTCTACGGCGATCTGGATACGAGCATCATCCGCCATCGGCCCGTCCCTGGCGCTGGCGTGTCGACACGCGTGCTCACCGAGTCGAGCCGCGACCTCGCCTATGGCGCCATCCGCGAAGCGCATGAAAAAGGTCAGCAGGCCTACGTGATTTGCCCGCTCGTGGAGCCGAGTGACTCGGCCGATGAGTTGGAGGACGTGCCCGGTATCGCCCGCGACGAGGAGGGCCGCGTGACGGTCCCCGTGCCGCTGCATGATACGGCGACCGAGCTCGACCGCCTGCGTCTGGCGCTGCCGGGTCTTACTATCGAGCGCCTCCACGGCCGCATGCCAGCGGGGGAGAAGGACCAGGTTATCGATGCCTTCAAGCGTGGCGAGATTGACGTGCTCGTCTCGACTACGGTGGTCGAGGTGGGCGTTGACGTGCCCAACGCCACCGTCATGGTCATCGAGAACGGCGAGCGTTTTGGTTTGGCTGCCCTGCACCAGCTGCGCGGCCGCGTGGGCCGTGGCGGCGTGTCGGGCACGTGCCTGGTCATGACGCACTCCAAGGGCAACGGCGGCGCATCGGCGGCGCAAGATCGTCTGCAATCGCTCGAAAAAACCTCGGATGGCTTTACGCTCGCCCAGATGGACCTGCGCCTGCGCCATGAGGGCGAAATCCTGGGTTATCGCCAGCATGGTGGTGTGACCCTGCGCTTTGTCGACCTGGATGCCGACGAGGAGCTGATCGAGTGGGCCCATTTGGACGCGGTCGAGCTCTTGCGGTATGCTTGCAACCTTGACTCTGTGGCGACGCGTCCCTTGCGCGACGCGGTCGCCATGCGTTATCGACATATCTTTAAGGAGGTCAGCGGAGGATGAGAATCATCGGCGGCGAATGGCGCGGTCGTAAGATCGAGGAGCCCCGTGGTCGCGATGTCACCCGCCCCACGACTGATCGCGTGCGCGAGGCGTGCGCATCTATGGTCATGTCGGCATTCGATTTCGATTTGGACGAGGTTCGTGTGTTGGACGCCTTTGGCGGCTCCGGTGCCTTAGGGTTAGAGATGCTCTCTCGTGGGGCCCGCTCGCTCACGACGTTTGAGATCGATCGCAACGCCGCGCGGCTCATTACCAAGAATATTGAGTCGCTCTGCTGTGACCGTGCGCGTTGGCGCGTGGTAGCGGGCGACATGCTGGCGAGTGCCTCACGCGGTCGTGTGCCGGGCGGCCCCTTTGATCTGGTCCTGCTCGACCCACCATATGCTTTTGGTGCCGAGCCGGTCGAGGAGCTGCTGCAGAACCTGGCTCAGCAGGGTCTGCTTGCATCTGGCGCTTATGCCCTGTTTGAGCATGCCGCTGCCGATGCGGGCGCGCATCCGGCAGGTTTTGAGACCGTGCGTGAGAAGCGTTATGGCATCACCTCGGTCGATCTGCTTCGTTGGGTCGGCGATGACGATGGTGAGGGTGATAACGCCGGCACCGATGCTGACAACAACGATGCCACGACGTTTCAGGAGGACGCCCATGAGTGACACCATTAACCGCGTCATCGTTCCGGGCACCTTCGACCCCATTACGTTTGGCCATATCGATGTAATCCGCCGCGCCCGCCGCATCTTTCCCAGCGTGATCGTCGCTGTTGCCGAGTCGCAGGGTAAAAACGGTGTGGGCACGACGTTTATGCTCGATGAGCGCGTGGCGCTGGCCCGCGAGGCGCTCGGCGATATCGACGGCGTCGAGGTCCTGCCCTTCACCGGCCTCTTGGTTGACTTCGCTCGTGAGCAGGGGGCGGGGGCCGTGGTCAAGGGCCTGCGCGCCATGACCGACTTTGAGTACGAGCTGCAGCAGGCAGATCTCAACTATCGCTTGGATAACGAGCTGGAGTCCATCTTTGTCATGAGTGCGCCGCAGTACGGCTACATCTCGAGCTCGGTCGTTCGCCAGATCGCCTCACTCGGCAGCGATGTATCGACGTTTGTCCCGCCCAACGTGGTCGAAGCGCTCAGACTTCGCTTTTCGTGACGTTTCTTATTGCCTGGTGGCATGTGGTAAACTAGCACGATGATATGTTACCTATGAAAGGAGACCGGATGCCGGGCGAGAATTTTCCTGGCGATAGGATCGTCAGCTTGGTCGATGAGCTCGAAGGGCTGATCGAGGAAGCCAAGCCGCCTTTCGGCAAGAACGCTCAGTTCAAGGTCATCGACGCCGACGTGTTCTTCAACATCCTCGACGAGATCCGCATGAGCTATCCCGAGGAGTGGCAGAAGTCCCGCCGTATCCTTAAGGAGCGCGAGGAGCTTATGGCTTCCGCTGCCGCTCAGGCCGATTCCATCATCGCCGACGCTCAGCAGCAGGCTCTTACCATTGCCGGTGAGCAGGAGATCGTCCGCTTAGCGCAGCAGCAGGCCGACGACATCCGTGATCGTGCCCAGCAGTACGAGCGCGAGACGCGTTATGCTGCCGAGGACTACGCAGAGCAGGTCTTTACGCACCTGGAGGAGAACCTCAAGAGCCTGACCGGCACCGTTACTCGTTGCCGTCAGCAGCTTAACGAGGGTGCCGCCCAACAGAATGGTCAGTGGTAATGGCTGAGTTCCCGAGCGTTACCGTCGATCTATCTGAGCAGCTCGAGTTCCCTGGAGATTCGTATCCGCTGACCGGTAAGGTCGATGTCGCCACCTACACGGTGGGCGAGAAGGAGTACCAGCTACAGGACGGCATCGACTACGACGTTGTCTTTACCAACGCCGGTACCGGTGTCTTGCTCACGGGTATGGTCCGCGCGCACGCCACCGGCGAGTGCGACCGTTGCCTGGAGCCCGCTTCGTTTGATATCGCCGGCGAGATCGAGGAGTTCTACCTCTTTGAGGAGCCCGAGGACCCCGAGGCCTACGAGGACGGCTACGAGCTCCTGGGTGAGGACCGCATCGTCGATCTGGGTGAGCCCATCAATGACGCGGTCGTCATGGACACGCCGTTTGTGGTGCTCTGCAAGCCCGATTGCCACGGTCTGTGCCCCACTTGCGGTTGCAATCTCAACGTCGAGCAATGCGATTGCGCCGCCCAGACGGAGGCCGAATGGGCCGCTGCCACGGAAAATCCATTTGCAGCATTGAAGAATCTCAAGCTTGACGAGTAAAACTGTGGTAGTATCGCTACTTGCGCGTAATCGCCACACTGGATAGTTCATAAGGAAGGTCACTATGCCCGTACCTAAACAAAAGCAGGGTCGTATCCGCACTCACACCCGTCGTTCCGCCAACATGAAGATCTCGGCTGCGGCTCAGTCCACGTGCCCCCGTTGCGGCGCCGTCAAGCTCCCGCACCACGTGTGCCCCAGCTGCGGTTTCTACAAGGACCGCGAGGTTATCGTTACCGAGTAACGGTATACTCTGGATGCGATGCCGTTCCAAATGGAACCACAATGGCCGGCTCAATGAGTCGGCCATTTTTGTATAAGGAGCATGTATATGAGTAACGTTCGCGTTTGTGTAGACGTTGTGGGCGGAGACGAGAAACCTCAGGTTGTTCTCGATGGTATCGAGGCTGCGCTTGCCGCCGATCCCGATATCGAGGTCTTGGCAGCTGGCCCCGCCGAAATCGTCAATCCCTTTGCAGCTTCCCATGCACGTGTTGAGGCCCTTGAGGCACCCGACGTTATCGCCATGGATGACGATCCCATTCGCGCCGTGATGACCAAACGCAAGTCTTCGATCGTGTTGTCGTGCCGTGCCATCAAGAAGGGAAATGCGGACGCGTTCTTCTCTGCCGGCTCGACCGGTGCTATGACCGCCGCCGCTACCGCCTATGTGACGCCGTTTAGGTATCAGGCCGAAGGCAAGAAGCAGCCGGTGCGCCCCTGTCTGACCAATGCGCTGCCCAATCGCGCCGGCGGTCTGACGGTGCTGTGCGATATGGGCGCCAACCCCGATGTCGAGGTCGATGACATGGTGCGTTTTGCTCAGATGGGTAGCGCTTATGCCCGCGTCGTCCTGGGCATTGAGCATCCCCGCGTGGGCCTGCTTGCTAACGGCACCGAGGACGAGAAGGGCTCCAACTTTACCAAGGCGTGCTTCCCGGCCATGAAAGCCGTCGTTCCCGGCTTTGTTGGTAACTGCGAGGGCACCGATCTTACGTCGGGCAATTTTGACGTCGTGGTCGCCGACGGCATGTCGGGCAACATCGCGCTCAAGGCCACTGAGGGCGCTGCTAAGTTTTTGCTGCAGGAACTCAAGGGCGTCTTTATGTCTTCACTTGGCACCAAGATCGCCGCGCTGCTTATTAAAAAGCAGATGCGCGAGATCAAGGCCAAGCTCTCTGGCGACGCCAAGGGCGGCGCGATTCTTTTGGGCCTGCGCGGCGTGGTTCTGATCGGCCACGGCGCCACGTCGGTCGAAGCTGTCAAAAACGGTACGCTCGCGGCGGCCGAAGCCGTGCGCGTCGGGCTGGTCGAGAATGTCGCCAACTCTATGGACGGTATCGTTTTATAAGAGCGAGTTAGAGCGCTGTTATGCGCCTCGGGGCGTGCGTCGTGGGGTAGAATCAGAACCGTGTCTTGGTACCGCCCGGGCGGTACCATTCTTTTGGTATTCATGCACTATGAGAGGAAGCGCTATGGACCGCTCCGAAATCTTCGACAAGATCGCCGAGGTCGCTGCTGACGTTCTGGGCGTCGATGTTGCCGAAATTAGCGATGAGACCACCTTTGACGACCTCGATGCCAACTCGCTCGAGCGCCTGCAGCTGGTTACGGCTATCGAGGACGAGTTCAACCTCGAGATCGATGACGAGACTCTGCTTTCGCTCAACTCTGTCGCCGACGCCGTCGACGCGATCGAAAACGCCAGGGAGGCCTAGGTCTTGGCTTTGTCTGAACGACTTACGCGCGCCCAGGAAATTCTGGGCCATGAGTTCAATAATAAGGTGCTGCTGCGCGCGGCGCTTACGCATCCCTCGGCAGTCGAGGGCCAGCCGGTTTCTGCCAGCTATGAGCGCCTTGAGTTCTTGGGCGATTCCATTTTGGGCGCCGTGGTCGCACGCTCCCTGTTTGAGTCCTATCCGGAGTTTGACGAGGGCAAGCTCACGCGCCTGAAGGTGTCGCTTGTCTCGGGCGCCACGCTGTCCGAGGTATCGCACGAGCTGGGTATCGACGACATCATCATCTTTGGTGCCTCCGAGACCGGTACGGGCGCACGCGGCCTGCATTCGGCGCTCGAGAACGTCTATGAGTCGCTCGTGGGCGCGCTGTACCTGGATGCCGGCTGGGATGCCGCAGCGGAGTTCATTCATCGCACGCTTAAGCCGCACTTGGCTTCCGAGCGTGCCGAACATCCTGCGAATCCCAAGTCGTTTTTGCAGGAGTGCGTGCAGGCCGACGGCCACGAGCCTCCGGCGTATAAGCTGGTTGGTTCCGAGGGTCCGGCGCATGCGCCCACCTTTACCGCCGTGGTGTTGATCGATGGTATTCGCCAGGGTCGCGGCTCCGGCTCCTCAAAGAAGGAAGCCGAGGGGGCCGCTGCACTCGAGGCACTTGACCGCATGGGCTACACCACTAACGGCGTGATTCTCAACAAGAAGCCTGTGTAAGCGAGGAACCGTGTATCTCAAGTCCCTCACGCTCAAAGGGTTCAAGTCGTTTGCCGACCGCGCCCATATGACGTTTGAGCCGGGCCTGACCGTCATCGTCGGTCCCAACGGCTCGGGAAAATCGAACATCTCCGACTCCATCCTGTGGGTTCTGGGCGAGCAGAGCGCCAAGCAGCTGCGCGGCCAGGCCATGGAGGATGTCATCTTCTCGGGCTCGTCGGCTCGCAAGCCGGTGGGCGTCGCCGAGGTCACGCTGGTGCTCGATAACTCGGACCATGTGCTACCCGTCGATTTTGACGAGGTCTCCATCACCCGTCGCATGTATCGCTCGGGCGAAAGCGAGTACCTCATCAACTCGAGTCCGTGCCGCCTGATGGACATTCAGGACATCCTGCACGATTCGGGCCTGGGTAAGGATACGCATTCCATCATCAGTCAGGGCAAGCTCGACGCCATTTTGCAGAGCCGCCCCGAGGAGCGCCGTGCCCTCATCGAGGAGGCCGCCGGCATCTCCAAGCACAAGCGCCGCAAGGAGCGTGCGCTCAAAAAGATCAAGTCGATGGACGAGCACCTGACGCGTGCCCGCGACATCAATAAGGAAATCGCCCGTCAACTGCGACCGCTGGAGCGTCAGGTCGATCGCGCGCGCAAGTACAAAGAGCTGTCCTCGCGCGCGAATGAGATTACGCAGATGCTGGCTGTCGACGAGCTGCGTTCGCTGCAGTCGCAGTGGAACGACTTGGAGAGCCGCTCCAAGGAAGGTGCCGCCGAGCTGGAGCTTGCGCAGTACCGCATGGGCGAAAAGGAGCGCGAGCTCGAGAAGCTCCAGGTTATGCTCGAGGAAAAGGGCCTGTTTGTGGGCGATCTGGGCGAGCAGCGCCGCCATATGCAAGACGTGGTCGGCCGCATTAACTCCGATATGCGCCTGCTCGAGGAAAAGGGCCACAACATGGTGTCGCGCCTGTCCGACATGCGCGGCCAGATTTCGAGCTCCGAGCATCAGCGTCGTCGCGTGGTCGAGGAGCTCGAGGACGCGCGCGCGCAGCTTGAGGAAGTGACTGGTGCGCACATGCAGGCCCAGGAGGACGTTGACGCCGCTGGTCCTGCTGCCGCCGAGCTCCACGAGCGCCGCGTGGCGCTCGACAATCAGATTTCGCAGCTTACGCGTGAGCAACGCGATGTGCAGCGCGTGGCCGATAACGCCGCGCTCGAGCTCGCTAAGGTGAAGGATTCCTTGAGCAATGCCGAGGTCGAGGACAACATGTACGCCTCGCGCCTGGAGCAGATCGATGAACAGCTCGAGGAGGTCACGGCTTCGCTCGAGAGCCGTCGCGGCTGCGCCGAGGAGCTTGAGTGCGCTCTTGAGGAAGCGCGCCAGGCTCAGGTCGATGCGCGTGAAGCCACCGAGATGGCACGCGCGGCCCTGAAGGACCTGCGTGCCCGCGAGAGCGAGGCGCGCAACAAGTTTTCCGAGGTGCGCTCGGAGCTTGCCAGCCAAAAGAAACTCGATGCCCGCATGGGCGACAGCTCGCCGCTCGTGAGCCGCCTGGTGGGTGCGCTGGGCGACGATATCTCGGGTCGTCTGGGCGACGTGCTCGAGGCCCCGCGCGAGCTTGAGGGCCTGGTTGAGCAATTGCTCGCCGGCGATATCGATGCGCTGCTGTTCGACGATACGTCCGCGCTTGAGCGTGCCGGTCGTGCGGCCCTGGACGAGAAGAAGGCCTCGGGCGAGGCGCTGCTGGTAGCGCGCGGCGTGAGCGGTTCTGCGGCCGCTGAGGGTGCTTTCGGTACCCGTCTGGTCGATCGTCTGTCCGTTCGTGCGGGCTACGGTCCTGTTGTCGAGGCTCTGCTAGGCGGCTATTACGTGGTCGATGACTTGGCTGCCGCGTTGGCGGCGCCGGTTGTGGATGGCGTGACCTATGTGACCCCTGATGGCGCCCGCGTCGCCTGCGGCGGCCTGGTGCGCGTGGGCCTCGATGCCGGCGAGGCGTCGGGTGCCTTGGAGCGCAAGCGCCGTATCCGCGAGCTGGAGGGGCTTGAGCCCGATTTGGCCGCTGTGTTTGAACATGTGTCGGACCAGGTCGTCGAGGCCAACGCGGCCGTCGAGGAGGCGCGTGCCGCCGAGGGCGATGCCGCCGGCGAGATTGCCCGCCTTGAGGGCGAGCGCCGCTCCCTGTTGTCCGAGATCGGCCGTCTGGAGCAAAGCGCCAACAATGCCGAGGTCGAGCACGTGCGTATTTCCAAGCGCCGTCAGCAGGCCGCAGAGGCCGTTCGCGCTGCGCGTCCGCGCGTGGACGAGCTCACTCGTTCGCGTGACGAGGCTCGTGCGCAGGCGAGCGACCTGGGCTTGCAGATTGCCCAGGCCAACGATGAACTTGACCGCGTTCGTCGTGACGATTCCGAGGCTGCTGGCAAGCTCGCCGACGCCAAGGTTCGCCTAGCTCGGACGAGCGAGCGCCTGCGTTCGCTGAAGGGCCGCGTGCCCGACCTGGAGCATCGTCTTGAGGGCATCGACCGTCGTATCCGCGGAACACGCCAGGCTTCGCGCTCGCTCGAGCTGCTGCGCCTGCGCGTCGACCCCATGCACGAACGATATTCTGCCCTGTTGGAACGCGCGTCGGATTGGGCAGCGCGCCTGCGTGACCAGGCCTCTCTGGAAGAGGCGGACTCCGCTTCGCTCAAGAAGACCATCGAGGATGCCAAGGCAGAGGTTGCCCGCGCTAAGGAGCGGGTCGATACCGCCACCGCCACGCAAAACGAGTTTAAGGTCGCGCGTGGCAAGCTCGAGGTGCAGGTAGAGGCCGCCATTAAGGCCATTACCGCCGATGGCACCACGGTACTCGAGGAAGCGCTCATGCTTCCCGCGCCCACGGACCGCGATGCCGCCGAGCGCGAGCTCAACCAGCTTGTGCGCCAGATCAACAACCTGGGCCCTGTGAACCAAGTTGCCATGGAGGAGTACGAGCAGCTCAAGCGCCGCGCCGACTACATCGAGGAGCAGCTGGCCGATCTGGAGAGCGCGCGCAAGGCGCTCACCAAGATCACGGTGGCGATCGACCGCAAGATGCGCAAGGCGTTCCTGGTGACGTTTGAGAAGGTCGACGCGAACTTCCGCGAGATCTTCGCCATGCTCTTCCCGGGCGGTCAGGCTCATCTGGAGATGACCGATCCCGAGCATCCGGCCGAGACGGGCATTGAGGTCGTGGCGCAGCCGCGCGGCAAGCGCATCACAAAGATGATGCTCATGTCGGGCGGCGAGAAGAGTCTGACGGCGCTCGCCTTGCTCTTTGCCGTGTACCGCACGCGCACGGTGCCGTTCTATGTGCTGGACGAGGTTGAGGCGGCGCTTGATGACGCCAACCTGTCCAAGCTCATCGGCGCCCTCGATGTGCTGCGTTCCGATACGCAGCTCTTGGTCATTTCGCATCAGCGCCGTACCATGGAGGACGCTGACGTTCTCTATGGCGTCTCGATGCAAGCCGACGGCGTCAGTCGCGTCGTCTCGCAAAAACTCGATCGCGAAACCGGAAAGGTCGTGAATGCATAATGGGATTCTTTGACGCTCTCTCGCGCGGACTTGAGCGCAGCCGCGAGGCACTCAACGAGGTCTTCTACTTTGGCGGCGAGGTTGACGAGGACTTTTGGGAGGACCTTGAGGACACCCTCGTTATGGGTGACATGGGTGCCGAGGTCGCCATTCAGGTCTCCGATGACCTGCGCGATGCCGCGGCAAAGAAGAACCTCAAGACCGCTCCGCAGCTCCGTCGTGCCCTGGCCGAGCAGCTCGAGCAGCACTTTGTGCCCATCGAGCGCGATCCGTTTTCCGATACGCCGAGCTGCGTGCTGTTTGTGGGCATTAACGGTGCCGGCAAGACCACGACGGTCGGTAAGATCGCGAGCGCCATGGCCGCCCGCGGCAAGAACGTCGTGATCGGTTCGGCCGATACCTTCCGCGCCGCCGCCATCGAGCAGCTCGATGTGTGGGGCCAGCGCGCCGGCGTTCCCGTCATCAAGCGCGACCGCGGCTCCGATCCGGCGAGCGTGTGCTATGACGTGCTTGACGAGGCCGATAAGCGCGGCAGCGACCTGGTGCTGATCGATACCGCCGGCCGTCTGCACACGAGCCCCGAGCTCATGCGCGAGCTTGCCAAGGTGGTCAACGTGACGCGTAAGCGCGCTGCCAATATGGCCGCCGGTCCTATGCCCGTCTCGGTCGTGCTCGTGATCGATGCCGCCACCGGTCAGAACGGTCTGAACCAGGCGCTCGAGTTTAACGAGGCGCTGGGTCTGGACGGTATTATCATGACTAAGCTCGATGGCACGGCAAAGGGCGGTATCGCCATGGCCGTGGCTGAGAAGCTCAAGCTCCCGATCCTGCGCATCGGCGTGGGTGAGCAGGTCGATGACCTGCAGGAGTTCAATGCCAAAGATTTCTGCCGCGCCCTGGTGGGCGAGTCCAATTAAGGAGTGACTAGTGTTTGATTCCCTGAGCGATCGCCTCAACGACACATTTGACCGCCTGCGCGGCAAGGGCAAGCTGACCGAGGCCGATATCACCTCGGCCATGCGCGACATCCGTATGGCGCTGCTCGAGGCCGACGTCAACTTTAAGGTCGTCAAGGAGTTCGTCGCCAAGACCAAGGAGCGCTGCATGACCGCAGAGGTCATGGAGTCGCTGTCGCCGGCGCAAAACGTCGTCAAGATCGTGCTCGACGAGCTCACCGAGATGCTCGGCTCCACCGAGAGCAAGCTCGTCTTTAGCAACCGTATCCCCAACGTCATCATGCTTGTGGGTCTGCAGGGCTCCGGTAAGACCACGGCGGCCGTAAAGCTGGCCTACCTGCTCAAGAAGCAGGGCCGCTCGCCGCTGCTCGCCGCGTGCGACGTCTACCGCCCTGCCGCTGCCGACCAGTTGGCAACGCTTGGCGGCGAGATTGGCGTGCCGGTCTTCCGCGGTGACGGTGTGCATCCGGTCGACATTGCCACGGGCGCCATCCAGGAGGCCGTCGACCACCTGCGCGACGTGGTCATCGTCGATACCGCCGGTCGCCTGCAGATCGATGAGCAGATGATGCAGGAGGCCGTGGACATCAAGAAAGCCGTCAAGCCCGATCAGGTGCTGATGGTCGTCGATGCCATGACCGGCCAGGATATCGTCAACGTGGTCTCGACCTTTGCCGAGCGCACCGACTTTGACGGTGTGATCATCTCCAAGCTCGACGGCGATGCCCGTGGCGGCGGCGCGCTTTCCGTGCGCCAGGTGACCGGCAAGCCCATCAAGTTTGTGAGCATGGGCGAGAAGCCCGATTCGCTGGAGCCGTTCTATCCCGATCGTATGGCCAAGCGTATTTTGGGCATGGGCGACGTCGTCGGCATCATCGAGAAGGCCCAGGAGGCAGCCGATGCCGAGCAGCTCGAGGCTGCCGAGCGCATGCTGCGCGAGGGCTTCACCATGAACGATATGCTCGACCAGATGAAGGCCGTTAAGAAGATGGGCGGCATGAAGGGCATTCTGGGCATGCTTCCCGGTGGCCAGCGCGCGCTCAGCCAGATGGGCGGCAACCTGGACGAGGGCATCTTCGATAAGAACGAGGCCATCATCATGTCGATGACCAAGGAGGAGCGCCTGCGTCCCTCCATCATCAACGGTCAGCGCCGTGCCCGCATTGCCAAGGGAGCTGGCGTAACCCCAACCGAGGTCAACAGCCTTATGAAGCAGTGGGGCGAGATGAACAAGATGATGGGCCGCATGCGCACGATGGCCAATCAGGCACAGGCCGGCGGCAAGAAGGGCAAAAAGGGTAAGAAGGGCAAAAAGATGCGCATGCCCAATATTCCCGGCCTGGATGCCATGGGCCTGGGCGGCATGGGCGGCCTGGGAACGGGTGGCCCCAAGTCCGATATGGATCTGCTGCGCCAGATGGAAGCGCAGATGCGTAAGAAAAAGTAGCGACTGGCTGAGTCGTGTATGGCGAAGGCCGCCCGGATGGTATTCCAGGCGGCCTTCGTCGTTGGTGCGTTATTTGTTGTGTGAGCAGGCACGTGATGGCATCGATTGCCTGCCGCTAGTGGCAGCCGCAGCCCTCATGGCCCTCGTGCTCGTGATGGCCGTGGCAGCCACAGGACTCGCCATGCTCATGGGAATGCTCGTGGTCATGGCCGTGGCAGCCGCACGTGGCCTCGCCGTTCTGTGCGAGCGTGCCAGCGATAAGGGCTTCGACGCACGCATCGCAGCTGCCCTGGGCTCCCGCATAGACGGTGATGCCGGCTTGAGCAAGCGCGTTGATAGCGCCACCGCCGATGCCGCCGCAGATGAGCGTGTCGACGCCGCCGTTGGCGAGCAGACCCGCCAGCGCGCCATGACCGGTGCCACCGGTGCCCACGACCTGCTCGTCGATCACCTCGCCGTCCTGGATGTCGTAGATCTTGAACTGCTCGCTGCGGCCAAAGTGCATAAAGATGTTGCCGTTGTCGTACGTCGTTGCCACCCTCATAGTGTCAACCTCCTTTGCTGGCCATGCGGCCGTCGTCGTGGTAATGGGGGAGTACGCGATGTTGCCACCTTCGATACTCAGCGCGCGCCCGTTGACCAGCGCGTTTGCCACCTTGCGATGCGCGCGGCTGCCGATGGCCGCCACGGTGGCACGAGCGATGCCCATGTGCTGGGCGACAGCCTCCTGATTGAGGCCTTCCAGGTCGCACAGCCGCAGCACCTCGAGCTCGTCGACCGTCATGTCGATGGCGTCTCCGCTGGCAAGGCCATCGGGGGTAAAACCGCGATATTCAGGAATAATCCCAACACGGCGCAATTTTTTGCGTCTTCCTGCCATATACACTCCAAATCTGACATATGTCAAAAATAGGATAGCGCACCTGCGGACCAGCGCAAGGCATTTTTGGCATATGTCAGAAAAAGGCAAAGCCGTTGCGACTGAGAGTGAGCTGCCGTGCATTGCGTGTGCCGGCCCAAGTGTCCCATCCGATGCTGTGCGCCTGGGCTACAATAAAAATTGCTTATAGGCGACTGACAGGAGGGTCAATGAGCAAAGCTGATCAACAGTTTGTAGCCATGTGCCGCGATATCTTGGACCATGGCACCACCACCGAGGGCCAAAAGGTCCGTCCGGTGTGGGAGGACGGCACCCCTGCCTATACCATTAAAAACTTTGGCGTTACGGCGCGCTACGACCTGCGCGAGGAGTTCCCCGCGCTCACGTTGCGCCGCACGGCGCTTAAGTCTGCCATGGACGAGATCCTGTGGATCTATCAAAAGAAGTCCAATAACGTCCATGACCTCCACAGCCATATTTGGGACGAGTGGGCTGACGAGACCGGCTCCATCGGTAAGGCCTACGGATACCAGATTGGCCAGAAGAGCCATTATGCCGAGGGCGACTTTGACCAGATGGACCGCGTGCTGTACGACCTTAAGCATACGCCGTATAGCCGTCGCATCATGACGAACACCTATGTGTTCAGCGACCTGTCCGAGATGCACCTGTATCCGTGCGCCTACAGCGTGACATATAACGTGACGCAGCGCCCGCAGGATGACAAACCGACGCTCAACATGATTCTCAACCAGCGCAGCCAGGACATTTTGGCCGCGAACAACTGGAACGTGTGCCAGTACGCCATTCTGCTCATGATGGTTGCGCAGTCCGTCGATATGATTCCCGGCGAGCTGCTGCACGTGATTGCCGATGCTCACATTTACGACCGTCATGTCGATATTGTCCGCGAGCTTATCGAGCGTCCGCAGTTTGCGGCGCCTAAGGTAACGCTGAGCCCCGACGTGCATGATTTCTATGCGTTTACGACCGATGATCTGATCGTCGAGGGCTATGAGCACGGTCCGCAGGTCAAGAACATTCCTATTGCGGTGTAGGTGGCGCTTATGACGTGTAAGCTTTCTGTCATCGTCGCCGTGTGTGACGACTGGGGCATTGGCTGCGAGGGCGACATGGTAGTGTCCAATCGCGCCGACATGCGCCATTTTGTTGCGTGCACCAAAGGCTGTCCGGTCATCATGGGACGCAAGACGCTGCTGAGTTTTCCCGGGGGGCGTCCGCTCAAGAACCGCCGCAATATCGTGCTCACGCGCGACGTGGACTTTGCTCCCGAGGACGTCGATGTGGTGCATAGTATTGATGAGGCGCTCGCTGCGGTTGCCGATGAGCCCGTTGCGTGGGTGATTGGTGGCGGCGATGTCTATCGGCAGTTTTTGCCGTATTGCGTCGAGGCCGAGGTCACGCACAACCATTGCGTGCATGTCGTGGATACGTACTTTCCCGATTTGGGAACCGATCCTGCGTGGGAGATTGCGCAGCGTAGCGGGGTCGCAACGATTGCCGCCGGTGAGGGTGACGAGGGCGTCGATTATGAGTTCGTGACGTATCGTCGCATCGAGGCGTAAAACCGATTATCCCTTCGGTATTATCGGGATGAAATGAATGACGGGGCGGCGCATGGCGTTGCCCCGATATTTGTATAGGTGCTGCAAAGAAAGGTGCGGGCTGGCTACTATGACTGATGCCGTTGAGGTGCTGCGAATCGATTCGCTCGAGGACGAGCGGCTCGATGCCTACGTGCGACTGACGGAGCGTGAGCTACGTTGCGTGCTGGAGCCGCAAAAGGGCATCTTTATCGCAGAGAGCGCCAAGGTCATCGAGCGTGCGGTACGCGCCGGCTACGAGCCGGTGAGCTTTCTGTTGGGCGAGCGCTGGCTCGATCAGATGATGCCGCTGTTTGGGCGTCTGGCCGTTCGCGACGGTGAGGGCCCGGTTCCCGTGTTTGTTGCCTCGATGGAGCTCATGGAGCAGCTGACGGGCTTTAATGTGACGCGCGGCGCGCTGGCGGCTTTTCGTCGCCCGCGGCAGATTCCGGTCGATGAGTTTCTCGGCGGCGTCGCTGAGGCGGCAGGGGAGCGTCCGGTGCGCGTGTGCGTGCTTGAGGGCATTGTCGACCATACCAATGTGGGCGCGATTTTCCGCTCGGCTGCCGCATTGAATGTTGACGGTATTTTGGTCAGCCCTACGTGCTGCGATCCGCTGTATCGTCGTTCCGCCCGTGTGAGCATGGGCACGGTGTTTCAGGTGCCGTGGACTCGTATTGGCAGCGAGGCGCGCGTATGGCCGCATGATGGCCTGGCGGCGCTGCACAATGCCGGGTTTTCCTGTGCCGCCATGGCGCTGACGGACGACTCCGTTTCGCTGGACGACCCTGCGCTGCGCGAGATTGACCGTCTGGCGATCTTTATGGGCACCGAGGGTGCTGGCTTGGGCGCCAAGACCATTGCCGGCTGCGACCGAGCCGTGCGCATTCCGATGGCGCACGGGGTCGATTCGCTCAACGTTGCCGCGGCGAGCGCCGTCGCCTTTTGGCAGCTGTGCCCGCACGTGAGCAACGAGTATCACTACCAGCCGGGTTTGTATCACTAGGCAGATATTCCGCACCGCGCTCTGATTCGGGGCGTTTCGGTAGCCGCCAGTCGGTGCTAAGCTGGTTTTGACTTTGGTTTTAAATTGCTAATTTGTTGTTTGACGTATACGAGTGGGGAGGGCGTGTGGCTAAGAAATCTACGGCTATCGATGTAACGCAAGGTGTCATTTGGCAGCAATTGCTGTCGCTGTGCGTTCCCATCTTTTTTAGTTCGTTTTTCCAGCAGGCTTACACGCTTATCGGCACCTATATCGTCGGTCAGTTTGGCGGCAAGCTTGCGCTGGGCGGCATTCAAGCCACGATGGTGCTCACGGAGCTCTGCATTGGTTTTTGCGTTGGCGTTGGCGCCGGTTGCGCCGTTATCACGGGGCAGTTTTTTGGCCAGCACGATGACGAGCGTTTGAGCCGTTCGATCCATACAGCCATGACGCTTGCGCTCGTGGGCGGTATCGTCGTTTCCATTCTTGGCATAGTGCTTGTCGAGCCCATGCTCGTTTTGATGAATACGCCGCACGAGCTTCTCGCCGAGGGCGTAGCCTATGCTCGCTGCTATTTTGCCGCCATGTTTGCGGCGCTGCTGCTCAATATGGGTACCGCGCTGCTGCGTGCCGTGGGCGATACGCGTGGCCCTGCCGTGATTATTGCTTCCGGCTGCCTCGTGAACGTGGTGCTCGATATCATTTTTGTTGCCGTGCTGCATTTGGAGGCCTTGGGTTGCGGTATCGCGGTGGCACTGACCATTTGCTCTAATGCCACGATGATTGTGATTCGCATGATGCGTGCTCCGGGCGCATGGCGTTTGTCGATATCCAAGCTCGGCATCGATCGCGGTATTTGCAAGAGCATGCTTTCGTGCGGTTTGCCGCTGGGTTTTCAATCGGCGGCGTATTCGATTTCCAACGTTCTGATTCAGGTATCGGTCAACTCGTTTGGTGCCGATGTTACGACGGCGTGGGGTCTTTCGGGCCGTCTCGACGGCATCATCTGGATGGTGACCGAGGCGCTCGGCGTATCCATCACCACGTTCTCGGCGCAGAACTTTGGCGCGCGCAATTACGAGCGCATGCGCAAGGGCTACCACACGTCGCTCGTGCTGTCGTTTTTGCTCATCGGCGGTCTGTCCGGTGTACTGTTGGTGTTCTCGGGTCCCCTGTCGCGCCTGTTTGTCGATGATGCTTCGATTTCGGGTTACACCACGACCATCATCCATTTCATTGCACCGTTCTACGCGATCTTCTCGATTATCGAGAACGCGTCGGGCTCCATCCGCGGCGCCGGCGTGAGCTTCCAGCCCATGGTTCTCACCATCTTCGGTACCGTCGTCCTAAGGGTAATCTGGGTGTTTGCGATTATGCCTTTTGATCCGTCGCTCGAGCACCTGCTGCTGGTCTATCCCGTAACCTGGCTCATCACCGCAACCATGTTCACCATCTACCACCACAGCGGCAACTGGCTAGGCCGCGCCACCGCCTAGCCGGCAGAAAGGGAACGTCCCTAAGTGCCGAATTAGTATTCGATGCCTTGGCGGGCTAGGAGGCCTTCGTCGAAGTAGTGTTTGACAGGGCGCATTTCGGTTACCAGATCGGCAAGGTCGGCGAGGGGCAGCAAGCCTCGGCCGGTCAGTACGAGCTCCGTGGTGTCGGGCTTCATCGCGATCAGCGCTTCGACATCTTTGCGCGTCACAAAGCCCCGCCGCATGGCTTCTCCCAGCTCATCCAAGATCAACACGTCGACCTGGCTAATCTGCTCGCGCGCCAGCTCCATGATTTGTGCGGCACAGGCTTCGGGCGTGTCGCGGTCGGCTTGTACGATGCGCAGACCCAAACGGGGCGCCGCATCATGCTCGGCGCAGTGCAGCTTCTTCGCAAACTGCAGCATAAGCACGTTAAGTCCGTAGCCCGTCGCGCGCAAGGCGAGCCCCAACGCAGCCGTTGTCTTGCCCTTGCCGTCGCCCGTATAGATTTGAACCTTGCCGACTTCCAGTGATGCCATCTCTGTCCTTTCGTGCCCGGCGTCGGTTTATCGCCGTCCGGGTTGGGTATTCTAAAAACATTATCAACCCCAGTAGATGGAGTTCAAGCAGATGGAGATGGATGACAACAAACGTAGACGGAATATGATCCTCTACGTGCTCATCGCCTTCGTCGTCTACCTCGTGCTCTCGACCGTTCTGTTCCCCAACATCGGTCACACGCAGCAGATTACGAAGACCGATTACTCGACGTTTGTCAAAGCGCTCGATAAGAAGAGCGTTGACAAAGTCGAGTACAACACGGACGATTACTCGATTTATTACACCAAGAAGGGCGAGGACGAGAACATCGCCTACAAGACGACCGGTGTGCCGAATGACGCGGGCTTTACCGATCGCGTGCTTGAATCTGGCGCCTCGCTTGAGTCGGTCGTTCCCGATAAAAACTCGGGTTTGATGACCTACTACCTGCTCACCCTCATTCTTCCCATGGCGATATTCTTCCTGATTGGCTGGTGGCTCAACCGCCGCATGAAGAAGGCCATGGGCGATGACGGTCCGTCGATGAACTTTGGCGGCGGCGGTTTTGGCGGCGGCGGACTGGGTAAGTCCGGCGCGCGCGTGATCGCCTCCAAGGACGTGGGCGTGACCTTTAAGGACGTCGCCGGCCAGGAAGAGGCCAAGGAGTCCCTCAAGGAGGTCGTCGACTTTCTGGAGAAGCCGCAGCGCTACGAGGAGATCGGCGCCAAGCTGCCGCGCGGCGCTCTTCTTGTTGGCCCTCCGGGTACCGGTAAGACCCTGCTTGCCAAGGCTGTTGCCGGCGAGGCGGGCGTGCCGTTCTTTAGCATTTCGGGCTCTGAGTTCGTTGAGATGTTTGTTGGTCGCGGCGCTGCTAAGGTGCGTGACCTGTTTAAGCAGGCCAAGGAAAAGGCCCCGTGTATCGTCTTTATCGATGAGATCGATACCATCGGTAAGAAGCGCGATGGCGGCGGCTTTAGCGGCAACGACGAGCGCGAGCAGACGCTCAACCAGCTGCTGACCGAGATGGACGGCTTCGATAACCACAAGGGTATTGTCGTCCTTGCTGCCACCAACCGCCCCGACAGCCTCGATCCGGCCCTGCTGCGCCCCGGCCGTTTTGACCGCCGCATTCCCGTCGAGCTGCCCGACCTGACCGGCCGCAAGAACATCCTCGAACTCCACGCCAAGAGTGTGAAGACCCAGCCACCGATTGATCTGACCGCGATTGCCCGCGCTACGCCCGGTGCCTCGGGCGCCGACCTGGCCAATATCATCAACGAGGGCGCCCTGCGCGCCGTTCGCGAGGGTCGAAAGCGTGCAACCCAGGACGACTTCGAGGAGTCGGTGGAGGTTGTTATCGCCGGCCAGCAGCGTAAGTCCACGGTGCTTTCCGACCACGAGAAGCAGGTTGTTTCCTACCACGAGATTGGCCATGCCATTGTCGCTGCCCGCCAAAAGGGCTCTGCCCCGGTCACCAAGATCACCATCGTGCCGCGCACGAGCGGTGCTCTTGGCTATACCATGCAGGTCGAGGAGGACGAGCGTTTTCTGACCACGCGCCAGGAGGTGCTCGACAAGCTCGCTGTCTACTGCGGCGGACGTGCTGCCGAGGAGCTCATCTTTGGTGAGATGACGACCGGCGCGGCCAACGATATCGAGCAGGCCACCAAGCTCGCCCGCAACATGGTGACGCGTTTTGGTATGTCCGATGAGTTTGGCATGATGGCGCTCGGTACCGTTCAGAACGCGTACCTCAACCAGGACACGTCGCTCACCTGCGCTCCCGGTACGGCCGAGCGCGTGGACGCGATTGTCGCCAAGCTGATCGAGGATGCGCATGATCGCGCCCTGCAGATCCTCAAGGAGAACAAGTTTAAGCTTCACGAGCTGGCTCGTTATCTGTATAAGAAGGAGACGATTACGGGTGAGGAGTTCATGAACCTCCTCATGCGTGAGAATCCGCTGATGCCAAAGCAGCAGTAAAGCCGCGGCCGAGCCAGTGATCGCCGACGCCCCATTTGAGCAGCTTTCTCAAATGGGGCGTTTTGCTTGAGAGGGATGGAAATGAAGATCGTGGTGAGCGCCTGCTTGATGGGCGAGAACTGTAAATATAACGGGCTTGACAATTACCATCGCAAGCTGGTCGAGGCTTGCGAACGTACGGGGACCGAGGTCTTACTGGTGTGCCCTGAGGTTTTTGGCGGTCTGCCTACGCCGCGCAAGCCGTCCGAGATTGTGGACGGTGAGGTCCGCACCTGCGAGGGCACCTCGGTCGATCGCGAGTTTCGTCTAGGTGCCCAGCGTGCGCTCGATATGTGCGAGCACTTTGGCGGCCCGTCCGAGATCGCTGCGTGCTTCCTTCAGGACCGCAGTCCCTCGTGTGGCGCGGGTCGTATCTATGATGGAACCTTTAGCGGTACGCTCATCGCGGGCAACGGTGTCTTCGTCGACCTACTGCTGCGCCACGGTTATCGCGTGATTCCGGCTAGCGAGTTCGACCCCAGCATGCTGGAGCAATAATAAACCACCACAAAGGTGCCTGTCCCCCTTGTGGTGGTTTTGGTAGGTTAGGCGAGGAGCGTGTGACCGTAGGCGTTGGCCGCCCGGTATTTTGCTCCAAGAGAAAGTCCACAGCCGCGAGATTTTTCGAACGTATAAAACCAGTGTTGAGGGTTTTTTGCCGGCGTTGACCGTGCTACTATACAGCGCATAAGCGTTGATGGGGACGAGTAGTCGGCCATCCGCATGCTACAGAGAGCGGGGAGCGCTGAGAACCCGTGCATGCGACCGATGAAAATCACCCCGGAGCTGCGGTCCCAACGGACGCGCCGCACAGGCACGTCTTAGTAGACATCGCCGAGATGGTCGTCGATACAGGCCAGCCGAGTAACGGATGCGAGCGCGTGGCGACGCGGGCGAGGGCATCTAAGCTGGGTGGTTAAGCGAAGAGCTTTTACGGGCATTCTGCCCGTTTTGTGGCGCTTCGTCCCAGCTTGTAGGGACGGGCGCTATTTTTGGTGCCCAGAGGGCGTGTGCGCCCACGACATGAAAGGGGTACCGTGGCAAACGAGTACAAGCAGACGATGAATCTGCCCAAAACCGGATTTCCCATGCGTGCCGGTCTTTCCAAGTCCGAGCCCAAGCGACTCAAGGACTGGCAGGACAACAAGGTCTACGAGCAGGTTTTGAAGAAGAACGAGGGTCATAAGAAATTCGTGCTGCACGACGGCCCTCCGTACGCCAACGGCCCGATCCACATCGGCCACGCCATGAACAAGATCTCTAAGGACATGATCAACCGTTACTGGATGATGCAGGGCTGCGAAGTTCCCTATGTCCCCGGTTGGGACTGCCACGGTCAGCCGATTGAGCACAAGGTCGAGGAGAAGCTCGGCACCGAGAAGTTCAATCAGACCTCTACGGCTAAGATTCGCGAGCTGTGCAACAAGTTCGCTGTCGAGAACATCGAGCTGCAGAAGGCCGGCTTCCGCCGTCTGGGCGTACTTGGCGACTGGGACAACCCGTATCTGACGCTCTATCACCAGCATGACGCCGCCGACATCGAGGTCTTCAAGGCCATGTTCGATAAGGGCATGATCTATCGCGGCCACAAGCCGGTTCATTGGTGCAAGCACTGCCACACCGCGCTGGCCGAGGCCGAGATCGAGTACTCCGACGAGACGAGCCCGTCCATCTTCGTGCGCTTTGAGATGACCACCAAGCCTGCCGGCCTCGAGAACTTCGACGGCCCGGTCGACTTCATCATCTGGACGACCACCCCGTGGACCATCCCCTCCGATCAGGCAGTTTCCCTAAAGCCCGGTGCCGCCTACGTCGCCGTTGAGCACGACGGCCGCGCCGAGGTCATGCTCGAGGACCTGGCTCCCAAGTGCTGCGAGGAGTTTGGCTGGGAGTACACCCCGGTCACGGTCGACGGCAAGCCCTATGTGGTTCCCGCCGAGACCTTCCACCACATCCACTACAAGCAGCCGATCTTTGACGGTGTTGAGGGCGTGGCGCTGCTGGCCGATTACGTCGGTGTCGATGACGGTACCGGTATTGTCCACAACTCGCCCGGCCACGGTGTCGACGACTACTTTGCCTGCCTCAAGGAGGGCATCACCGACATCTGCATGCCGGTCGACGACGACGGTAAGTTCTACACCGGCGAGGAGTTTGGCACCGGTGGTCCCTTCAGCGGTATGGACACCGACGAGGCTAACCCGCACATCATCGAGTTCCTGCGCGAGCGCGGCACCCTGGTCCTCGAGAAGAAGATCACGCACAGCTATCCGCACTGCTGGCGCTGCAAGCATCCGGTGCTTTTCCGTGCTACCGACCAGTGGTTTGTCTCGATGGACAAGACCGGTCTGCGCGAGCAGGCTGGCAAGGAGGTCCGCGAGAACGTCAAGTGGTATCCGGCCCACGCCGCCAACCGCATTGGCGCCATGGTCGAGCAACGCCCCGACTGGTGCATCAGCCGTCAGCGCAACTGGGGCGTGCCGATCCCCAGCTACACGTGCGCCGACTGCGGCGAGAAGGTCATGAACGACGCCACGCTCGACGCCGTCATCAAGCTCTTCCACGAGAAGGGCTCCGATGCTTGGTTCACCGACGCTCCCGAGAGCTATCTGGGCGAGGCCTGCGTCTGCCCCAAGTGCGGCGGCCATCACCTCAAGGCCGATAAGGACATCCTCGACGTATGGTGGGACTCCGGCGTGTCTTGGAAGGCCGTCTGCGAGTATCGTCCCGAGCTGGAGTACCCGGCGGACGTCTACCTCGAGGGTTCCGACCAACACCGCGGTTGGTTCCAGAGCTCGCTGCTCACCTCGGTGGGTGCCAACGGCCATGCTCCGTACAAGGCGGTCGTCTCGCAGGGCTTTACCCTCGACGGCCAGGGCCGCAAGATGTCCAAGTCGCTCGGCAACGTCATCGACCCCAACAAGGTCAGCGACGAGATGGGCGCCGACATCATCCGTCTGTGGGTTGCCTCCGTCGACACCAGCTCCGACGTCTCCATCGACCACGAGATTCTCGCTCGTACGTCCGATGCCTACCGTCGTTTCCGTAACACGCTGCGCTTCTTGCTCTCCGAGCTCGAGGGCCAGTTTGAGCCCGAGACCGACGGCGTCGCCTTTGCCGACCTGCTGCCGCTCGACAAGCTCATGGTCGCCCGTCTGACCCAGGTCCAGGCCGAGGTCGACGACGCCTACGCTAGCTACGAGTTCCCGCGCGCCTACCGTGCGCTCTACGACTTTGTGGTTACCGAGCTTTCCAACGTGTACCTTGACGCCCTGAAGGACCGTCTGTACTGCGACAAGCCCGGCTCGCTCGAGCGTCGCAGCGCCCAGACCGTGCTGGCCGAGCTCTTCTCGATGCTCATGCGCGACCTGCAGCCGATCCTGTCCTACACCGTCGACGAGGCCATGGCCTATGCGCCTGCTGGCTGCGTCGATCACCAGAAGTACGCTGCGCTGCTCGATTGGTACAAGTCGCCCATCACGGTCGACGAGGCTAACGAGTTTGAGGGTGTGCTCGAGGCTTCGCTCGAACTCCGTAGCGTCGTGACCAAGGCTCTCGAGGATGCCCGTTCTGCCGGCACCTTCACCAAGAGCCAGCAGGTCCGCGTCAAGGCGGTCGTTCCCGCCGAGATGTACGCGCTGCTGACCGGTGATAAGGCCGTCGACTTGGCCGAGTTCTACATCGTTTCCGATGTTGAGTTGACCCAGGGCGAGGAGCTTTCCGTTGCCATCGAGGCTGCCGAAGGCGAGTGCTGCGACCGTTGCTGGAACTACCGCACCACCGTCGGCGAGTACAACGGCCACGCGCACATCTGCAAGCGTTGTGCCGAAGCTCTTTAGTTACGCGGTTTTACCAAACCGCGTAACCAGTTGACGCTGCAAACCCGCCAGAGCGGCAATCTGCCTTTCAACTTCGGCGGCATGACCAGAAGGTCAATGCCGCCTTGTTTCAAGGCACCTTGCTCGCTCTGGCGGGTTTTCGCTGTCGGTAACGAATCATCAGCTATTTCGTTGCTGGTCAATATAAGATATTAATTTGCGTTAAACGTAATTCGATGTTCTTGAGGGTAGGAGATTGATTTGGGTCGTACTGGGGATATGACGCCTCCTTTGCGTTGGCGGCTAGGTGTTGCTGGTGGGGTGGCGCTGGTTGTGCTACTTGTTGACCAGCTGACCAAGCTTGCGGTTCGTGCCGTGGGCGACGCTTTGCATGTGACTGTTATCCCCGGCGTGATTGACTTTCTGTTTGTCCGTAATATCGGAGCTGCCTTTAGCATGGGCGAGGGTCATGGCATTGCGTTTGCCGTGCTGGCACTTGTCGTCATCATTGCCATCGCGGTGTATCTTGTTCGTGCGCCTCAGCTTGCTCGCCTGGAGGTCGTTGGTATGGCTATGGTCGCGGGCGGTGCCGTCGGCAACGCGATCGACCGTCTCGCCTTTGGGTTCGTGACCGATTTTATTGCCACTACCTTCATCGACTTCCCCGTCTTCAATGTGGCCGATATCGGCATTACCTTGGGCGTCGTGCTTGCCCTCTTTGGCTACATGCTCTTGAGCCCTGCCGCTCGCGAGGTCGATGCGACCGCCGAGCTTAACGCCCGTGATGAGGCTCGCGCTATGCGCAAGGCCAAGCAGCGTGGGGAGCGTGCCCGCAAGATTCGCGAAAGGAATGAGCGCTAATGGCCGACATCCATATTCTTGTTGCTGACGATTCCGCTGGTCAGCGTCTTGATGCCTATCTGGGTGCCAATGATGGCTGCCCTACGCGCTCTGCCTGCGCGCATCTGATCGAGGGCGGTGCCGTTGCCGTCAACGGCGAGACCTGTCTCTCCAAAAAGTACGCCGTGCGAGCCGGCGACCGCATTTCGGTCGATTTGCTCGAGCCGCACGACCCGACCGACGTGATTCCCGAGGCCATTCCCCTCGATATTCGCTACGAGGACGACTATCTCATTGTGCTCTCCAAGCAGCGCGGCCTGGTGTGCCATCCTGCGCATGGTCATGAGAGCGGTACGCTCGCGAATGCCCTGGTCTATCACTGCGGCATCGACCATCTGGGCACCGTGCAGGGCGAGGATCGCCCCGGCATCGTGCATCGTCTGGATCGCGACACTTCGGGCCTTATGCTTGCGGCGAAGGACGACGACACCCAGCGCGCGCTCCAAAATCTTATCCGTACGCGCACGCTCGACCGCCGCTATATTACGCTCGTTCACGGACATATCGCTATGGATGAGGGCACCATTAACACCGGCATTGCCCGTTCTACGCGTGACCGTGTCAAGATGGCGGTTTCGGACGATCCTTTCGCGCGCCAGGCCATTACGACCTTTAAGGTCCTCGAGCGCTTCGATTCCACGCGTTTTGACGACGGCTATACGCTCGTCGAGTGCCACCTGTTTACGGGCCGCACGCATCAGATTCGCGTGCATATGCGCCATATCAACCACGCCTGCGTGGGGGATCCGCTCTACGGCAAGTGCGATGCACGCGCCGATCAGGGTCTGACCAGGCAATTCCTTCATTCCTGGCGCGTCGCATTCGACCATCCCGTGACGGGGGAGCGCATTGAGTGCCGCGACGAGCTGCCGTGGGATCTCGCTGCGGTTCTTGACGACCTGGCCCCGCGCTCGCTTGGTCGCACCGCTGCCGGCGACGAGATCGTTCCTCAGCTCGGTCTTCTCGAAGCCTAGTCAGTATTAGGTGGTTTCTTGAACGCCCCTAGCCTGCGGTAAGATATACGGTTGTTTACGTAACGCGTTCCTGGGAGCCTGCATGCTCGCCTATTTACAAACCAACACGCCCATCGTGATCTTTAACCAGATTGTGGTTACGCTGCTCACGGTCTGCTTTCTGTACCAGGTCGTCTTCTTTGTCATTGGCGCCCTGCGCGGTGAGGTTGCACCTCCCAAGGCCAAAAAACTCCACCGTTATGCCTTCTTTATCGCGGCGCATAACGAGGAGGCCGTAATTGCCAATCTCGTACGTTCCATCAAGGACCAGGACTATCCGTCCGAGCTCATTGAGGTCTTTGTCGTTGCCGACGCGTGCACCGACAACACGGCGCAGCTCGCGCGCGAGGCCGGTGCCATTGTTTACGAGCGCAATGACCTGGCCCGCAAGGGCAAGAGCTGGGTCATGGACTTTGGTTTCGATCGCATTCTCAACGAGTATCCCGACACGTTTGAGGGTTACTTTATCTTCGATGCCGACAACGTTATCTCCCGCGATTACGTCTCCAAGATGAATGACGCCTTTGACCAGGGCTTCCATGTGGTCACGAGCTATCGTAACTCCAAGAACTTCGGAAGCTCGTGGATCTCGGCAGCGAATGCCACTTGGTATCTGCGCGAGGCGCGTTTTCTCAACAACGCGCGCAACATCTGCAAGACGTCCTGCGCCGTATCGGGTTCGGGCTACCTTATCTCGGCTAGCGTTATTGAGGGCATGCACGGCTGGCAGTTCCATACGCTGACCGAGGATATTCAGTTCACCACGTTCTGCGCTATTCACGGCATTCGTATTGGCTATGCGCCGGCGGAGTTCTTTGACGAGCAGCCCGTGACATTTAAGGCGTCCTGGAAGCAACGTATGCGTTGGA
This sequence comes from Collinsella sp. AM28-11LB, assembly GCF_003469895.1. Classification (NCBI taxonomy): domain Bacteria; kingdom Bacillati; phylum Actinomycetota; class Coriobacteriia; order Coriobacteriales; family Coriobacteriaceae; genus Collinsella; species Collinsella sp. AM28-11LB. The sequence goes on from NZ_QSKJ01000002.1 coordinate 113,027, forward strand.
CCAAGGGCTTTTACCAGGTGTTCTTTACGTATGGTAAGCACCTGGTCAAGTCGACCTTCCGCTATCATCGCTTTGCCGCATATGACATGTTTATGACCATCGCTCCGGGCATGCTTCTGTCCCTGATTTCCATGCTAGCCAACGCGACGTTCCTTATCGTGGGCGGACTCTCACACGGCTTCTTGGCTACCGAAGTCGAGATGCAGGCTTGTGCCGCCTCGCTCATTATGACCTTCGCGATGATGTACCAGACTTTCTTTATCCTGGCGCTGCTCACGACCATCTTTGAGTACAAGCACATTCACTGCGCTCAAAAGTGGCGCCTGGTGACCAACCTGTTTACCTTCCCGATCTTTATGTTCAGCTATATTCCCATCACGGTGGCCGCACTGTTCCTAAAGGTCGACTGGGTCCCGACGCAGCACGCCGTCAACGTTACCCTCGACGAGGTCATGCAGGGCGCTAAATAACCACCACCAAAACCACCACAAAGGGGACAGGCACCTTTGTGGTGGTTTTTGCTTTTGAGCAGCTGTTCATGGAGGTGCATGATGTTCTATATCCCATTTTGGATCTGCGCCTTTGCCGGTGCGGTGGTTGATGCCCGCGAGCGGCGGTTCCCGAATGAGCTTGCCGGCGCGTGCGTGGTGGCGGCGTTTGCGGGCGTTTGGCTCGACGTCGGTTTGAGCACAGCGCTTGACCACGCGGGTCTAGCCGTCATCATGTATCTTGCTCTCGTGCTGACTGAGTCCCTCTGGCGTCGTCTTCGCCAAACCCCGGGCATCGGCATGGGAGATGCCAAGGCGCTCTTCGCGCTTTGCACGCTCGACCCTATGGGTGGCATCGTGGCATTTGCCGCCGCGCTCCTGGCCCTTGCCCTCTCCTGTCTCATCACAAAATCTCGCTCCCTGCCATTGCTCCCGTTTTTGGTGCCGATTTTTGCCATAATCGAGGTCGTGGGCTGCACATTGTAACCGATTGCGCATCCTTCTTAAGGAGCATGCCATGGCAACTAATCAAGAAACGGCCGTCATAAAGGCGCGCATGGACCGTATTCCCTCGGCGTTGTCGTCCGAACTTGTCGAGCGCATTGCCGCCGATCGTGCTTCGGGCTATGTCAGTCCGTATCGTTGCAACGACGACCAGGTCATTCGTCGTGTTGATCGCGTCGCCGACAAAGGTACGCTTATGCGTCCAGCGTTTATGCGCGATACCGAAAAGATACTTCATCTTCCGGCGTACACCCGTTATGCAGGCAAAACGCAGGTCTTTAGTTTCCGTAGCAATGACGATCTGTCACGTCGCGGTTTGCACGTGCAGCTTGTTTCGCGCATCGCACGCGATATCGGCCGCGCCTTGGGGCTCAACTGTGATCTGATCGAGGCGATTGGCCTGGGCCACGACTTGGGGCACACGCCCTTTGGCCATGCCGGTGAGCGATTCCTCAACGATATTTACCACGAGCGCACCGGTCGCTACTTTTTCCATAACGTGCAGTCGGTGCGCGTGCTCGATGCCCTGTATGGCCGCAACGTATCGCTCCAGACGCTCGACGGCGTGCTATGCCATAACGGCGAGTACGAGCAGCGCGTGTTTGAATTGTCGGATATGGGCTCCTTTGACCAGTTCGATCGGACAGTTGAGGACTGTATCGCCACGGGCTATGGCGCTATTGAGCACCTGCGTCCCATGACGCTCGAGGGCTGCGTCGTTCGCATTTCGGACATCCTCGCCTACGTCGGTCGTGACCGTCAGGATGCGATCGCGGCGGGCCTGCTTTCGCCCGACGCTTTTGATGATGGCCGGGGCGGTGCCTACAACAGTTGGATCCTCACGCACGCTTCCATCGATATCGTCGAGCACAGCTATGGCAAGCCGCGCATCGAGATGAGCGAGGACCTGTTTGAGGAAATACGCCGAGCCAAGCGCGAGAACTATGAGAAAATCTATAGCAAGGGCGGTATCGAAGGCGACTCCGAAGCGGAGCTGCGAGAGGCCTTCGAAAAGCTCTACGGCCGTTGCCTGCGGGACATAAACGAAGGCGACGAGTCTTCGTACATCTTTAAGCATCACATTTCTCGCATTGAGCAGCAGCTTTCTTACTACGATCGCGTGTATGCCTGGCAGGACGACAAGGATCAAGCCGTGGTGGATTACATCGCGAGCATGACGGACGGTTATTTCTGCGAGCTCACGAGCAAGCTGTTCCCGGGTTTAAAGTTTCCGCACCGCACCTATATTAACGAACGGTAGTTCGTATCCTTTCGGTATACTGTTGGTCAACAACGATTTTGATTGATGCACGGGATGGCTATGGACGACCTTTTTTCTGCCTCGACGCGCGAGCGTTCCTTTAGAAATGCGCCGCTCGCGGTGCGCATGCGCCCCAATTCGCTCGATGATTACGTGGGCCAGCAAAAGGCCGTCGGTAAGGGCTCATGGCTGCGTGCCGCGATTGAGCACGACGTGCTATCGAGTGTGATTCTGTACGGGCCGGCCGGTACGGGCAAGACGACGCTGGCCCACATTATCGCTAACCATACCAAGAGCGAGTTTGTCGAGGTCAGCGCCGTCACGGGTACTGTGAAGGATCTGCGCCGCGTGATTGACGAGGCAAAGACGCGCCTGAATACCTACGACCGTCGCACCATCCTGTTTATCGACGAGATTCATCGCTTTTCCAAGTCGCAGCAGGATGCCCTGTTGCATGCAGTCGAGAATCGTACCGTCATTATGATCGGCGCCACGACGGAGAATCCGTACTTTGAGGTCAACTCGGCATTGCTCTCGCGTGGTCGCGTGGTGGAGCTTGAGCACCTCAAAGACGAGGATATCGCCACGCTTATCGAGCGTGCGCTCGAGGCGCCGCAGGGTCTGAACGGCACGTTCTCGGCCGATGAGGATACGGTTAAGACCATCTGCACGCTGGCCGCCGGCGACGCTCGCTCGGCGCTCACGACGCTCGAGCTTGCGAGCGAGATTGCCGTCACGCGTCCCGATACCGAGGGAACGCCAGCGCCTGCGGCGGGGGAGCGCTATCCCATTACCGTGGATGACGTGAAGATTGCCAATCCGCGTCGCGGTTTTTCGTATGACAAAAACGGCGACATGCACTATGACATTATCAGTGCGTTCATCAAGTCCATGCGCGGCAGCGACCCCGATGCCACCATTTATTGGCTCGCGCGCATGATCGATGCGGGCGAGGATCCTAAGTTCATCGCCCGCCGCATTATGATTCAGGCTTCTGAGGACGTTGGTAATGCCGATCCGCAGGCACTTTTGGTGGCGCATGCTGCCTTTAAATCTGCTGAAGTTATTGGCTATCCTGAATGTCGCATTAACCTGGCACAAGCTGCGCTCTATGTGTGCTTGGCGCCTAAGTCCAATGCGTGCGAGGCCTCGATCGATGCGGCGCTAGCCGATATCCACAGCAGTGGTCTTCGCGAGGTGCCCAGTTACCTACGCGATCGCCATCGCCCTGGTAGCGATGAGTACGGCGTTTACAAGTATCCGCACGATTATCCCGAAGGCTGGGTCGATCAGCGCTACTTGCCCGACGGCCTGGAACATGGTGCCTTTTGGCAGCCTGCCGGCCGCGGTTGGGAAGAGTGGCGTGTGGAGCAAAGCGAACGTGACCGTAGCGGTAACGCGCCCAAGTAGGTCATCGGCACCTCGCACATTCCCTTTGGGTATCTTTCCCCTTCTTTGGGGTACCATGAACAGCGTCTGTATTTCGATTTTTCCGGGAGGCTTGTATGAGTCCCATTCAAATTGCCCTGCTGGTGCTTGCCATTGCCGGCGTGTGGGCTATCGCTGAGCTCGCGCTCACGCTGCGCAAGACCCGCACCGTTGTCGACTCGCTCGATAAGACCGTAACCGACCTCAACAACACTATCGCCGAGGCGCAGCCGGTGGTGGCAAAACTCGACGGCGCTGTCGACGAGCTTACACCGGCACTTGCCCAGATTGAGCCGCTGCTTAAGTCGAGCAAGACCGCCGTTGACGCCCTGACGTCCAACCTCGTTGAGGTTGAGGCCGTCGTTCGCGACATTTCCGAGGTCACGGGCAGTATGGCCGAGGCCAGCAACGCCGTGTCGAGCGTGACCGATTCTGCCGCCGGTGCCGTGCAGAAGCTGTTCAATAAGGTGAAGGCACCTGCAGCTGACGCCGAGCGCAAGCTCGCCGCTGCCGCTGCGGAGGCCGAGCAGCCCACCGAGCGCGTCCTAATTGGCGAGGACGAGGCCGCCGGTGGCGCAGATGTGGCTCACAAGTCTGTAGCCAGGCCGGCTCAGTATTACACCTATACGCCCGCCGAGACCTCTGAGGAGTCCTGAGATGAGTAGCGAAGCAACCTGCCCCATCACGCTTACCGTTGCTGGTGACCCGCGTCTCGCTCGCCTTGTGCGCATGACGGCGGCCAACGTTGGTGCCCTGTGCTCCATGTCTGTCGATCGCATCGAGGACATCCGCATGGCTGCCGAGGAAGCCTTCATCTTTGGCTGCACGGCTGTTGATTCCGACGATATCTCGATCAAATTCGATGTCGACGAATCGCACGTGGGCATGACCTTTACCTTTGGCGATCAGGCGACTGTCGATGAAGACGACCAGGCTGCGGTGTATGCCGAGCTCATCCTTGCAAGCGTGTGCGACTCCTACGAAAAGACCGCGGCGCCCCTGACGCTTTCCCTCGACCTCAAGGCGGATATCTAATATGACCGAACGTTCCCGGAGCGGCAAGACCGCTTGGGATAAGGAGAAAACCCGCGAGCTGTTTCGCCGCTACAAGGAGACCGGTGATCCGGACGCCCGCGAGCAGCTCGTCATGTCCCATATGAACCTGGTAAGGTTTCTTGCCAACAAATTTAAGAATCGCGGCGAGCCACTCGATGACCTTTTGCAGGTCGGCTATCTGGGCTTGCTCAAGGCTATCGACCGCTTTGACCCTGAACGCGGACTTGAGTTCACGACGTTTGCGACACCCACTATCCTGGGTGAGATCAAACGCCATTTCCGCGACAAGGGCTGGAGCGTACGCGTGCCGCGTCGTCTGCAGGAGCTCTCGGCCAAGGTCAACCAGGCTACTGACAAACTTACCAACGAGCTGCAGCGTTCGCCCAAGGTTGAGGAGATCGCTGAGTATCTAGATGTGACTGTCGACGAGGTCCTCGAGGCTATGGAATCGTCTTCGGCCTATACCTCGGTGCCTATCGAGGCTCCCGGTACATCTGATTTCGACGATTCGCCTTCGATTCTCGACCGTTATGCCGACGAGGATAATGAGCTCGACTTTACCGATGACCGCTTGGTGATTGAGGAGGCCATTCGCGATTTCTCGCCGCGCGAGCGCGAGGTGATCGAGCTGCGCTTCGTGAAGGGCATGACCCAGATCGAGATCGCCAAGAAGCTGGGTATTTCTCAGGTGCAGGTTTCGCGTCTGCTGCGCCGCACGCTTAAGAAGATTCAGGACAAGATCGACCCCGACGGAGTGATGATTCGTTCATGAGTGAGCGCCCCCAGCAAACCGATCGCGCGCTGCGCGGCACCCGCATTATGACGCTGCGCATTTGGGCTGTTGTCGGCTGCATTGTTATTGCTGCTGTCATCTTTAACCTTATGGGCATCCTGGCACCGGTTATCGAGTTTCTCGCCGTCGGCTCCATTATTGCTTTTGTGATGTCCCCGATCACCAACTGGCTCGAGCACCATGGTGTGAATCGCGGCATCGGTTCGCTTATCGCGCTTATTGTTGTCGTTGCCGTGCTCGTCGGTGTCGTTTGCATCTTGTCGCCGATTCTTTTTGGTCAGATCATGGAAGTCCTGAGCCGCCTGCCCGAGCAGCTTCGTGTTGCGGGTGGCGATCTCAATGAGATGATCTCGCATGCCAAGACGCTTAACAACACGCCGCTCAAGGAGTATTTGGACGATAATCTTTCGTCGCTGGTCGCTGTGGCATCGAAGTATGTGTCACAGATCGCTGCCGAGCTTGGCCGCGGTGTGTTCCCGCTCATCACCAATACGGCCTCGCAGTTGTTCGTGATCTTCCTTGGTCTGGTGCTTGCCTACTGGATGGCCTGCGACTACCCTCGCATGCACCGCGAGATTTGCACCATCATCGGTCAGGAGAAGGAGACCTCGTACCGCTTTATGGTCGCCATCCTTTCTCGCTCCGTCGGCGGCTACATGCGCGGTATGGTCGTGACGTCCATCTGCGGTGGCTTCCTTGCCTTTATCGGTTTTATGATCATCGGCCATCCGTATGCGGCGCTCATGGCTATCTTTACCGGCATCATGCATTTGGTTCCGGTCGTCGGTCCCTGGGTGAGCGCAGCAATCGCCACGGTACTCGGCTTTATGTTCAGCCCCATGTTGGCGTTATGGACGCTCATCGTGACGATGGTCGCACAAAACGTCACCGATAACGTGATTTCGCCTAAGGTCATGCAGAGCTCGGTGCAGGTGCATCCCATCATGAGCCTCACGGCGCTCGTTATTGGCTCGGCACTCATGGGCCCCATCGGCATGATTATTGCCATCCCGTTGTGTGCGGCCCTCAAGGGTATCTTCGTGTACTACTTCGAGAATGAGACCGGCCGTCAGCTCGTGGCATACGACGGCGCCGTGTTTAAGGGCACACCGTACCGCGATGCCGATGGGAACCCGGTCGCCGCCTACGACGCGCTCGGAGATGATACGTTCATCTACGAGTCCGAGCTCATCGGCAACGAGACTGCGCCCGAGGCCAAGGCCATGCCCAAGCCTGAGCTCGATAATCCCTGGATTAAGCTCTCGGGTCTGCAGCCCGATGCGACGGGTTTCTTCAAGAATCCCTTCGCCAAGGATGACGATTCCAACACGGATGACGACACCAAAACCGGCATCGACGGCTCCATGGACGATGACGACAACTAGCGGGGTAATTCGATTCAATATTCATACGCGCTAACATGCAATTTCGCTGAAGGGCCGGCATTGTGCCGGCCCTCTTTTTGCACTTGCGCGGTGGGATGGTAATATCGTTACGTTTGAACTGTTTCGATGTGAAACCGAGGAGATTCCCTCTATGAGTGCTGACTACCCGTCAATGACTACGGCCGAGATTCGCTCTAAGTTCCTCAACTTCTTTGAGGGGCGCGGTCTTAAGCTCTATCCTTCTTCGTCCCTCGTCCCCGACGATCCTTCGCTGCTGCTTGCCAACGCCGGCATGAACCAGTTTAAGGAGTACTACCAGGGCAAGAAGACCATGAAGGAGATCGGCGCGATCTCCTGCCAGAAGTGTGTCCGCACCAACGACATCGACTGCATCGGTGAGGACGGCCGTCACCTGTCCTTCTTTGAGATGCTCGGCGACTTCTCCTTTGGCGGCATCTCCAAGCAGCAGGCCTGCGCTTGGGCTTTTGAGCTCATCACCAAGGAGTTCAAGCTGCCGCTCGACCGCCTGTACTTCACCGTCTTTACCGAAGACGACGAGACCCACGATGTGTGGCGCTCTCTGGGCGTTGCCGAGGATCACATCTCCCGCCTGGGCGAGGACGACAACTTCTGGGCCGCTGGCCCCACCGGCCCCTGCGGTCCGTGCTCCGAGATCTACTTTGACATGGGCGAGGAGGTCGGTTGCGGCAGCTCCGACTGCAAGCCCGGCTGCGACTGCGACCGCTTCCTTGAGTTCTGGAACCTCGTGTTTACCCAGTACGACCGGCAGGAGGACGGCTCCATGCCGGAGCTGCCGCACCGCAACCTCGATACGGGCATGGGCCTGGAGCGCATGGCCGCTATCATGCAGCATAAGACCGCCAACTACGACGGCGATCTGATGCAGCACCTCATCAAGCTCGGTGAGGAGATTAGCGGCAAGACCTATGACGCCGACGATTACTCCGGCGCCAGCCGCTCCCTGCGCATCATTGCCGACCACTCCCGTGCCGTCGACTTTATGATCTCGGACGGCATCCTGCCCGGTAACGAGGGCCGCGAGTACGTCCTGCGCCGACTGCTCCGCCGTGCCGTGTTCCACGGCCGCCTGCTGGGCATCGAGGGCGCCTTCCTGACCAAGTTCATCGACGAGGTCAACGCTCAGATGGGCGAGGCCTACCCTGAGCTGCTCAAGAACGTCGCGCTCGTCAAGGGTATCGTTGCCTCCGAGGAGGAGCGCTTCTCCACGACTCTCGACAACGGCCGCGTTTATCTTGACGAGGCCCTGGCAGCGCTCGCCGACGGCGCCGTCCTTCCGGGCGACGTTGCCTTTAAGCTGCACGACACTTTTGGTTTCCCCATCGACCTGACCGTCGAGATCGCCGGCGCTGCTGGCCATGACGTCGACATGGACGGTTTCACCGCCTGCATGGAGGACCAGAAGGCCCGCGCTCGCGCCAATGCCAAGGGCGACGCCTGGGGCAGCTTCAACGACGTGTGGGTCGAGCTTTCCGACAAGGTTGCCGCGACCGAGTTCGACGGTTACGACAACGATGTGATTGAGGGCGCCAAGGTTGTCGCCATCGTGCGCAACGGCGAGTCCGTCGAGTCCGCTGCCGCCGGCGAGGATGTTGAGGTCGTGCTCGACCGCACCCCGTTCTACGCCGAGATGGGTGGCCAGCAGGGCGACGCCGGCAAGCTTTCCGCCGAGGGCGTTGTTCTGACTGTTGCCGACACCAAGAACCACAATGGCCTGTATGCTCACGTCGCACACGTTGCCGAGGGCACGCTGACCGTCGGTGCTACCGTGACCGCCGCGCTCGACGCCGAGCGCCGTGGTTTCCTGCGCCGTAACCACACCGCCACCCACCTGCTCGACGCCGCGCTTAAGCAGGTCCTAGGCGAGCATGTCTCCCAGGCCGGCTCGCTGGTGACGCCCGAGCACCTGCGCTTTGACTTCACGCACTTCGAGGCTCTGTCTTCCGAGCAGCTCAAGGCTGTCGAGGACCTGGTCAACCAGCAGATTTTCGCTTCCAAGCCGGTCGTGACCCGCGTCATGGGCATCGATGAGGCCAAGGCCGCCGGCGCTGTCGCCCTGTTTGGCGAGAAGTACGGAGACGTCGTCCGCGTCGTCTCCGTGGGCGCCGAGGATCAGCCGTTCTCCCGCGAGCTCTGCGGTGGTACGCATGCCGCCAATACCGCCGAGATCGGTCTGTTCAAGATCATTTCCGAGTCCTCCACGGGTTCGAACGTCCGGCGTATCGAGGCCGTGACCTCCAAGGGCGCTCTCGATTACATGGACGACCGCCTGGCGCTCGTTGACGCTGCCGCCGCTGCGCTCAAGTGCCGCGTCGACGAGGTTCCCGCCCGCGTGGAGAACCTGCAGGCCGAGCTGCGCGAGACTTCTAACAAGCTCAAGAAGGCTCTGACCGGTGGCTCCTCCGACGCCATTTCCAGCGCCATCGACGGCGCTGTCGAGCTGAATGGATACAAGCTCGTCGTCGCTGAGCTCCAGGGTCTCGAGGCCGCAGACCTGCGCAACGTCTGGGATACCGTGCGCCAGAAGGTTGCCGGCCCCGTCGCCTGCGTAGTTGCCAGCGTTACCGAGAAGGGCACCCCGGCCCTGCTCGCCGCCGGCTCCGATGACGCTGTGAAGGCCGGTTTCCACGCCGGCAACGTGATCAAGCAGATCGCGGGCCTGGTCGATGGTCGCGGTGGCGGTCGTCCCAACATGGCCCAGGCCGGTGGCAAGAACGCTGCCGGTATCGCCGATGCCCTCGCGGTCGCCAAGACCGCGCTCGGCGCCTAAGAACCTAAGTAGTCGCTGTGGTCGCGCTCGCGCTGGACATAGGGGAGACTAGGATCGGTATTGCCGTCTCAAGCCGTGATGGCAAGATGGCAATGCCTGTCAAGGTGCTTCCGGCTGCTGAGGTCACCGGTATGGCCAAGACGTTTCGCTACATGGTCGAGGACTATGAGCCCGATATCCTGGTAAGCGGACGTCCCTTGACTATGGCCGGTGAGCCCGGCCCCCAGGCCGAGCGCGTCGCCGCCGTAGCGCAAAAGATTGCCGACGAGCTCGAACTTCCGCTGGAGTTTGAGGACGAGCGCCTGTCCTCGCAAGAGGCCAAGCGCATCTTGCGCGAGCAGGGACTCAACGAAAAGCAGATGAGGGGCAAGATTGACATGATTGCCGCTAGCCTGTTTTTGCAGACGTGGCTTGATCGTAAAAACGAGGAGGTCTCGCATGCCTAGCGCTTCCGATCCGCGCCAGCCGATTCGTACACGACAGCTTGTGCCGCGCCCTACCCAACCTGGCCAGCGTCCGGCACAGCCGACACAGCGCGCAGCTCAGCCTGCCGCGCGCCCGGTGCAGTCCTCCTCTCGTTCGGCCCAACCTGCTCAGCGGACGGGTCAGCAGCCCACTGCTCGTACAGCCCAGCCTACAGGCGGTACCCGCTTTAAGCAGCAGGCACCTATCCAGCGAACGCAGGCCCCCCAATCGCATCCGCATCACGCTCATGGCTCGCACGGCGTTGCTCCGGCCACGCGATCGAGCTATAACACGCACGCCCGCCGTGGTGCCCAAAAGAAAAGCTCCCCGGTGCCTATGATTATCGGTGGCGTTGTCGCCGTGCTTGCGCTTGTCGCGATCGTGTTCTTTGTCGTGCCAGTCGTCAAGGGCTTCTTTGCCGGCGAGGATTCGAAGGTCACGGCTGGTCAGCAGGTTACGGTGACCATTCCCGACGGTGCTTCGGGCGATACGATCGCCTCGATTCTCTCCGAGAACCATATCGTCGAAAATCCCAAGGATTACTATGCGGCGGTAAAAAAGCTCAACGCCGATATGTCGCTTAAGCCCGGTACTTATTCGTTCACCACGCTCATGGATGCGACTAAAGTGGTGCAGCAACTCATGGAAGGCCCTAACGCGGGCTCCAATGCGCTGACGATTCCCGAGGGCTTGACGGTCGATCAAGTCGCCGACCGTGTGGCCCAGGCCTACGACAGCATCTCTAAGGAAGACTTCCTCAACCAGGCCAAGGCCTCCAACTACGTGGACGATTATAGCTTCCTTAGGGGTGCTGCAAACGATTCGCTCGAGGGCTTCTTGTTCCCCAAGACCTATTCGCTGGGCGATTCGCCGACGGCCGATGATGTGATTCGCGCCATGCTCGATCAGTTTAAGACCGAGTACAAGTCGCTTGACTTTGCCAGCTGCGAGGCCAAGATCAAGGAGCGCTACGGTGTGGAGATGTCCGATTACGACATCGTTAACCTTGCCTCTATCGTTGAGCGCGAGGGTCTCAACGCCGATCAACGGTCGCACGTTGCCTCGGTCTTCTACAACCGCCTCGCCGGTAAGCTTGACGGTCTGCGTTATCTCAACAGCGATGCGACCATGATGTATGTTACCGGCGGCGAGGTTACCGCCGACGATCTGCAGAGCGATAGCCCGTATAACACCTATAAGCACGAGGGCCTGCCGCCCACGCCCATCTGCTCTCCGTCGTTCGAGGCGCTCAAGGCTACCCTTGAGCCGACCGACTCCGATGACCTGTATTTCTACATTACGCAGGACGAGGAGTATTTCTCGAAGACCTACGAAGAGCACCAACAGTCTTGGAATTAGCATGAGGATTTTTAGCCCCAAACGATACGTTGCCTCGGTCGATCGCATCGACCTTGATGCCCTGTGGGCCGACGGCAAGCGAGCCATTCTGCTCGACCGCGACAACACCCTGGTGCCGCGCGATACCGAGCAGGTTCCCGCCGCGGTTTCCGCTTGGCTCGATGCCGCCCGTGCCAAAGGCTTTAAGCTGTGCATGGTGTCCAACAACTGGCATCGCGACCAGGTCATGAGCTCTGCACGCGAGTTGGGGCTCGAGGCCATCAGCCACGCCATGAAGCCGGCGCCGTTTGCCCTCAAGGCGGGTCTTAAGCGCCTCGGCGCCACGGCCGACGAGGCGGTGCTGATCGGTGATCAGCTCTACACGGACGTGTGGAGCGGCAACTTTGCCGGCGTCGATACCATCCTGGTCAAGCCGCAAGCAACCCAGGACCTGTGGTACACGCAGATCTTCCGTATCTTTGAGCGCCGGGCCCTGCGCGACCTTCCCTGCGAGGAATAGGTCTCTCTATGTCCCAGCACATCAAACACGGCTGCGACCATATCTTCTTTATCGGCTTTTTGGGCGCGGGCAAATCGACGCTCGCGCGCAACGTCGGCACCATGTTCAAGCGGCGTTTTATCGATACCGACCGCCTGGTCGTGCGTCGATGCGGCAAGTCGGTTACCGAGATTTTTGAGACCGAGGGCGAGGATCGTTTTCGCGAGCTCGAGACCTCGGCACTCCGTTCGCTTCAAAGCGAGCGCAGCCTGCTGGTATCGTGCGGGGGTGGCATCGTCGAGACGCCAGTGAACATTAAACTGATGCACGAAATGGGTACGTGCGTGTACCTCGAGGGCGACTTTGAGGACTCGTTGCGCCAGATTCGTCGGTGCGACACGCGCCCCGATTTCCGCTCGCCCGAGCATGCCGCGCGCCTGTTTGAGCATCGCCGTCCGCTGTATCGCCAGGCCGCCGACCTTACCCTTGATATTCGCAACAAGTCCTTCGAGGACGTTTCCTACCTTTGTGCCGAGATGCTTTTGGAGCGTGGACTGCTATGATTCGCCGTCAACTGATCAATTTCCAAAACCGCAGCGTCGATGTCCGTGTCGGATTGGGCGCGTTCGATGAGCTGTCGCGTATGTTTGCCTCGGCCGTGGGCAAGCCTAAGCGTGCGATGGTCGTTTGGAACACCGCCACGTCAGAGCGTTTTGGCGAGGTCGTTGAGCATGCTCTGGTCGATGCCGGCTTTGCCGTGTCGCTGCTCGTCCTCGAGGTTTCGCCTGCCGGTGCCGCGCTGGCCGATGCCGATGCTATCTTTGGCGCCCTGTCTGCCAACGGCGTTACCTGCGACGATCTGGTTGTCGCCGTTGGCGATGCCGCAACCTGCTCGGTTGTTAGCTGGTGCGCCAACCAGTGGTGTGGCCGAACCGAGTGCGCGCTGCTGCCGACGACCTTCGACGCCATGCTCACGGTCGCGACGACCATGAAGCCGCTCGTCGCTTCGTCGGCGAATGCGCTTCCCGCTATCGCGTTTCGTCTCGAACCGGGCTTGGTCGTGTGTGACCTCGACCTTGTTCGCGAAGCGGACCCCGAGGACCTCAAGCTCGGCTATGCGGTACTTGTTGGCACCATGCTTTCGAGCAGCAAGTCGCGCTGGAATCAGTTTATCGAGACTGTCCCCGAGATTCTTGCTGGTGAGGAGGTCGCGCTCGTCAATGCCGTCCAATGGTCTCAGACTGCCCGCAAGGACGTGCTGACGGCCACGAACCCGAGCGCTCGCCATGCGCTCGATTTTGGCAAGATGGGGGAACGCACCCTGCGCGCCTGCTTGGGCGATGCCGCTTCGCAGGTCCCTGCCTACCAGCTGTTGTCCGAGGGCATGCGCTTTGAGGCGCGCCTTGCACATGATGCCTGCGACTTCGATATCGATTACGTCTTTGAGGTCGATGACTGCCTGGAGGACTTTGGCATCGAGGAACTTGCCTTCGATCTGGAGCCCGCCGCATATATCGAGGAGTTCCGCAGGCAGCAGTTCGCGCGCTCGAACCGTAGCATGCTGCCGTTGCCCGCGGCGCTTGGCGCTATTCGTTTGACCAGCGTGGAGGACGAGGTTCTCGAGCGCCATGCCCAGGCGTATCTGGCTTCTCGTAAGGAACTTCTCTAAGATTTATTGACATCCATCGTCTTTCGTATCATGTTGAGGGACGGGTTTTCAATCGGTTACGAATCGCTTTCGTTTTCGTACGCTGATTGAGCCCGTCCCGTCTTTATGTGACGACAACAAGAAAGGAATCTGCATGTCTGAGTTTGCTGCCGGTCCTGCCGGTCGTATCGAGCGTGTCCGTGCCCTGATGGTCGAGCGTGGCTACGACGCCATCGTGGTGCGCGACGAGGCAAATCTTCGTTGGCTTACGGGCGTGAAGGGCGTCTTCGATTACACCTTCGAGTTTCCGCACGCGGCGTTTATTACGGCTGACCAGTGCCTGTTCCATACCGATTCGCGCTATCTCAACAGCTTTGAGGAGAACACGCCCGCCGGCAGTTCCTGGGTCTACGACATGGACGAGGGCACCATCCCCGGTTGGGTCGCCGGCAAGATCGCGGCCAACAAGTGCCGCGTCTGCGCTGTCGAGGACGATATGCAGATTAACTTCTACCAGGGCATTCAGCGCGGCCTGGAGGACCGCTCCGTCGCTTGCATGCTGCCGCTGATGCACGACGACATCCGTAAGATGCGCGCCGTCAAGGATGCCGAGGAGATCGAGCTCATGCGCCACGCACAGTCGATCACCGACGCCGCCTTCCAGCATATGCTCGGCTTTATTAAGCCTGGTATGACCGAGAAGCAGGTTCGCAACGAGCTCGAGAACTTTATGTTCGCCAACGGCGCCGACAGCTTGGCCTTTGGCTCCATCGTCGCGAGCGGTCCCAACACTGCGAACCCGCACGCCGTCCCGAGTGACCGCGTGATCGAGAAGGGCGACTTCGTCCTCATGGATTACGGCGCGGGCTATTGCGACTACCGCTCCGATATGACGCGTACCGTCGTGATGGGCGAGCCTACCCAGGAGCAGCTCGACCTGTACGCGCTCGTGCGCCGTACGCACGAGGAGTGCGTCGCCGCCATCCATCCGGGCGTCGAGGGCAACGACATTTTCAAGCTTTCTAAGAAGATTATCGGGGATGCCGGTTATGGCGATTACTACAACCATGGCCTGGGCCACGGCGTCGGTATCGACATCCACGAGCTGCCCAACTTCAACCGTAGCAAGAACATCATCGAAGTTGGCTCGGTTATTACCATGGAGCCCGGCGTGTACCTGCCTGGTGTGGGCGGCGTGCGCTTGGAGGACTACGGCGTGGTCACCGAGAACGGCTACGAGCCCTTCACCAAGACCCCGCATGACCTCCACGTTATCGACTGCTAGTCTACTTCGTAGATAGTTTGGGGCGGGGCGTCCGAAATGATTCGGGCGCCCCGCGTTCTCTTTTTATGCGCTCGCTGCAGGCGCCGTCTGCAAGTGTATAATTTCGGTCGTATGTAATTTGGACGCTTGTGCGTTCTGCCTATAACAAGAAAGGTCGCTATGCCTACCATTTCTACCGCCGACTTCAAGAACGGCCTCGGTCTCCGCATTAAGGACAAGGTCTACACCATCGTCGAGTTCCAGCATGTCAAGCCGGGAAAGGGTGGCGCGTTTGTGCGCTACAAGACCCGCGACATCAAGAGCGGCCGCGTCGTCGAGAATACCTGCAACGCCGGCACCAAGTTCGAGAGCGTCATGCTCACCACCCGTGAGTTCCAGTACCTCTACAACGATGGCACCGACTACATCTTCATGGACAACGAGTCCTATGAACAGGTTCCCGTTCCCGAGGACATGGTGGGCGAGAACTCCAAGTGGCTGCGCGAGAACGACATCTGCCAGCTGCTCTTCGCCGACGATGAGCTCATGGGCGTGACCCCGCCGATGTTCATCGAGACCACCATTGTCCAGACCGACCCGGGCTTTAAGGGCGACACCGTTCAGGGTTCCACCAAGCCGGCCACGATCGACACCGGCGCTGTCATCCAGGTCCCCATGTACCTTAACGAGGGCGAGGTCATCAAGGTTGACACCCGCGACGGCAAGTTCGTCTCCCGCGTCTAGCAACCAACTCTTCTAGGAGGACTCATGCCCCAGGAAATCAAGATTGACGGCATCGGCATTTCACCCGATGTTCTGACCGCCATCGTCTCGCGCGCCGTGTCCGATGTCGAGGGCGTCGCCTCCGTTGGCGTCAAGGACCTTGCCACCAACCTTGTCTCCATGATGCTCTCGTCCAAGGCCCCGGCTTCCGAGCCGGCGGTCGAGGCCGAGGTCGTCGGTGACAAGCTCGCACTCACCGTGCGTGTTGTGGTGTTCTTTGGCTATCCGTTCAAGAAACTCGCCGAGGCCGTTCGCGCCGCCGTGGTCGCCGCCATCGATGCCCAGGTGGGCGTTGAGGTCGAGCGCGTTGACGTTTGCATCGACGGCCTCGTTTTCCCCAAGGAGTAACCTTTGAGCCTTAAGGTTTATCGCGGGCGCACGCTTGCCCGCAGTCAGGCGCTGCAGCTGCTGTTCCAGGCCGAGGCCACGGACAGCCCGCTCGAGCGTGTCCTCGAGGGCGATTTCCTGATCTCGAAGGGTCCCCTCGACCCCTATGCGCTGGTGCTTTGCCGCGGTGCCTACGAGCATATTGATCGCATCGACTGTGCCCTGCGCGCCGTCGCCAAGAACTGGGATCTTATGCGCATGCCCGGTGCCGACCGCAATCTGCTGCGTATCGCTGTCTATGAGATGCGCTTCCTCACCGACGAAGAGGTTTCGGACGCTATCGTGATCAACGAGGCCGTAGAAATCGCTAAGGCTTATGGTACCGACCAGTCCGCATCGTTTGTCAACGGCGTGCTGGGCAAGATCGCTCGCAGCGAGGAGCTGCCGGGCGAGGACCTGTACCAGGAGCTGCTGGCCGAGGATCGCGCTCGCGAGGAGGCACAGGCTGCCGAGGCGGCCGCCAAGGTCGCTGCCGCTCAGGCTGCCGCCGGCGTATTAGCCGAGGATGCGGACGCTGCTGAGGCCGTCGAGGCCGACTCCGTCGAGGAGTAGTCATGCCAGAGGGTTCTGTCCGCAACTTTGACGAGATCTCGGACCGTCTAGACCAGATCATCGCTACCGTTCGCTCCAAGGATACGTCCTTGGAGCGTTCACTCGATCTGTTTGACGAGGCGATTGAGCTGGGCTCCCGCGCGGTCGATATGGTCGACAAGTTTGAGCTGACTCCGCGTGAGGCCGATAAGCTCGAGCAGGAATACGATGAGGACGCGGCAAACGAATCCCAGGATAGCTAGCCGCATCTCCGGATACGAATGGTTGATGGCATTCATGAAACGCGTGCGTCTTGATGACGAACTGATTTCACAGGGCATCTGCGCCGATCGCGCGGATGCCCTTCGCACTCTTATGGCCGGCTTGGTCTCGAGTGGCGGCGAGCGCTTGACTTCGCCGGGCCTTAAGGTGACCCCGGGTCTGCCGCTGCACGTGAAGGGGCGCATTCCCTATGTCGGCCGCGGCGGTCTTAAGCTCGAAGGCGCGCTTGATGCGTTTGACATCAATCCGACGGGCCTTGCCTGTCTGGATGTTGGCTGCTCTACCGGCGGCTTTACCGATTGCCTGCTCAAGCGCGGAGCTGCGACCGTTGTCTCGGTGGACGTGGGTCGCGCCCAGTTCGATTGGTCGTTGCGTCAGGACGATCGCGTGACACTGCATGAGCGCACAAACGTGACGCAGCTGCCCGAGCTTGGCTATGCGGGCGCCATCGACCTGGCTGTGTGTGATGTCTCGTTTACCAGCATTGCGAACATTATCGATGCGGTGCTGGCGTGCCTGGCACCTATGGGCGCATTCTGCACGCTCGTAAAGCCGCAGTTTGAGGCTCCGGCGGCGCTGGTGGGTGAGGGCGGCATTGTGACCGATCCCGCTGTGCGCCGCGATACACTCGCGGCGGCGATTGAGCTCTTTGCTGCCAAGGGCCTGTTCCCGGTCGATGTGTGCGTGTCACCCATTCATGGTGCCAAGGGCAACGTTGAGTTTTTCCTGTACGGCACGAGGTTTGCCCCCGGTGAACGCACCGACGATGAGCTGCAATCCCAGGTATCGGTTTTGAGCGAGAAAGCTGCAACGCTATGAAGGTCTTTCTGGTTCCCAATTACTACAAGCAAGAGGCGGTCGAGAGTGGCCTGATGCTCGAGCTTTGGCTTTCGCGCCAGGGCTACGAGGTGGCATGGGCTGCCGATCAGCGCTCCAAGATCCAGAGCGCGCCCGATGTTGACGATGCCGACCTGGTCATTACGCTCGGCGGCGACGGCACGCTGCTGCGCGCGGCTCGTATCCTCAACTATCGCGAGATTCCTATCCTCGGTCTTTCCTATGGCCACCTGGGCTTTTTAACTGCTGCGAGTCCGGAGGAGCGCGACATCCTGCAGGTCGTGAGCGATGCCCTGTCCGGCGAGCTGCACGTGAGCCGTCGCGCCACGATCGCCGCGGATATCGTGTCCGTGCGCGACGATGGCACGAAGGATGTTGTGCGCACGTTCGCCCTCAACGACATGGCGCTCACGCGCGGCCCCCTTTCCGATATGGTCGAGTTTGACATCACAGTGTCGGACCACCATATCGATCGCTTGCGTGGTGATGGCGTGGTCGTGTCCACGGCGACTGGTTCTACGGGGTACGCGCTGAGTGCCGGTGGCCCCATCGTGAGCCCCGACTATACGGGCATGGTCTGCGTACCCATTGCCCCGCACACCATTCAGGCCCGTGCCTTTTTGACTTCGCCGAGTGATGTCGTCGAAATCTTTATGTCTGATGACCGCCCGAGCGTTCCGGCGATCGCTATCGATGGACAGTTTATTACCTGCGATGGGACCGTCGAGAGCGTGGCGGCGCGTCGTGGGCCCGGAGATGTGCTGCTGCTCGATTACGGCCCCGAGAGCTTTTATAACTCGGTGAGCCGCGTATTCTACGGAGTCCGTCATGATCGATGAGCTGCAGGTTTCTAACATTGCACTCATTCGCGAGGCGACGTTGGTGCCGAGTGCCGGCCTGACTGTCCTGACCGGCGAGACCGGCGCCGGCAAGACCGCGCTGCTCTCGGCGCTCAAGCTCATTTTGGGCGAGCGCGCGGATTCGTCGATGGTGCGCGAGGGCGAGGCGCTGGCGAGCGTCGAGGCGCGCTTGTTCGACGGGCCGCACGACACGGAAGGCTTCACCGTGCAGCGCAGCCTTTCCGCCGAGGGCCGCAGTCGCGTAAAAATTGACGGCCGCATCGCCAGCGTGCGCGAGCTTTCGGAGCGCGTTGGCGTGATGATGGATTTGTGCGGGCAGCATGAGCATCAGCGCTTGCTCGACCCGGCGCATCACGTTGCGATGGTCGATGCCTGGGCGGGGCGCTCTGCGCTCGAGGCGCTGGATGCGTACCGCACCTGCTTTAAGGCATCGCGCGCTGCCGCCAAGGAAGTTCGACGTGTCGAAGAGGCCTCGCGTGCGCAGGGGAGCCGCGTCGAGGAGGCGCGCTTTGCCCTCGAGCGCATCGGCGAGGTCGACCCCAAGCCGGGCGAGTATGAGGAGCTCGAGGAACTGCTACCGCGCTCCGAACATGCCGAGGTACTGGTTGCCACAGCTAACGATGGCCATGCATCGCTTGCCGCCGAAGGGGGAGCGCTCGATGCCGTGAACAGTGCCGTGGCAGAGCTTTCCCGTATGGCTGCCGTCGATCGCAAACTGGGTGACATTGCCGATGCGCTTTCGGATGCCTGTATCTCCCTTGAGGATTGCGCGAACGAGCTTCGTGCCTATCGCGATGGCATCGCCTTCGACCCGCGCGAGCTCGCTCGCATGCGTGAGCGGTATTCCGACCTCAAGGGCCTGTTGCGTCAGTGGGGTCCCACCATGGACGATGTGTTTGCCATGCGCGATCGCTCGCAAGAGCTGCTGTCCCTGGTCGATGATGGCGATGAACAGATCAAACAGGCGCGTGAGGCGCTCGGGATCGCCGAGCGCGAGTTGTTTGCCGCTGCCAAGGCACTTAAGCGCGCTCGCAATACGGCGGCCCCGCGCTTCTGCCACGAGGTTGGCCGCCAGATGGCGCGCTTGGAGATGGGTAGTGCCGAGCTCGTCTGGGAGTCACGTGATCTTCCCCGTGCTGAGTGGACGCCCGTTGGTCCTTCGAGCTACGAGCTGCTATACCGCAGCGGTGCCGGTTTGACGCCGCGCCCCCTGCGCCGAATTGCGTCGGGCGGCGAGCTAAGCCGCGTCATGCTGGCAAGCAAGGTTGTCCTCGGTAACGCAGACGGTGTCGATACGCTGGTGTTTGACGAGGTTGATGCTGGTGTTGGTGGCTCCACGGCGCGTGCGCTTGCAGGCGTGCTGGCAGATCTCGCCGCTACACATCAGGTGATTGTCGTAACCCACTTGGCACAGGTTGCCGTCATGGCCGACAAGCATTATGTTGTCAGCAAGGAACCGGGCGATGTTCCCCAGACGCATTTGGACGAGGTAACCGGCGAAGCGCGTACCGCCGAGATCGCCCGCATGCTCAGCGGCGATCAGTCCGAGGCAAGCTTGGCTCACGCAAAGCAGATGCTCGAAGAAGCTCGAGGTTAGGTCGTATCAGCGGTGTTGGTGGGACAAAATAGACTGTAATTTTTGTCCCACAACGCGTTTTACTCAACGACCTTGTCCGGCTGGATGAGCTCCTCGTAGTAGCTGATATGCTCGCGCGCGTCCTCGATTTCGGGCAGCAGGAAGTTGTAGATAACCTCGATGATCATCGTTGCGCTGATTTTAGAGAACGCAAAGTCGCCCGTCGTCAGCAGCGCTTCGTGGTTGACGGTATTAAAGGTGTAGTCTGCCAGGCGCGCGAGCGGGGATTTGCTGTCACTGCTGATGACGACTATGGTTGCGCCGCAGTCGCGAGCCGCTTTTGCCATGCGATTCAGTCGGCGCGATTTGCCGGAGTTTGAGATAAGCACGATGACGTCACCCGGGCGCAACGTGAGCGCAAAGCCGATTGATGTCTCGCTAATGGTGCTTGCCATGCAGCGCAGGCCCAGCTGCGAAAACTTAAACGTCGCATCGAGCGCGACCGCGTTCGTATTGCCCACAGCCGCAAACTCAATAACCCCTGCATGCTTAAGGGCATGCACAACAGCCGCCAGCGTATCGTGGTCGATCCCGTCGATGGTCGCATTAAGCTCGCTCACCTTGGCAGCCAGAATGTTCTTGAGGCTCTGCTCCATATTGTCGAGCGAGACTTCGTCAGTCAGGCCCTCGTTGCGCTGGCTTTCCAAATCCCTTGCCAACGAAAACTGAAAGCTGCGGAAGCTACCAAAGCCCAGCTTGCGGCAGAAGCGCGAAACGGTCGCCTCGGACGTGGCGGCGGCGCGCGAGAGCTGAGCCGCCGTGAGGCGTGGCGCCTCGGACTGGTGCTCCAATATATAGTCGACAATGCGCTGCTCGGACTCGCTATATCCCTGATGGGTACTAATGAGGGAAAGCGCGCTCTTGCTACTATCGGTCATGGATGGCTCCTGGTTGGCATGAAAATCGGACTCGTTTTGTATTCTCATAGTATAGGGGGATTTTCAATTACAAGATACATCTTGCCGTTTCAAGAGTTGATGGTAAACTTTCACCTACCGTTTACGGTTATGAAAGAACCTTTCACCGGAGAATTGCGCCTTGTCTCTTCTCACGCGGACGGTAGGTTGGTATCTTTCAGTTGTGGAAAAGCGCGCAAGGACGCGCGTGTAGGGGAGCGCCTGCGGGCGCAAAACTTAAAAAGGAGGGACACATGGCTAAGTTTGACATCATCGCCGCGACCGGTTGCCCGACCGGCATTGCGCACACCTTCATGGCGAAGGAGGCGCTGGAGAAGGCAGCTGCCGAGCGAGGTCTGACCATTAAGGTCGAGACTCATGGCCAGGTCGGTGTCGAGAACGAGCTCAGCAAGAGCGAGATCGCTGGCGCCAAGGCCGTCGTCGTCGCAGCTGACAAGGATGTCCAGGCCGAGCGTTTTGCCGGCAAGCCCATGGTTTCCGTTGGTGTATCCAAGGCCCTGTCCGTTGAGGCCGCCGGTAAGCTGATTGACCGCGCGCTCGCCGCCAAGGGCGACAGCACGGTTGCAGCCGCTGCCGATGTCGAGGACGAGGTCGAGGAGAAGGAGTCCATCGGCCACGTCATCTACAAGCACCTTATGAACGGCGTCAGCCATATGCTGGTCTTCGTCGTCGCCGGTGGTGTCCTGACCGCCGTTTCGTTCCTGTGGGGCATCACGTCCTTCGATTCGACGGCTGCCGACTACAACAGCTTCGCCGCTATGCTCAAGATCATCGGCGGCATTGCCATGAACCTCATGGTTCCCGTGCTTTCCGCCTACATCGCCGAATCCATCGGCAAGCGCCCGGCGCTCGTCCCCGGTTTTGTTGCCGGCATGATCGCCATCCAGGGCCTGCCTGTTAACGCCGAGACCGGCCTGATCGACGCCGGTGGCGCCGGCGTGGGCTTCGGCTTCCTCGGCGGCATCGTCGGTGGCTTCCTCGCCGGTTATGTCATCCTACTGCTCGAGAAGGTCTTTGCCGGTCTGCCCAAGAACCTGGACGGCCTCAAGGCAATCTTTTTGTACCCGCTGTTCTCGACGGCTATCGTCGGCTTGGTCATGCTCGGCATTTCCGGCCCCATGGCTGCCATCAACACCGCCATGATGGACTTCCTCAAGGGTCTGTCCGCCTCTGGCGCCGTTGTTCTGGGTCTTGCTATCGGCTGCATGTGCGCCTTTGACATGGGCGGCCCGGTCAACAAGGCTGCTTATGTCACCGGTACCGCTATGCTCACCGAGGCCCTGGCCGCCGGTGTTGGCACCGACACCT
Source organism: Collinsella sp. AM28-11LB (assembly GCF_003469895.1). Lineage (NCBI taxonomy): Bacteria > Bacillati > Actinomycetota > Coriobacteriia > Coriobacteriales > Coriobacteriaceae > Collinsella > Collinsella sp. AM28-11LB. Next base: position 135,506 of record NZ_QSKJ01000002.1, read on the forward strand.
ACAACTTTGGTACCAACTTCATGGCTGCCGTCTCCGCCGCTTGCATCGTTCCGCCGCTGATCACCACCTTCGCCGTCGTTGTCGGCAAGAAGTACTTCAGCCAAGAGGATCATGACGCCGGTATCGTCAACCTCATCCTTGGTTGCACCCACATCACCGAGGGCGCCATTCCGTTCATGACCAAGAACATCTGGCCCGTCATGCCCATCATGATGCTCGGTTCCTCTATCGCTTCGATCCTGACCATTATGTTCAACGTTCACGATCCGGCGCCTCACGGTGGCTTCCTGGTCCTGCCCGTTGTCGAGAACGGTCCGCTGTGGGTCCTCGCGATCCTCATCGGCGCCGTGGTCGGTGGCATCCTGTTCGTGGCCTTCAAGAAGCACGACTTCGAGAAGAATCAGAAGGCCGCTCCTGCTGCTCCCTCTAAGTCGGTCGAGGCTCCCAAGCCCGCTGCTGTCGAGGCCCCCAAGGCCGAGGCTGCCGACTTTGTGAAGGTCGAGAACGTTTTTGTCGCCGAGGACTTCACTTCTCGTGACGAGGCTCTGAGCTTCGTTTCCAACCAGGCTGTCAAGGCCGGTATCGCCAGTGACGCCGACGCCGTGATGAACGCCTTTCTGGCTCGCGAGGCCGAGGGCACCACGGGCATGATGGAGGGCTTCGCCATTCCGCATGCCAAGTCCGACGCCATTACCGAGGCTGCCGTCATCGTCGTCAAGGACGAGTCTGGCGTGACCGGTTGGGACACCATGGACGGCGCTCCCGTCAACGTGGCCATCGCTCTGCTCATCCCGGGTGCCCAGGCTGGCACCACGCACCTCAAGATCCTGTCCAAGGTCGCCGAGGCGCTCATGGACGAGGACTTCCGTGCCACCGTCAAGGGTTCCGCCGACGCCGCCGAGATCGCAAAGACGATCAACGACCGCCTGGTCTAATCCCACAGTCGCGAATTACATCGCCCCCTGTAACAAAGGCGGAGACCCTCTCCAGGGCCTCCGCCTTTTTCGGAAACAGAGAACACACCGGTTTATCCCATCAGCCAGAATTCCTTTCAGCCGACATTGCTCTGGACCGACCGAGTTTCCGCAGCTTGCTCGCTGGGCGGGGCGATTAAGTTTGTCGCGAGTTCCGCACGCAAAGGAAAGCACTTAATGTGCTTTCCGTCTTGCGCAGGACTGTAGAGCAGCAAACTTAACCGCCCCGCCCGGCGAGCAAGCGGACGACAAACACATCTGTCCAATAATTCGTCTGAAACACAATGAAAAACCGTTTGATGTGAGTTAATATAAACAACGTCGTGAATCTGACTCCTGCCACATGCATGACAGGGGTTAAACACAAAAAAGGAGTCAACTATGGTTTCTGAGAAGGCTACCCTCGTTAATCCTCAGGGTCTGCACATGCGTCCGGCTGGTCTGTTCGCCTCCACCATGGGCAAGTACGCCTGTGACGTGACAGTCGTCACCCCCGAGAAGGAGGTCAACGGCAAGTCCCCGATGGCCCTCATGGCTGCTGGTATCCCCTGCGGCACCGAGGTTGAGGTCAAGTGCGACGGCGCTGATGAGGCCGAGGCTCTGGCTGCTGCCATCGAGCTCATCAAGAGCGGTCTTGGCGAGTAGAGCTCAAACGGGTCGCATGTTGAACAACTAAGTTCATGTTTAGGGGCGCAGTGACCTGTTTTAAGGTAGCTGCGCTCTTTTGTCATGGATATGGCAAAACGCTTTATCACATGACACGGAGAGAGGAATGGGAATGTATCAGGGAGTCAACGCTTCTGAGGGCATCGGTATCGGCACCGTCATGGTCGCCGTCGATCCCGACTTGACGTTTGAGCCGCACGAGGTTGCTGATTCGGCAGCAGAGAAGGAGCGCTATCAGACCGCTCTTTCGGTCTTCTGCGATAAGACCCAGGCTCAGGCCGACCACATGAAGGAGACGGTGGGCGAGGCCGAGGCCGAGATCATGAGCGGACACATTGTCCTGGCTCAGGACCCGGGCATGACCGACGCCATCAACGCCGCCATTGATGGCGGCACCTGCGCCGAGCAGGCGCTCATGGACACCTCGACCATGTTCGAGAACATGTTCCTGTCCATGGACGATGAGATGTTCCGTCTGCGCGCGGCCGACATCGCCGACATCCGCACCGGTATTCTGGCCGAGCTGCTGGGCAAGGAGGTCGTCGACCTCTCCGTCCTGCCCGAGAACACCGTCGTTGTCGTGCACGACCTCACGCCGTCCATGACCGCCACGATCGACAAGGCTCACGTTGCCGGTATCGTCACCGAGACCGGTGGCCGTACGTCGCACTCCGCGATCATCGCACGTGCCCTCGAGATTCCAGCCGTCCTTTCGGTTTCCAACAGCTGCACCGCACTGCGCAACGGCATGACCGTCGTCGTCGACGGTGGCAAGGGTGTTGTCGAGGCCGATCCCGACGAGGAGACGCTTGCCGCCTACACCGCCAAGGCCGAGGCCTTCGCTGCCGAGAAGGCAGCCCTCGAGTCCTTCCGCGGCAAGCCTTCTGTGACTGCCGATGGCATCAAGAAGATCATCGCCTGCAACATCGGCAACCCCGATGACGTGCCCAACGCGCTCGATCACGACGCCGAGGCTATCGGCCTGTTCCGCTCCGAGTTCCTGTTCATGGACTCCGCCGAGCTTCCTTCCGAGGAGGAGCAGTTCAACGCCTACCGCAAGGTCGCCAGTGCGCTTAAGGGCGCTCCGGTCATCATCCGCACGCTCGATGTGGGTGGCGACAAGGAGATTCCGTACCTGCACATGGTCAAGGAAGAGAACCCCTTCATGGGCTTCCGCGCCGTGCGTTACTGCCTGGCCAACCCCGACCAGTACAAGGTGCAGCTCCGCGCCCTGCTGCGCGCCAGCGCCTTTGGCGACGTCAAGATCATGATCCCGCTCGTCACCTGCGTCGAGGAAGTCGTGGCCGTTAAGGAGCTCGTCGAGCAGTGCAAGGCTGAGCTGACCGAAGAGGGCCGCAAGTTCAACGAGAACATCGAGGTCGGCATTATGGTCGAGACGCCTGCCGCCTCGCTGCTCGCTGACCGCCTGGCCGAGGTCGCCGACTTCTTCTCCATCGGCACCAACGACCTGATTGGCTACACCATGTGCGCCGACCGTGGCAACGACACCATCTCCAACCTGTACCAGGTGTACTATCCCGCCGTGCTCCGCTCTCTCAAGAACATCATCGAGAGCGGCGTGAAGGCAGGCATCATGGTCGGCATGTGCGGCGAGGCCGCTGCCGATCCGCTGCTTGAGCCGCTGTTGATCAGCTGGGGCCTGGAGGAGTTCTCGATGAGCGCTCCGTCGATCCTGCGCGCCCGCAAGACCATCAGCCAGTGGACCAGGGCCGAGTGCGACGAGCTCGCCGAGAAGGCGCTCGCCTGCAACACCGCCGCCGAGGTCAAGGCGCTGCTCGAGTCCGCGGCTCGCTAATTTGGTATCAGAGGTAACCGCGTGGCTGGAATGGGCCGGCCACGCGGCCCTCACGTATACAGGGGGTACTGTAAATGTTCTACACGCTAACTGCTAACCCGGCTGTCGACATGACGGTTTCGAGCTCTCCGCTTGAGCCCGATGAGAACGTCCGCACCGGTTCGGCCAGCTACACGGCCAACGGCAAGGGCCTCGACGTGTCCTTCGCCTTCAAGAAGATGGGGGTCGACACCGTCGCGCTCGGCTTCTTCGCTGGCTTCACCGGCAAGTTTATCGTCGAGGAGGTCATGAACCTCGGTTGCCTGTGCCGCCCGGTCTGGACCGACGGTATCACGCGCATCAACACCTACGTCAACGATGGCCAGCACGAGTACGGCATCCTGAACCCCGGCGCTCCGATTACGCCGCAGCACCAGGAGGAGCTCTACAACATCCTGGACACCGCGGGCGATCTTGAGTGCCTGATCGTCTCCGGCTCCGTGCCTCCCAAAGCCACGCCCGACTTCCTGGCTCAGGTCATGGAGCACGCTCAGGCTCGTGGCGCCGACGTCGTCCTGGACCTGTCCTCCGACAAGCTCAAGGAGCTCGCTCACAAGAAGCCGCTGCTCATCAAGCCGAACCATCACGAGATGAAGGCTATCTTCGGTGTGCCGGTCGATACCGACGACGAGGTCCGCATTGCCATGAAGCTGGCTCACGAGGCCGGCGTTCAGAACGTGCTGCTCACCCGTGGTAGCCGCGGCGACGCCTACTTCTCTAACGGCGAGGACATCTGGTACGCGAAGCGTGAGTTCAACATCAAGTTGGTCTCTTCCGTCTGCGCCGGCGACTGCACCCTCGCTGCGTTCCTGCACAAGTGGTACAAGAACCGCGACAACGTCGAGGAGGCCATGAAGCTCGCTATGGCCACCGGTGCCAACGTTGCCGAGTCCGTCGGCATTGGCGACTTTGGTCACGTCGACGAGTACAGCAAGCGCATTGCTGTCCGCAAGCTCGATCGTCAGTAATCGAAACGCGACATATTCGTGCGCATGCGGCGCCCCGGTTTCGCCCGGGGCGCCTTTTTTGTTCGCCCATGGGGGAGACATGTTCTGCCGTACTTCATCGCTTTCACACCGTTTACCGAGTTGTCCTAGCCTTTTTCCGATGTGTGGAATATACTTTCATTAACACGTTGCCTTGTGAAAGGAACATTCATGATTTACACGCTCACTGCAAATCCCGCCATCGACTACAATATCGCCTGTGACGGTCTTGACGCCAACACCGTCACGCGTACCCGCAACGCCGTTTACACGCCCAACGGCAAGGGTCTCAACGTCTCGTTCACCCTCGATCACTACGGCGTCGACACCACGATCCTGGGCTTCTTCGCCGGCTTTTCGGGCGAGTTTATCGTCAAGGGCGCCGAGGCCCTGGGCGTACCCGTCAAGCCCGTGTGGACCGACGGTATCACGCGCGTCAACGTGTTCCTCAACGCGGGCCCCGACACCGAGTACAACATGGTCAACGCCGGTGCCGCCATCAACGAGGCCAACGAGCAGGAGATGTTTGAGCTTATCGATTCACTCGATGACATGACCTGCCTGGTCATTAGCGGCTCACTGCCCCCCAACACCTCTGATGGTTTCCTCGCCGAGGTGCTTCGCCGTGTTAAGGCAAAGGGTGCCGAGTTCGTGCTCGACATCTCGAGCCATCAGCTGGCAGACCTCATTGCCATGGAGCCTCTGCTGATTAAGCCTAATGACGACGAGCTGCTCGATATCTTTGGCATTAAGGTGAGCGGTGGCGACGACGAGTCCGTCAAGGGTGCCATGGCCGAGCTGCATGCCAAGGGCGCTAAGAACGTACTACTGACCCTTGGCGGCGATGGCGCGTACTTCTCCAACGGCGAGCACATCTGGTTTGCCAACCGTACTTTTGAGGTTAAGCTGCTGTCGACCGTCTGCGCGGGCGACTCCTCCCTGGCCGCTTTCCTGTCCGTGTGGCACGACGCCCCCGAGCGCGTCGAGGACGCCCTGCGCCTGTCGATGGCAACCGGCGCCAACGTGGTCGAGTGCCCGGGTCTGGGTGACTTTGCCAAGGTGGAGGAGTACAAGAAGGGTATTGCCATCCGTCAGGTTTGCTAGCGCGGCACACGGTTACATTCTTTGCTTGTCGAGCACCCGTCTCGGATTTTCGAGACGGGTGCTTTTTTAAGCCTGCTGTCGAGCCCTTGGGGCTCAATCGTGCGCGAAGTGGGTTCGCGTGTGCGCCTTCTTCTGTTTCTTGCTAGACTTCTTGAGAACCAACAATCAATACACTCGCAATTGCAGGAGGCCACAGGAATGTGCACAGTTTCGCTTAACGCTACGCAGCCGTCAGCCGCCTCCCTGCGCGTCCTACGCGCGCTCGAGGCAGCTGGTCTTGAGGCTTGGTACGTAGGCGGTTGGGTACGTGATGCCCTTATGGGATGCCCCAGCCACGATGTTGATATGTGCTGCAGCGGCCTGTGGCAGGAGTCCAAGGCAGCACTCGAGGCTGCCGGCATTGCGGTGGTTGAATCGGGTATTAAATTTGGCGGCATCACCGCCATTAGTGATGGCGAGCGTATCGAGGTCACTACGTACCGCCTGGACGGCTTTTACACCGATGGCCGCCATCCGCAAAGCGTGGAGCGTGCGGCGTCGCTTGAGGACGATCTGGCGCGCCGCGACTTTACCGTCAACGCCATGGCCTGGCATCCCGAGCGCGGGCTTGTCGACCGCTACGACGGCCAGGGTGATTTGGAACGAAAGCTGATCCGTGCCGTCGGCGATCCCAAGCGTCGCTTTAACGAGGATGCCTTGCGCATGCTGCGTGCGGTGCGTTTTGCCTGCCGCCTGGACTTTGTGATTGAGCCCGAGACTAAGCGTGCCCTTGCCGAGTGCGCGCCTCTGCTCGATGCCGTGGCTCGCGAGCGTGTGGGCATTGAGCTTGAGGGTATCCTTTCGACCGGCCACGGGGGAGACGCCATGCTGCGCTACCCCGAGCTTGTTTGCGCCGCCGTGCCCGAGTTGGCAGCGGGTCGCGGGTTTGATCAGCGCAGCGTCTACCATGCCTTTAACGTTTACGAGCATATCGCCCGCGTGCTGACGGTGGCAGGGGAGCTGGCGCTGTGTGACGGCGTCGCGCCCTCGTCGAGCCTGATGTGGGCGGCGTTTTTGCACGACGTTTCCAAGCCCGAGTGTTTTACGGTCGATCATGCGGGCAGCGGCCACTTTTACGGTCATCCCGAGCTCGGCGCTAAGAAGGCGCGTGTCATTATGGATCGCCTGGCGCTTTCGCATGACTTGGTTCGCGACGTGTGCTTGCTCATCAATTACCATGACAAGCCGCTGCGCCCCGAGCGTTCCTGTCTGCTCAATATGATGCGCTTGCTTTCGGGCGAGGGCGTCGACACCGCCCGCCTGATGGACGAGCTCATGGATCTCAAGCGTGCCGATACGCTCGGCAAGGCCCCGTCGTGCTTCTATTACGTCGAGACCATCGAGGAGATGCGCGCGCTGGCGCACGAGCTACTGGAGGCAGGGGAGCCCTATACGCTCAAGATGCTCGCCATCAACGGCGGCGATCTGATCCGCGCCGGTGTGAAGCCGGGGCCCGAGCTAGGTCAGCTTCTCAACGCAGCGCTCGACGCCCTGATCGAGGACAACATCCCCAACGACCGCGAAGCTCTTTTGGTCCATCTCAACCTAGGGTAGTTAATTTGGGACGGGGCTTTTTTAGCTACCCCTGCCGGCAGCACCGGCGGTTCGGTCGATTGACGGCTAGGGCAGCTAAAAAAGCCCCGTCCCAAATTAACTACCTTGCTGAACTGCGCGTTCCATAACCTGCCGACAAATTTTCGGCAATTTGGAATTTTTTCTTGCGCTCGCGTTTTTTGTCCCGTAATATATTTCCTCGCAGCACGGCAGTGCAGATGTCATGTGGCCCGTTCGTCTAGCGGTTTAGGACGCCGCCCTCTCAAGGCGGAGATCACCAGTTCGAATCTGGTACGGGCTACCACGCATCTGATACCCGGACTTCCCACGGAAGGCCGGGTTTTTTATTATCAAACAACCGTCTGCAATTCCCGTTTGAACAAGAGCTTTACGTTCTGCTTATGGCCCTTACGGGTACAATAACCAAGTTATTTTGACTGTTAGAAGGAGTCTCATGACGGAGTCCTCTCAGCATACGTCCAAGCCCCTGGTCGAGGTTGAGGCCTCGGGCGGCGATGACAATAAGAGCGCACGCCGCGGCGCCATCTTTATCGGCGTTGTGCTGGTGGGTTATATCGTCTATCTGGTGGTAACCGGGCAGATGGGGCAGTTCTGGGCTGCTATGTCGAGCGTCCAGGCGCCCTGGCTCGTTGTCGCGTGTCTATGCATGTTCATGTATCTGTTCTTTGGCATTGTGGCCTATGCGATCGCCGTCTGGCTCGACCCCAATTCACCCGTCGGCATTCGCGACCTGATCTCTGTCGAGGCGAGCGGCATCTTTTTTGGTAACCTGACGCCCATGATGATGGGCTCGACTCCTGCCCAGATTTACCGCCTGACCAAAGCGGGCCAAAATGTCGGCGAGGCCGGCGCCACGCAGTTCACGCGTTTTATCGTGTATCAGTTTGGCCTTGTTGCCTGGGGTGCTATCCTGCTACTTGCTCGCATGCCGTTTTTCGCCGAGCGCTATGGCGACATGACACTGCTGTGCGTCTTTAGCTTTGGCGGACACTGCTGCATCTTGCTAGGCATCTTTGCCGTCGCGCTCATGCCTAAGACCGTCACGCGCGTCGCCCATTGCATCATTAATTGGCTCGAGCGCATAGGTGTCTCGTCCACTAAGATCGAGGGATGGCGCACGTTTGTCGATGGCGAGGTCTATTCGTTCTCCGAGAAGTTCAAGCTTTCGGCTGGCCATTTTTCGTCCATGCTGCTCACCGTGTTTATCACCATGCTGCAGCTCGCGTTTTTCTATCTGGTGCCGTATTTTCTGATGCTTGCCTTTGGCCACCACGAGGTCGACTTTTTCTCGGTCATGGCCGCGAGCGCCTTTGTTCAGCTCCTCAGCTCTGCTGTTCCCCTGCCCGGTGGCACCGGCGGTGCCGAGGGTGGCTTCGCGCTTTTCCTGGGTCATTTCTTTGGATCGGCTTCGACCGCCGGCTATCTGCTGTGGCGCCTCATTACGTTTATTGCGCCGACCATTTTGGCTGCGCCCCTGCTGGGCCTTAAGAGCGCCCACAACGAGAGCATCCATGCGCGCTGGGATCGCGTGATGCGCAAGCTCGGCCGCACGCCTCAGACGCCCTCTGCGCCCACTAAGCCGCACCCCACGAATGCTGTTACCGTTGATCCCAAGAAGCACGCTCAGAAGGCTTCTGGGACCGCTAAGCCGGCTCATAAAGCCTATGTGCGCCAGACAGGCGATGGTATTCGCGTATCTCCGTCGGCACTCAATAAGAAGAAGCACCCTAAGTCGCAGTAGGGCAGTCGTGCGTTCTTCATGATGCGGGGCATATTTGTGCTGTATGGGGGATAATCCTCTTACGTAGATTATCTCTCATCTGTTGATGAGTGCCCGTATATCGAAGGGACACGCCCATGGCCACCAGCAAACCGCGTATTGATCGCCGCATCGTTCGCAGCCGCACTGCCATCCTTTCCGCTTTCGAGCGCCTGCTCATGGAAAAGCCGCTGGCAGACATTACGGTGAGTGCCATCGCGCGCGAGGCCAATGTCGACCGCAAGACCTTTTACGTTCACTTTGGTACGGTTGACGGCCTGCTCGATGCCATTGCCGTCGATGTGGTGGAGATGATTGTCGACTCGGTCGAGAAAACGCTTGCTTCCATGAACGGCGACACCAACGAGCGCGCCCTGGGCGCGGCGGCGACCTTCTTTAAAACCGTTAATGAGGCGCTATGCAACAACCTGGTGCTCAATCGTCAGCTGATCGAGAATATTCCGCTCGATGATTTTATGGCTCGTCTTCGTGTGCCGCTCGAACACGAGATTGCTGATCGCGATCTGCTGCCCCAAGGTCTCAAGGACGAGATGTTCGACTACTATCTGGCGTTTTTGCTATCGGGTATCATCGGTATCTATCGCACGTGGGCGCTGTCTGACGGCTCGGTTCCCATCGAGCGCGTCTCGGAGGTTGCCAACGACCTGACTCTGAACGGTCTTTCGAGCTTGGAGACCCGTTTGTCCTAGCACGGGCGCCCCTCCCGAGGCGCCCGCGTCTTTGCTGCCTGCTCCGTTATCAAGCGCTAGCAGTTGCTCTTGAGCTTGCGGCCCTGCTGTTCAAACTTATGCATGTCGCTGTCGGCCATGCCCTGCGTCTCGTCCTCATGGCGTTTGATGTAGAGCGGATCGTCGGGATCGTTCCAAATGCGTTCTGCCACGGGCGCCCAGGCCTCGGCTGCGGCGCGGGTCTTTTCGCGCAGTTGCTCGGGCGATTCCTTCTCGACCAGGTCGGTGCTCTTGGCACCGGTCTCGGCCACCATCTTGGGCAGCACGTCGGGGTTCTCGAGCATGGGGCAGGGCTTGAGATAGTTGTCGTTGAACGGCTGGCCCTCGTAGTATTTCATAAAGAGGGGAGAGCGCAGCGCATCGAGCAGGCTCACATCGTGGATGTTGGCGTTGGAATAGTGGATGAACACGCAGGGCTCCACGTCGCCCGCTGCATTGATGTGCAGGTAGCGGCGACCACCGGCGATGCAGCCGCCCACGAACTCACCGTCATTTTGGAAGTCGAGCGTAAAGAGCGGCTTTTTCTCGCGCATCTCGCGTATAAAACGATACATGTGCTCACGCTGTTCGGGCGTGGGCATGAGCTCTGAGGTGGCGTTGCGCCCGACCGGCATAAAGTGGAAATACCAGCAGAAGAGCGCCCCCTCGTCGATCATCCAGTCCATGTTTTCCTCGGTGGCGACGGTATCGGCGTTGGCGCTCGTCCAGCAGGTCGATATGCCAAAGGGCAGATTGCGCTCGCGCAGGAGCTTCATGGCGTGCTCGATCTTGGCATAGGTGCCCTCGCCACGGCGGGCGTCGGTAGTGTGCTCGTTGCCCTCGGCGCTAATGGCGGGAACAAAGTTTGCAACGCGAATCATATCGTCGCAGAATGCCTCGTCGATGAGCGTGGAGTTGGTAAAGCAGAGGAACACGCAATCTTGGTGCTTTTCGCAGATCTTGATGAGGTCGTGCTTGCGGACGAGCGGCTCGCCCCCGGTATAGATGTAGATATGCGTGCCGAGCGCTTTGCCCTGCGTGATGATGGAGTCGATGTCTTCAAACGAGAGGTTCTGCTTATAGCCGTACTCGGCTGCCCAGCAGCCCGTGCAGTGCAGGTTGCAGGCGCTTGTGGGATCGAGCAAGATGGCCCACGGAATATTGCACTGGTACTTTTCGCGGCTCTTCTCCTGTTGCGGCCAAGCGAGCAGGTTACCGTCGACAATAAGCGTCTTGAGCAACTTGGCGCGCATCTTGGGATTGAGGGTGAAAACGCGCATGATCAGGTCATACCAATTGCCGCGGCTCTTGATGACGTTGGTGAACGCCTCGCGCTGCGCGGGAAACACGCGGTCGGGGACCAGCTTGTTCACGAGGTCCATGATTTTGTCAATTTTTTCCTGCGGGTTGTCGTCGAGATAATCGATGAGTTTGTTGAGTGCTGCGCGCTCCGCTGACTGTGTAAGCGACATGGGCATATCCTTTCACGTGTACTTCGTGTGAGATAATACCCATATGTGGAATTAAATGCGTCTAAAGAATCCCTAATGTGTCTATTCAACGAATCAATTTGATTTGGGGCGAAGTGTCATGCCCCAACACCTTCTAAGTTACGGTGAAATAGACGCATAAACAGTCACTATTTCACCGCAACGTATTGGTAGTGGCTTACTGGTAGCGCAGGCACTCGACTGGATCGAGCTTTGCGGCGCGGCGGGCGGGGTAGAAGCCAAAGATCACACCGATGCCGACGGACACGGCAAAGGCGAGCAGCACGGTCGTAACAGAGAAGCTTGGCGTAATGGCTCCGCTGGCTCCAAACTCGCTCATGATGCCCGAGTTGGCGGCAAAGAAGGAGAGCCCCCAGGCAAGCAGGTAGCCAATCAGGACACCCAGCAGGCCGCCGGTGACGCACAGCGCCGAGGACTCGGCCAAAAACTGCGCGGTGATATCGCGACGACTGGCCCCCAGGGCACGGCGAATGCCGATCTCGCGGATACGCTTGGTCACATTGGTGAGCATCATGTTCATGATGCCGATACCGCCCACGAGCAGCGAAATGCTGGCAACGGCGCCCATGATGAGCGAAAACGCGCCCATAAAGGAATTGAGGGCGTCGATGGCGCTTTTCATTGAGGTCACCGATACGCTGTCATATTCGTCGTCGTCCGCGATGCTCTTCATACTTCGCACCTTGGATTCAATCGTCTTGCACAGCTCGTCCATGTCCGTTCCCTCGGCGGCGAGCGCCGTTACGCTGGGAAAAGAGGGGTTCTCGTCGCCAAAGAGACCCGAGATGGTCTCACGCGGCATGTACAGGCTGAACGAGCCCATGGAGTCGCTACCGCCGTCGATAACACCGATAATCTGCACCTCACCGTTGGAAAGCTTAATGGTCTTGCCCACCGCGTCCTGCTCGTTGCTGTACAGCTGGTCGGCGCCGCCACGGCTGATGAGCGCCACGCGTGCGCCAGATTGGGACTCGGCCTGGGTATAGGTGCGCCCCGCGACGAGCTTGCTGGCGCCCACCGCGTCGAGCATGTCGCTATCGACGCCCTGCGCCATGACGGTATAGCTTTTGTCACCGGCCTTGTACTCGGTATAGGCGCTGTCCACGATGCCGATCTGCTCGATCTGCGGCACCATCTTGCGAAGCTTCTCGACGTCCGACTCGGTAAGCTCTTGCGACGAATAAATCTGCACCATGCGGGCGGCGTTAAGACCCATGCTGTTGACTAGGCTGTTTTGGATACCTCCGATAAGCGAGGTCATGGCTATGACCGACGCGATTCCAATGACGATGCCCAGGATGGTGAGCAGGCTGCGTCCCTTGTTGGCCTCGAGCGAGTGAAGGGCTTCTTGGACAAGATCGCGGTTGCTCATGCCTTCGCTCCTTTCGGCTGATTGGTGGTTGTAGAAATCGCGGGCAGATTGTTGACGGCCCCGCGTAGCGTATCCGGTGTATGCGCGATATACGCGCCGTCGTGAATGCGACCGTCGCGGATGGTCACGGCACGGTCGGCCTCGGCGGCGATACCGGGATCATGTGTGATGAGCACGATGGTCTTGCCGCGTTCCTGGAGCTTGTGGAAGGTTTCCATGACAAGCGCCCCGGTTGTCGAGTCCAGGTTTCCCGTCGGCTCGTCGGCCAAAATGATGGGTGGATCGTTGACAAGGGCGCGCGCGATGGCGACGCGCTGCATCTGTCCGCCCGAGAGCTCCGATATGCGATGATCCCAATGGTCGACCGGAAGCGTGACGGCTTGCAGCGCGTGCACGGCGCGCATCTCGCGTTGGCTACGCGGCACATTGGTGTAGGACAGCGGCAGCATGACGTTTTCGATCACCGTCAGGCGCGGCAGCAGATTAAAGCTTCGAAAGACAAAGCCGATGCTCAGCGCGCGCACCTCGGTGAGCTCATCATCGTCGAGCTCGGCGACGTTGAGCCCTTGCAGGAAGTAATCGCCCGCCGTCGGTTTGTCCAGGCAGCCCAGGATGTTCATGAGCGTCGACTTGCCTGAGCCCGAGGGGCCGGTGATGGCGACGAACTCACCGGGATCTACTGCCAGGCTTACGTTATGCAGGATGTGGGCGCAACCGGCCTCGCTCTCAAAGATGCGGTGCACGTTGCGGATGTCGATGACGGGACGCATTACTTGCCCTCGTCGGCAGGCATGTTGTCGCCGCCGTCGGCCGTCATGCCCGCGCCGGTATCCATCACAATGGTGTCGCCGTCGCGCAACTTGGTAACCGGCACGTTAGGGTTGATCTCGTTGCCCTGGTCGTCGCGCTTGACCTGCGTTTTGCCGACCACGGCGTCGTTATCGTTTTGCGTCACGACGGTCACCTTTACGCGTCGGGTCTGTTTACCTTCGCCGTCGGTTGCCACGTTGACGTAATAGTGCTCGCCATCCTCGGTCATGAGGGCCATGGTCGGCACCATCACCACATCGTCGAGCTGTTCGGTCACCACCGAGACCTCGGCGGTCATACCCGGCTTGAGGCGCGCGTCGGGTGCTTCGATGAGGATGTCGACGTTAAAGGTCACGCTGCCGGCGCTCCCGGAGGAGAAGTCGGAGGTTGCCACCGAGGCGATAGCCGTGACGGTGCCCTGGCTCACGATATCGGGAAACGCGGGATAGGTCACGTTGGCGCTTTGGCCCACGGCAATTTTGGCGATATCCTTTTCGCCCACCTGAACCGTCACCTTCATCTTGGACAGGTCGGCGATCTGCATGCACTGCTTGCCGCCGCTCGTATCGCTTTCGCCCATGATCATGCCGCCTGTTACCGTGGCGCCCACCTTGGCGTTGAGCTCCACGATGCTGCCCGAGCTCGGGGCCGTGACCGTACGGCTGGCGGCCTTGGCGTTCGCCTGATCGAGGTTTGCCTGGGCCGATGCGAGGCTGCGCTGTGCGGCCGATACGGCGTTCGTGTCCGCTGATGCGGCGGAGATGCCAGCCGCTGCGGAAGCTTCGTCGACGTCCGTCGTTGGGGTGGCCTGCGCGGCAGTTGCGGCTTTCTGCGCGTTGGCGAGGTCTTCCTGAGCTGCTGCAACTGCGCGCTGCGCCTCGGCAACGTTGCGATCGAGCTCGTCGTTTTTAATGGTCATAAGCACGTCGCCCTCGTTGACGGATTGGCCTGCCTGCACGTTTATCGAATCGACCGTGCCGTCGACAGAAGGGGAGACCACTGAGGACGAAATGGGTTTGAGCTGGCCTTTCGCTTCGACCGTTGTGCTAAACGTGCCCTCGGTCACCACGTCGGTCGCAGGCCCGCTATCGCCCTGTGGCTGCGCATTGATAACCAGGGTTGCGACAATGGCAATGAGCGCGATGACACCCACGATGCCGGCGGCAATGCCGCGTCGAATCAGCTTTTTGCGTCGACGTTCGGCACGTTTTGCCTTGAGCTTGGCATATGCCTCTTCATCGGAAATCTCGGCCGTGTCGTTCGTGCGTCCGCTCTCCTTGTCGGCATGTACGTCTGTGATCAGAGGAAGCGTTTCGGTGATACCTTCGGGCGTGTGCTCGGTATTATCCGGGCCCGGGGTGATCGTGGGGACATTCGGCATAGCGTCTCCTTTATAGAAAGAACCTCGATAAGTATATGCGCCCACCGGTTGGGGCGGGCGCATAGGACGGTTTCTTTCGGAACTGTTAGATTGGTCGCAGCGGTTCCACGCTGTATGAATGCGCCCGTTGCACTACGAGTGGACAACCACGCACAGGCCGACTTTGATGCAGTCGTGAAGTGCCTTGGCGTCGGCCATGCGCAGGTTGATGCAACCGTGGCTGCCGCACCACTTGTACGACTCGGCGTTATCGAAGCTCTTGTCGTTTTGCCAGGTGGCATCGTGGAAGCCGATCATGTTGCCCTCAAACGGCATCCAGTAGCTCACCGGGCTCTCGTATTTGGGCTTGCCCGTCTCGGGGTCCTTGGCGCCAATCAGCGTGCTCGCGCCGTCGTTGCTGTTGATCTGCCAGACGCCTTCGGGAGTGGCGTCCTCACCCGGCTTTCCTGAGATAAAGTTGGCCTCCCACACGATATTGCCGCTCTCGTCGTAGTAGCGCGCGTGCTGCTCGGACAGATCGACATCGACGTATGCCTTCCAGTCGGGCTCTCCCTTTGCGGTAAAGGTGTCGGCCTTCTGGGAGTACTTGATCTCGATTTCGCCGGTCTGCTTGTTGTTAATGGCGTCCTCGACCTGCTTGGCGAGCGAGCCGCTGTCGATGGACCAACCAAAGTCGCCGCCTTCAACTGCGCATTGCTTGCCATCGGCGCGCGTCCACCAGCGAGTGGAGCCCACGGTGTTAAAGCCGTTGGCGAGCTCGGTTGCCCAGCTGCTGATCTGTGACGTATCGAGTGTGGGGTTGGCCGGATCGGCAAAGCTGATCCACTGCAACACGGAGCTGCCATCAACCTTGCCGGCATCCTCGCCGTTGAGCTTGAGGGTCACGTTGACGCCCAGGAAGTTGTTGGCGGCATCGCATGCGGCCTGAATCTGATCATCGGTCAGCGTTCCATTGAGCGGCTCATAGGCATCGTTGCCGAGCTTGGAAAGGTCTACGGTCTCGGACAGCGAGGCAAGCTCGAGCTCGGCATACTTAATAACATGCTTGCGGTCGAGTTTTTCGTTGGAGCGCGCCTTCTCGACGGTAAACTTGCCGGCCTGCTCGTCATAGGAGCTATTGGCCTCGAACGTGCTCGAACGCCCCTCGTTAAACTCGTCGATGGCGGCGCCCAGATCCTCCTCAAACTTCTTTTGGTCAAAAGTGTCGGAGAGCATGGACAGGTCGACGTCTTGATCAAGATCGACTTCTTTGGAGGTAGCGGTTGTTTTGGTCTTTCCGCTTAAGGATTCCACAAGGCGGACCGGCCATACAAAGGCTTCGTTGTGGCTGATAATCTCTTTTGCGGCAGTTTCGCCGTCGACGATGGGCTCATCGGACTCGGGCTGATAGGTCCAGCTAAAGTCATCGCCTGTCACGGTGAGCTTATAGTGCTTCCATGCCGAGTTGACCTTGGTGGCGGCAGACGAAGCGTTGGAAAACGAGACGTCGACGCCGGCGATGGTGGTATTGGGGTAGGCTACCTGCGAAAACGCTACGACGCCTACGATATAGACAATGACGATAAGACCCAGGACGACAAAGAGCGTCGTCTTTTTGCCCGACTTATTGTTCTCGGCGGGTTTGCGCGCGGGGCCGCGATCGCCTCGACCGTGCGCGGGGGGCTGCCTGGGCGCATTGCCGTTTGCCTGGCGCTGCTGACGTTGATGGTTCGGGCGTTGGGAAGCGTTTGCCGCACCACACTGCTGACCGTGACTCGGCGCGATAGGACGCGGCGACTGAACGCCACCGGTGTGCCTGCTCGGCTGCTGCGGATCGGGAATCAGTTGAGTTCGATCATTTTGCGACATCGTATGCATATCCTTCGAATTTCGCCTTGCGGCTCATCGTGTTTTTACTGGGCTTGCATTATAGCGATTACCTAGTTGTTTGTGGTACGGAAACGGTGGCATTCAAAAGAGGTGGGACAGTTGTCCCACTATCGAGTCGTTCTTGGTCACTACCCGCACACACCGCATTTTGCACAGGCCGAAAGCGCGGCCGGAGCCTGCGCGATGCCGCCCTTTGCCGTCTCGCGCAGCGTGGCCGGCAACGCGTGGCCCACCGAGAGCATGACATGTGCCATCTGGTCAAACGGCACCAGGCTCTTAATGCCGGCGAGGGCGAGTTGTGCCGAGCTAAAGGCCGCTGCCACGCCGATGGCATTGCGGTTTTGGCAGGGCACCTCGACCAGGCCTCCGACGGGGTCACAAACGAGGCCCAGCAGGTTACTTAGCGCGATGGAGCTGGCGTCAAGCGCCTGCTCGGGCGTGCCGCCGAGCATCTGCACCAGCGCGGCGGCAGCCATGGCGGCGGCGCTTCCCACCTCGGCCTGGCATCCGCCCTCGGCGCCGGCAACGCAGGCGCTCGTGGTGAGGTTGAGGCCGATGGCGGCTGCGCAGTAGAGCGCGTCTATCACCTGCTCGTCGTCGAGCTGAAGGTGATCGGCGAGCGCCAGCACGCAGCCGGGCACGACGCCTGCGGAGCCTGCCGTGGGGGCAGCGACGATCACACCCATGGTGGCGGAGCGCTCCAGGACGGCCATGGCGCGGGCCACGGCATCGGTCTGGACGGGGCCCATTAAGTTGGAGCCAAGGTCGTTGCGGCCGGTGGCATCGACAAGCTTGGCCTCGCCGCCGATAAGCCCGCCGAGCGAGCGCTGCGGATTGACGATGGGGGCCGTGGTCTCCTCGCGCATGACGTCGAGCACGCGGCGCATGGCGGCGACGGCGTGGGCCTCGCCGGTCAGACGCGCCTCGCGCAGGGCCATGACGGCGCCGATGCTGAGTCCCAGTTCCTCGCACGCATCGAGCAGCTGCTCGCCGTCGTCGAAGATTTCCTTTGCTGAGACGCCGGGGGAGAGCGACGAGGCAGAACCTGGGAGCTCGATAAAGGTCGCGTAATCGACATTGTCGAGCTTGCGCAGCATAGGGACAACGGTGTCGTCGGGCGCGCCGTCGGTCTCAAAGACGGAGTAGGCCTGGCCGCCCACCTCGGTGCGGTAGGTGCGGCAGAAGGCGATGTTCACGTGGGCGTAGGCGAGCAGGTTCGTGAGCGCGGCGAGCACGCCGGGAACATCCTGGTGCGCCACGAAGAGCGTGGAGTACATACCCGAGATGTCAACGCCGACGCCGTTAATGCGGCTGATGCGCATCTTGCCACCGCCCAGGCTCTCGCCGCGGACCTGTGCCGTAGCGCCCGTGTCGTCGACCATGTCGATGTCGACGGTGTTGGGGTGGATGGAGGCGTCATCGCCCTTGATGTCAAAGTTATATTCGAGGCCCTGCTCGCGTGCGAGGTCGAAGGCCTGCTTGATGTTCTCGTCATCGGTGTCGAGGCCCAGGATGCCCGCGACGAGCGCACGATCGGTGCCGTGGCCGCGGTAGGTGTGGGCGAAGGAGTTCCACAGGCCAAAGGTGACTTTGGTGATGCGGCCTTCCAGCAGGCTGGCGGCAACTTGGGCGCAGCGCAGGGCGCCGGCGGTGTGCGATGAGCTGGGGCCGACCATGACGGGGCCCAAGATCTCGAATGCTGAGGTCGTAGCTAGTGTTTGCGGCTTGCCTGCCATGGGTGCTCCTTTGTTTTGTCCCATCGTCCCGAGGGCGGGGCATACACTGTCCCGCCGCTCCGAGGGCTTTGGTATTTGGTCGCCTGCTCGGACAGTCCTGCTCGCACGGAGGCCACATTAAGTGGCCTCCGGCTCGTGCGGAACTCGCGATCGACCAAATACTAAAGCCCTCGGAACTTAGGATACATGGTTGGAGTCGCTCTGCTGCAATATTTATCGGCATGTGACCTATTCCATGTCCCAGGTCGGCTTATCTTCACCACCGTTTAAATAGAAAAGAAGTACCGGTTGGAGTCGGTACTTCTTTTGGTGCGTTGTTATTTGCTGTAGCTTTTCGGGTTAGCTTACAGGCCGCAGGCTGCTTTGAGTTCTTCGACACGGTCGGTCTTCTCCCAGGTGAAGTCGGCGTCTTCTCGGCCGAAGTGACCGTAGGCTGCCGTCTTTTCGTAGATGGGGCGACGCAGGTCTAGGTCGCGGATGATTGCGCCCGGGCGCAGGTCGAAGGTTTTCTCTACGGCTTCAACGATCTTGTCCTCGGCAACATGCGCGGTGCCGAAGGTGTCGACCATGATTGAGAGGGGCTTGGAAACGCCGATCGCGTAGGCAAGCTCGACTTCGCAGCGGTCGGCCAGACCGGCGGCGACCACGTTCTTGGCGACCCAACGCGCGGCATACGCGGCGGAGCGGTCGACCTTGGTGCAGTCCTTGCCGCTAAAGGCACCGCCGCCGTGACGGCCGTAGCCGCCGTAGGTGTCGACGATGATCTTGCGGCCGGTGAGGCCCGTGTCGCCCATGGGGCCGCCCACGACAAAGCGACCGGTGGGGTTCACGTAGATGTCCGCGTTGTCCCACGGCATGTTCTCGGCGGCCATGACCGGGGTGATGACGTGCTCGATGAGGTCGGCCTTGATCTTTCCCATGTCCTCGATCTCGGCGGCGTGCTGCGTGGAGATGACGATGGTCGTGACCTCGACGGGCTTGCCTTCCTCGTAGCGCACGGTGACCTGGGTCTTGCCGTCGGGACGCAGATAGGCGAGGGTGCCGTCGTGACGCACGGCGGCCAGGCGCTCGGCCAGGCGGCTTGCCAGGTAGTGTGGCATGGGCATGAGGGTCTTGGTCTCGTTGGAGGCATAACCGAACATCATGCCCTGGTCGCCGGCGCCGATCAGGTCGATCGGGTCGGTGGTAGCGCCGGTCTGGGTCTCGAAGGACTCGTCGACGCCCTGGGCGATATCGGGCGACTGCTCGTGGATGAGGCTCATAACGCCGCAGGTGTCGCAGTCAAAACCGAACTTGGCACGGTTGTAGCCAATGCGGCGGATAACGCCGCGGGCGATTTCCTGTACGTCGACGTAGGCCTGGGTGCGAATCTCGCCGGCGACGATGACGGTGCCGGTGGTCACGAGGGTCTCGCAGGCGCAGCGGACGTTCTCCACGTTGGCAGGCACGCCGTTGGGGGCGATGTAGCCCTGTTCCTGGAGCTCTATTTCTTTGGCGAGGATTGCGTCGAGGATGGCGTCGCTGATCTGGTCAGCGATCTTATCGGGATGACCTTCGGTCACCGACTCCGACGTAAAAACAAAGGACCCGTGTTGGGGTGGGATGGAACGAAGTTCTTCTGACATGATAGTCCCTTCAAAAACGTGTCCCGGCGACCGTTACCATTCCGCCGGGCTCTCTATGCAAGGGCATATCATAGCGCGTAAATCAAACATTCACACCCTTTCCGCACCTAGTCATACATCGCTTTGGGGGTAGCTAATTTGGGACGGGGCTTTTTTAGCTACCCAATCCGGAGTCTTCGGAGCCAGAGGCCTACCTCGACATAGGGTAGCTAAAAAAGCCCCGTCCCAAATTAGCTACCCAATGACTGGGTCGGTGCCCTTTGTGCGGAGGTGGGCATTGTTGCTTTATACTGGTACGGTTCGACATCCATCCTGCAATCGAGGAGATTTCCATGGCATCAGACGTTCGCGTCCGCTTTGCACCCTCACCGACGGGCAAGCTGCACATCGGCGGCGCCCGCACCGCTATTTATAACTGGGCTTTTGCCCGCGCAAACGGAGGCACGTTCATCCTGCGCATCGACGACACCGACCCCACCCGCTCCACCGACGAGAATACGCAGATCATCCTGCGCGCCATGCGTTGGCTGGGCCTGGACTGGGACGAGGGTCCCGAGGTGGGCGGCGACTTTGGCCCCTACGCCCAGACTGAGCGCCTGGACCTGTACAAGCAGGCCGCCCAGAAGCTTTGGGACGAGGGCAAGGCCTATCCCTGCTTCTGCACCAAGGAGCAGCTCGACGCCGACCGCAAGGCCGCGCAGGAGCGCAAGGACCCCTTTCAGGGCTATCAGCGCCGTTGCCGCGATCTTGATCCCGAGGAGGCCCGTCGCCGCATCGAGGCCGGCGAGTCCTACGTCCTGCGCATCAAGGTACCCGAGGACCGCGGCGACGTCCGTATCCACGACGCCGTCCACGGCGAGGTGACCTTCGACGCCAAGGAGCTCGACGACTTTGTCATCTTCCGCTCCGATGGCACGCCTACGTATAACTTTGCGACCGTCGTCGACGACGCCATGATGAAGATCACCCACGTCATTCGCGGCGACGACCATCTGTCCAATACCCCGCGCCAGGTCATGGTCTACGAGGCCCTCGGCGCGCCCGTGCCTACGTTCGCCCACATCTCCATGATCCTGGGCGCCGACGGCAAGAAGCTCTCCAAGCGCCACGGCGCCACCTCGGTGGAGGAGTACCGCGACGCCGGCTACCTGTCCGATGCCTTCGTCAACTACCTGGCGCTGCTCGGCTGGTCGCTCGACGGAGAGACCACGATCATCCCGCGCGATGTCCTGGCCAGCAAGTTCTCGCTCGATCGCATCTCCAAGAACCCGGCGACCTTCGACCCCAAGAAGCTCGATTGGGTCAACGCCGAGTACATCAATGGCATGTCCGATGCTCAGTTTGCCGACGAGATCATGGTCCCCGAGCTGCACGAGGCAGGTCTCATCGAGGGTAATGTCGAGTACGGCGAGGATTGGATCGACGCGCTCGCTGCCATCGTCAAGCCGCGCACCAAGATGCCGGCCGACACCGTGACCGTCGCCGCTCCCATCTTTGCCACGGCCGAGACGCTCGAGTATGACGAGAAATCCGTCAACAAGGGCCTGGCCAAGGAGGGCATGGGTGCCATTCTTGATGCCGCCAAGGCCGCGCTCGAGGGTGTGGACGAGTGGACGGCTGCCAACATCGACGCCGCGCTTGAGCCGCTGCCCGAGCAGATGGACCTCAAGAAGCGCGTGGTGTTCCAGACCGTGCGCGTCGCCGTTTGCGGCAACATGGTGAGCCCTCCGTTGGGCGAGACCATGGCGCTCGTCGGCCGCGACGACTGCCTGGCGCGCATCGACCGCGCCCGCACGATGGCACTGTAATCGCTGCGCACACGTATGTATCCGAGCCCCGTTCACCCGAGCGGGGCTCTTGTTTCTGTACCGATGAGCGTGTTGCTGGGACAAAATAATCAGTAGTGTTTGCCCCATGTTCGAGCGACGCAACACGCTCGACACTCGTATCGGCCATGGGACAAACACTACTGATTATTTTGTCCCAGCCCTTTCAGGTCCGTTCGTTAGAGGTGGTGTATGGCTCAACAACTGTCGCTGTTTGGTTCGCCGGAACCGGAGGAGGTTCCAGCGGCGCCCGTGCCTGCCGCTGCACCGGCCAAGCCCGAGCATACACCTGACCTCATCGCCGCCTACGCGAGCGTGGTCCTCGACATCCCGACGCGTGCGCTGTCCGAGCCATTCGCCTACGGCATCCCGCAAACCCTTGCTAACGAGGCACAGGTCGGGTCCACGGTCCTGGTCCACTTTGGTAACCGTGCCGCCGCGGGCTATATCGTCGACATTGCACCTGAGCTGGGCGACCTGCAGGGCAACAGCGCCTTCGACCCCGCGCGCATTAAAGCCATCGAGGCCATCCTCAGCAAACCGCTCTTTACCGCCGAGGCTGCCCGTATCGCACGCTGGATGAGCCGCGAGTACGTCGCAACGCTTTCCGAGTGTCTGCGTCTGTTTTTGCCTCCGGGCGGCAGCCCGCGTGTGGTCAAGGGCGATGACGGCGTATGGGCTGTCGAGCGCCCCGCCGTCAAGCCCATCCAAAATCGCTGGGTCATGCTCACGCCCGAGGGTTTCGGCTATACGCCGCCCAAGACCGCGGTCCGCCAGCGTCAGCTTATCGAGGCGCTCCAGTGCGGGCCGGTCACGACCCGAGACCTCAACCTTCTCTATAACAGCATGTCGGCGACCATCAAGGCGCTCGAAAAGCGCGGCGTCGTGGTGGTGGAGGAGCGCCGTGCGTGGCGTGGCTGCAGCGAGCAGACCACGCTGTCCTCGGCAAGCGGCAAGGCGCCAGTCTCCCTTACCAACGGACAGCAACAGGCACTCGCGCAGATTGAGCGCGCCCGTCTGGACGCTCATGGCGACGTGGTGCTGGTCGACGGCGTCACCGGCTCTGGCAAAACCGAGGTTTATCTTTCGGCGATTGAGCGCGTGCTGACGGCCGGCCGTTCGGCCTGCGTGCTGGTGCCCGAGATCTCACTGACGGCCCAGACCGTCGGCCGCTTCCGCTCGCGCTTTGGCGAGACGGTCGCCGTTTTCCATTCGCGGCTTTCGGCCGGCGAGCGCCTGGACCAGTGGGATATGGTCGTCAGCGGTGCCGCCCGCGTGGTCGTCGGTGCACGCTCGGCGCTCTTTTGCCCGCTTAACGACCTGGGTCTCATTATCATTGACGAGGAGCACGAGACCAGTTACAAGCAAGGCTCCAGCCCGCGTTACCACGCGCGCGAGGTGGCGGCCGAGATGGCGCGCCGCTATCGCTGCCCACTCGTGCTGGGCTCGGCCACGCCTTCTGCCGAGGCCCTCGACCGCTGCCGCCGCGGCACGTATAACGGTGCCACCTGGACGCGCGTCGAGATGCCCGAGCGCCCGGGACAAGCCGTGCTGCCTACGGTCCGTATTGCCGACCTGCGCCGCGAGTTTTCGCACGGCAGCCGCTCCATGTTCTCAAAGCCGCTGATGGAGGGCTTGGAGCGTGTGGTCAAGCGTCGCGAAAAGGCCGTGTTGCTGCACAACCGCCGCGGTTTTGCGCCTTTTTTGATGTGCCGCGAATGCGGCTGCGTGCCCACCTGCAACCACTGCTCCACCGCACTCACGTATCACGAGCGCACGCACACCCTGCAGTGCCACACCTGCGGATCGTCCTGGCGCGTGCAGCCGTATCCGGCGCCCACGAGCCGTTGCCCCAAATGCGGTAGCCGCTACCTGGCAAAAATGGGCCTGGGCACGCAGCAGATCGAGGACGCACTGCACCAGATGCTTCCCGAGGACGTCGCCATCATTCGCATGGACGCCGACTCCACGCGTGGCAAGGACGCGCACAAAAAGCTGCTCGAGCAGTTCGATGCCGCCGATTGCGCGGTGCTGCTGGGCACCCAGATGATCGCCAAGGGGCTCGACTTTCCCGAGGTCACGCTCGTGGGCGTGGTCAATGCCGACTTTGCGCTCAAGCTGCCCGATTTTCGCGCGGGGGAGCGTGCCTACGATTTGCTGGAGCAGGTGGCGGGGCGCGCCGGCCGCGGCGATCGCCCCGGCGAGGTCATCATCCAGACCTATCTGCCCGAGGACCCGGTCATTCGCGCCGTTGCCGAGCATGACCGTTCGATCTTTACCGACCACGACCTGGACCAGCGCCGCGACGCGCTGTATCCGCCGTTTGTTCGACTAGTCAACATTTTGGTGTGGTCGGCGAATGCAGATGATGCACGGGATTATATTGGGCGCATCGCGAAGCTCCTCAAGCGTCGCTGGCATGCCGCCGCGCCCAATTTTTTGCGGGCGGGGAGTGCCGTGCCGCAGGTGCTGGGCCCGGCTTCGTGTGTAATCGAGAGAGCCAAGGACCGTTATCGCTTCCACCTGCTTGTGAAGTCGCCCGTGGGGTACCATGTCTCTGACGATATCGACGCCTGCCTCAAAGAGGTGGGCTCTGCGCGCGGCGTGAGCGTGAGCGTTGACGTCGATGCCTATGATTTGATGTAACAACCCGAAAGGATGGCCATGGAAGCCAACGGAATCGTACTGTCGCCCGACCCTCGTCTGCGCCAGGAGTGCGCCGTCATCGAGGAGATCACCCCGGCGATCGAGGCGCTTGCCGAGAAGATGAAGAAGATGATGTTCGAGAACGCCGGCTGCGGCCTGGCTGCCCCGCAGATCGGCGAGCTTATTCAGCTCGTCACCATCGACTGCGACTACACCGACAAGAACGACTACGACCCGTACGTGCTTATCAATCCCGTCATTGTTGAGCAGAGTGACCATCTGGTGCCCTTTAGTGAGGGTTGCCTGTCCATTCCGGGCATTAACTGCGAGATCGAGCGTCCCGACCATGTCGTCGTCGAGGCGTACGATCTGGACGCCAACCTGATTCGCTACGAGGCTTCGGGCGATTTGTTCTGCGTGTGCCTACAGCACGAGATCGATCACCTGCACGGCAACACCATGTTCGAGCGTCTTAAGCCCATGCAGAGACTCAAGGCTGTCAAGGAGTACCAGGACGCCCTGGCCCGCGGCGCTCGACCGGGCGAGACTGAGTAGATTTGTCCGTCCCCGGGGGGGC